>NZ_JBEGDJ010000001.1:0-364870 GCF_040191335.1 Nocardioides sp. YIM 152588 | reverse complement strand
GCGCCATCTGCCCTGCGCCGCCTGGCCGCGGAGCCGGGGCGCCGGGCGGCCGTGGGCGAGCGGTTGCGGCGGAGCGGCTGGGTGCGGGCGACGCCCTGGGCCGTCGGCTGACCCCGTCGGCTGACCCCGTCGGCTGACCCCGTCGGCTGACCCCGTCGGCTGACCCCGTCGTCAGGTCACCAGCCGAGCTCGCGCAGCCTCCGGTCGCCGATCCCGAAGTGGTGGCCGACCTCGTGCACGAGCGTGCGCCGCACCTGGTCGGCCACCTCGTCCTCGGTGTCGCAGCGCGCCGTGATGGCGCGTCGGTAGAGCGTGATCCGGTCGGGCAGGACGCCGCCGTAGGCCGTGGTGCGCCGCGTGAGCGGGATGCCCTGGTAGAGGCCGAGCAGGCCCGGGCGTCCGCCGTCGTGGTCGACCGTCACCGCGACGTTGCTCATCAGCCGGCCGAGCTCCGGCGGCAGCCGGTCGAGCGCGGCGGCGACGTACTCCTCGAACCGCTCCGGCTCCACGTCGACCACGTCACCAGTCTCCACCTCCGGACAACGCGGGTCCGCCGGCGCGACCCGTTGTCCACGCCGACGGCGTGGCCGTTCCGCACGACGGTCGTCCTTCCGTAGGTTGCCCGCTGTGACGTCCGAGGTCGAAGCCCAGGTCCGCCCGGTGGCGCTGCTGCGTCAGACCCCCGCCGCCGCGCTCGTCGGCGTCGCGTGCGCGGTCAGCCTGCTCGCGCTGTCGCTGCTCGCCGAGGGGCTCCAGCACCTCGTGTGGACCGAGCTCTCCGGCGCGCTCGGTGCGGACCCTGACTCCTGGTGGTGGATCGTCGGGGTGCTGACGGTGTTCGGGTTCGCGATCGGCCTGGTCGTCCGGAACGCGCCCGGGCACGCGGGACCCGACCCGGCCGTCGAGGAGCTCGGCTCCGACCCCCTGCCGCCGCTGGCGCTGCCCGGCCTGGCCCTGGCGCTCGTGCTGACGCTGGCGAGCGGGGCGAGCCTCGGCCCGGAGAACCCGATCCTGATCATCAACGCCTCGCTGATGGTGCTCGTCGGGATGCGGCTGATGGCCGGCGTCGCCGCGCCCACCTGGATGCAGTGGAGCCTGGCCGGCACCTTCGGCGCGATGTTCGGCACGCCGGTGGCGGCGGCCCTGCTGCTGACCGAGGCGCTGGCGGGGATGGGCCCCGACCGCTCGGGCCTCCCGGTGTGGAACCGGCTGTTCAACCCGCTGGTCGCGGCCTCGACCGGCTCGGTGGTGGTGCTGCTGACCATCGGCCCGCAGTTCGAGATCGCCGTGCCGGAGTACGACGGCATCGCGCTCGGCGACTTCGCGTGGGCCGTCGGCGTCGCGCTGGTGACGGGCGCGCTGGGCCTGGGCGCGTCCTACCTGCTGACGCCCGTGCACCGCCTCTTCCACCGCCTGCCCGGGCCGGTCGCGGCGCTCACCGTGGGCGGCTTCGTGCTCGGCTGGCTCGGCGTCCTCGGCGGCCCGGAGACCCTGTTCAAGGGACTGGAGGAGATGAAGGAGATCTCGGAGGACGTCGCCGACCACTCCGCCGGGACCCTCGTCCTGATGGCGCTGGTCAAGCTGCTCGCGCTGGTCGTCGCCGCGGCCGCCGGGTTCCGCGGCGGCCGGATCTTCCCGGCGGTCTTCGTCGGCGTCGCGGCCGGGTGGGCGGTGGTCGGGATCTTCGACGCCGCCCCGGTGCCGGTGGTGCTGGGCGCCGCCGTCCTCGGCATCACCATCGCCGCGATCCGCAGCGGCTGGCTCGCGCTGTTCGGCGCGCTGATCGTGGTGCCGGACATCGACCTGCTCCCCGTGCTGCTGATCGCGGCCCTGGCGGTGTGGCTGCTCGTCGCGGGCCGCCACGAGCTGCACGCCGACCCGCCGCCGGCCCCGGCGCTCAGGTGAGGTCGAAGACCAACCGCGCTGGCACGGAGCCGCCCAGCACCTCGGCCACGGCGTCGTTCACGTCCCCCAGACGGCGCGTCTCGGAGATGACCCTGGTGCGGCCGAGTGCGTGCAGGCGGAAGACCTCGGCGAGGTCCTCGCGCGTGCCGACGATCGAGCCGATCACGCTGATCCCCTTGAGCACGGTGTCGAAGATCGGGATGTGCATCGGTCCGGCCGTCTCCGGCGGCAGCGCCACGCAGATCAGCCGACCGCCGCGGCGCAGCGACGCGAAGGCCTGCTCGAACGACGCGGGGCTCACCGCCAGCGCCACCGCGACGTCGGCGCCGCCGAGATCGGCGATGGCCTCGACGGGGTCGACCTCGGCCGCGTTCACGCCGTGGTCGGCGCCGAGCTCGGCGGCGAGCTCCAGCTTCTCGTCGCTGATGTCGACCGCGATCACCTCGGCGCCGACCAGCCGCGCGTACTGCACGGCGAGGTGACCGAGGCCGCCGATCCCGAAGACAGCGACCCGCTCCGCCGGACTGATCCCGGCCACCTTGATCGCCTTGTAGGTGGTGACGCCGGCGCAGGTCAGCGGCGCTGCGTCGAGCGAGCTGACACCGTCCGGGACCGGCACGGCGTAGTCGGCGGCCGCGACGGCGTACTCGGCCCACCCCCCGTCGACCGAGTACCCGCTGTTCTGCTGGGCCTCGCAGAGTGTCTCCCAGCCACTGACGCAGTGGTCGCAGTGCCCGCACGCCTCGCCGAGCCAGGCGATGGCCACGCGCTGGCCGACCGATCTGCTGGTGACGCCGTCCCCGACGGCGGTGACCACGCCGACGCCCTCGTGGCCCGGTACGAAGGGTGGTGTGGGCTTGACGGGCCAGTCGCCGTGCGCGGCGTGGATGTCGGTGTGGCACAGCCCGCAGGCCTCCAACCGCACGAGCACCTGGCCCGGGTCCGGTTCTGGGATGTCGCGCTCCTCCACCGAGAGCGGCGCCTTGAACTCGTTGACGACGGCTGCCTTCATCAGATCCTCCCCGGATGGCCTCAGCCCAGTGGACGCCACCGCGCGGCCGCGGGGCAAGGGCGAAGGTCCCCGGCTGCGCGTTCGTGAGTCACTCCCGCGAACGGGCGGCGGGGACGATGCTGGGGTGGTGACGGCTCCGAGCATGAAGGCCTGGCAGACCAACGGCGACGGCGCGCTGCGGCTCGCCGAGATCCCGGTCCCGAGCCCCGCCGAGGGCGAGGTGCTGGTCCGGGTCGAGGCCTGCGGGGTGTGCCGCACCGACCTGCACGTCCTGCACGGCGACCTGCCGCCGCACCGCGTCCCGGTGGTGCCGGGGCACGAGGTGGTCGGCACCGTCGTCGCCGGGGCGGGGGAGACCGGCGAGGTGTCGCTGGGCGACCGTGTCGGCATCCCCTGGCTGCGCGGGACGTGCGGCGTGTGCCGGTGGTGCCGGTCGGGCCGGGAGAACCTCTGCGAGCGCTCGCTCTACACGGGCTGGGACGCCGACGGCGGCTACGCCGAGTACGCCGTCGCGCCGGCCGCCTACACCTACCCGGTGCCCGACGGTCTGGACCCGGTCCAGGCGGCTCCGCTGCTGTGCGCCGGGATCATCGGCTACCGGGCGCTGCGCCGGGCGCAGGTGCCGCCCGGTGGCCGGCTGGGGCTCTACGGCTTCGGGGCCAGCGCGCACCTGACCGCCCAGATCGCGCTGGCGCAGGGGGCGGAGGTGCACGTGGTGACCCGGGACGAGGAGGCGCGCCGGCTCGCGCTCGAGATCGGCGCGGCCTCGGCGCACCCGATCGGGGGCTCGCCGCCTCCGCTGGACGCCGCCATCGTCTTCGCGCCGGCGGGGGAGGTGGCCCGCGACGCCCTCGGCGACCTCGACGCGGGCGGCACCCTCGCGCTGGCCGGGATCTACATGACCGACATCCCCGCGCTCGACTACGAGCGGCACCTGTTCCGGGAGCGGACGGTCACCAGCGTCACCTCCAACACCCGCACCGACGGCGTCGAGCTGTTGCGGCTGGCGCGCCGGCTCGACGTGCACGCCACCGTCACCGCCTACCCGTTCGACGCCGCCGACGAGGCCGTCCGGGACCTGGCCGCCGACCGGGTGCGGGGGGTCGCGGTCCTGGACCTCGCCGGAGCCTGACCTACTCCAGGTCGCGGCGCTGGAAGAGGAGCCACGCGCCGACGACGATCGAGGCGGTGAGTGCCAGCAGGACCAGGTCGGGGCGCCACGACCAGGCCTCGGCGGGGTAGAGCGGCACCGCGGAGTACGGCGAGAGCCGCACCATCCAGCCAGGGAGCTCCAGGAGCTCGCCCACCAGGGTCAGCGTGAGGAAGGTGACCAGCAGGGTCCAGCCGACCCATCCCTGGCGCGCGGCGAAGCCGGCCAGCGCGAGCGCGCCGACGAACCAGACCGCCGGGATCCAGCCGGCGGCGGCGGGGAGGACGTCGGCGCCGCCGGCACCACCGGCGGCGCCGTACCCGACCCGCAGGCAGAGGCCCGCGACCAGCATCAGCCACGCCGCGCCCACGGCCGCGAAGGTCGCGGTCGCGGCGAACCACCGGGCGCGCGACGTGCCGGCGGCGATCGCGGTACCGGTCCGGCCCTCCGCCTCGTCCTGGTGCGCGCCGGACGCCACCGCGACCGGGTAGCAGGTGACGACGATGGCGATGATCGGCAGCAGCGCCGCCAGGAACGCGCCGCCGAGCCGGTCGATGATCTCCTGGGCGCCGGTGCCGCGGAACAGGTCGTCGAAGCCGGGCGTCATCGCGCCGAAGAGCAGGCCGAGCCCGGCGATGCCGACGGTCCAGAGCACCAGGGAGGTGCGCTGGAGCCGCAGGGTGAGTCCCCACGCGCCCGCGATCCATCCCGACACCCGTCCGGGCCGGGCCTCGATCAGCCCGGCCCCGAGGTCGCGCCGTGCCCGCATCGCGCCGGCGAGGGCCAGCAGGGCGGCCGAGAGCGCGAGGTAGAGGACGGAGACCCACCACCGGGGCTCGGACCATGCGCGCAGCTGGGTGTTCCAGCCGAGCGGCGAGAGCCAGGAGATCCAGTGCCAGCCGTCGAGGGCGTCACCCGCCGCGCGCACCGCGAACGCGGCGGCGAGCATGGCCGCGGCGATCGCCCCGCAGGTCCGCGCGCTGGCCGACAGCTGGCAGGCGACGGCCGCGATGCCGGTGGCGACCAGGCCGGTGCCGGCCCAGGAGATGCCGAACCACAGCGACCCCGCCACCGGCAGACCGCCGACGGCGTTCGCCGCGGCCACCAGCAGGCCGAGCAGGAGCGCGACCGCGATGCACTCCACCACCACCGCCAGCATCGGCGCGGCGCGTCCGACCGCGGTGCCGCCGATGAGCTCGGCCCGCCCGGACTCCTCGTCGATCCGGGTGTGGCGCCGGACCAGGACGACGTAGAGGATCGCGCTCAGGAGCGCGTAGAGCACGGTCAGCTTCGACATCGCCAGCTCGCCGGTGCTGCCCGGATCGAGGATCGGTCCGTAGAGCGCCAGCAACCCGGGTTGGCCGTTGATGGAGGTGGCCAGCATCAGCCGTTCCTGCGCCGTGGAGAACAGGCTCCCCACGGCGCTGGCCGATGCGTAGGCCATGAGGCTCAGCACGGCCAGCCAGCCCGGCACGATGACCCGGTCGCGCCGGACGTTCTGGCGCAGCAGCAGGGTGGTGCCGTCGACGGCGCTCACCGGTAGGCCTCGAGGAAGAGCTCCTCCAGCGACGCGTCGCGGTCGGCCCGTCGCGTGAGGCGCAGGCTGTCGAGCGTCCCGGACTCGACGGTGCGACCGTCCCGGATGATCGTGACCCGGTCGGCCAGGCGCTCGACCTCGCTGAGGATGTGGCTGGACAGCAGCACCGTCGCGCCCCGCGTCCGGTGCTCGGCGAGGCACTCGCGGAACACCTGCTCCATCAACGGGTCCAGGCCGGCGGTGGGCTCGTCCAGGACCAGGAGGTCGGTGTCGGTGGCCAGAGCGGCGATCAGGGCGACCTTCTGGCGGTTGCCGCGGGAGTACGCGCGCCCCTTCTTCGTCGGGTCGAGCCTGAACCGCTCGACCAGCTCGTCCTTCCGGCTGGCGGCCGGGTCGGCGCCCCGCATCCGGAGCAGCATGTCCACGGTCTCACCGCCGGACAGGTTCGGCCACAGGCTGACGTCGCCGGGCACGTAGGCCAGGCGGCGGTGCAGCTCGGGTCCGTGCCGCCACGGGTCCTGCCCGAAGACCCGGGCCGTGCCGGCGCCGGGACGGATCAGCCCGAGCAGCACCCGCAGCGTCGTCGACTTCCCGGCGCCGTTCGGCCCCAGGAAGCCGTGCACCTCACCCGCGTCCACCGTCAGGTCGAGACCGTCGAGGGCGCGGGTCCGGCCGAACTCCTTGACCAGCCCCGAGACCTCCACGACGGCCGGTGTGGAGGCTCGCGACGCGGCCGGTGCTGGCATGGTGCTCCTCCGATCGTCCGCTGCCAGCCTGCCCGACGGGCGTGCCGGCCAGCAGGGCAGTCGGTCCCGCGGTCGCGGGTCCTTCGAAGGCCGGCCGGGCTCAGGCCCGCGCGTCCGCGATCCGCTCCGCTCCGGCGTACACGTTGCAGGAGGAGCCGCGCAGGAAGCCCACCAGTGTCATGCCGTTCCGCTCGGCGAGGTCCACGGCCAGGGAGGAGGGCGCGGAGACGGCCGCGAGGATGGGGATGCCGGCCATCAGCGCCTTCTGCACGAGCTCGAACGAGGCGCGGCCGCTGACCATGAGCACGCGCCCGGCCTCCGGCAGGCGGCCGGCGAGGAGTGATGCCCCGACGACCTTGTCGACCGCGTTGTGCCGGCCCACGTCCTCGTCGGCGGCCAGCAACCGGCCGTCGGCGGTGAAGAGCCCGGCCGCGTGCAGGCCGCCCGTGCGGTCGAAGACCCGCTGCGCCGTCCGCAGCCGCTCGGGGAGGGTGGCGAGCGTGGACGGCGCGATCCGCACGGGGTCGTCGGCCACGGCGTACCGGGTCGCGGCGTGGACCTCGTCGAGGCTGGTCTTCCCGCACACGCCGCACGCCGAGGTCGTCGCGAAGCTGCGCTGGAGGCCCGGCGCCGGCGCCGGCGTCCCCGGGGACAGCGTCACGTCGACCACGTTGTAGGTGTTGCGGCCCTCCGCGTCGACGCCGGCGCAGTAGCGGATCGCGGAGATCTGGTCGGCGCTGTGCACGACACCCTCGGAGACAAGGAACCCGGCGGCGAGGTCGAAGTCGCTGCCGGGCGTGCGCATCGTGACCGTCAGGGGACGGCCGTCGACCCGGAGCTCCATCGGCTCCTCGACCGCGAGGGCGTCGGACACCCGCGTGACCGCGCCGTCGCGCAGGCGCACCACCGCTCGCCTGGCCGTCACCCTTCCCACGCCGCACCCCCTCGTCCGATCCCGTCGGAGTCCTTCGAACCTACCGATTCTCGCGCCGCCCGGCGCGTCAACCGCCCCCCGGACGGCGCGCGGGCCACTAGGGTCGCCGGGTGCCGTTGCTGCGTCGGTTCCTCAACCGCTCCATCCATGCCACCTGGCGCCGGGTCGAACGCCTCGGTGACGTGGTGCCGGGGACCGACGTCGCCGACGGCTTCGGCGCCTTCGGCCCCGGCAGCTGCCTGGGCTTCCCCATCGAGGGCCTGTTCGGGGCCTCGTCGATCCACATCGGCGCCGACACCCTGATCGGCCGCTACTGCACGCTCTCGGTCGGCTACGGACCCACCCAGGCCCGGCTGCCGGAGCGTGGCCTGGTCGTCGGGGACCGGTGCGTGATCGGCGCCCGCGCGTGCCTCACCGCCCACGACTCGATCGAGATCGGGGACGACGTCTGGTTCGGCAAGGACGTCTTCGTCTCGGACGCGAGCCACGGCTACGAGGACCCGGACGTCCCGATCGGGCGCCAGTTCGGCGAGCACCGGCCGGTCCGGATCGGCTCCGGCAGCTGGATCGGGCACGGCGCGATCATCCTGCCGGGCACCACGATCGGGCGCCAGGTGGTGGTGGCGGCCGGCTCGGTCGTGCGCGGCGAGGTGCCGGACCACGCGGTGGTCGCCGGCGTGCCCGCGCGCGTCGTACGGCGCCACGAGCCCGGCGAGGGATGGGTCCGCCCGGCGGGGGAGGACGCCGCCGGTCCGGACGTGGCCGCGGCTCAGACGGAGGCGCGCCGCCTGCGGGCCGCCCGGAACGCGTCCTTGGGCGCGACGGCGGCGCTGTAGAGGAAGCCCTGCGCCTCGTCGCACCCGCGGCTGCGCAGGTAGCGCTCCTGGTCCGGCGTCTCCACGCCCTCGGCGACGACGTCCATCCCGAGGGCGTGGGCCATGCCGACGATGGCGTCTATGATCGGCGCGCGCCCCTGCTGGGGCTGGAGGCCGTTGACGAAGGCGCGGTCTATCTTCAGCTTGTCCATCGGGAACCGGGCGAGGTAGGCGAGGCTGGAGTAGCCGAGCCCGAAGTCGTCGACGGCGATCGAGATCCCGATCTCGCGCAGCCGGCGCAGCGTCTCCAGGACGTGGCGCTGGTCGTCCATCAGGACGCCCTCGGTGATCTCGAGCTCCAGCTGGCCGGGGTCGAGGCCGGTCCGATCGAGGATCTCGACGACCGTCTCGACCCAGCCCTCGGCGTGGAACTGGTGCGGGGAGGCGTTGACGGCGAGGCGCATCGGCCGGCCGATCTCGGCCTGGATCCGGACGATGTCGGCGCAAGCCCGTTCGAGCACCCACGCGCCGAGCTCGACGATCAGCCCCGTCTCCTCGGCGACCGGGATGAACCGGTGCGGCCCGACGGTGCCGAGCGTCGGGCTCTGCCAGCGGGCCAGGGCCTCGAAGCCGACGGTGCGGCCGGTGGCGAGGTCCACCTGCGGCTGGTAGGCGACCGAGAGCTCGCCCTCGCGCAGCGCGAGCCGGAGGGCCGAGGCGAGCGAGAGGCGCTCGTTGGTCCGCTCGCGCATGCCCTCGTTGAACCACTGGAGCTGGTTGCGACCGGCCGCCTTGGCGTAGTACATCGCCGTGTCGGCGTGCTGGATGACCACGGTCGGGTCGGCGCCCTGGCCGGGGAAGAGCGCGCCGCCCATGCTCAGCGTGGTGCTCAGCTCCCGGCCGTCCACCTCGACGGTGCGGGCGAGGTCCGCGGCGAGGTCCGCGGTCAGGGTGGGCAGCCGCGTGGCGTCGCGGACCACGACCACGAACTCGTCGCCGCCGAAGCGGGCCACGAAGGTGTCGTCGTCCGACCAGCGGCGCAGGCGTTCGGCGATCTCGAGGAGCACCTGGTCGCCCACCTGGTGGCCGAGGGAGTCGTTGACGCGCTGGAAGTGGTCGAGGTCGAGCAGGAGCAGGGCCCCCTCCGCGCCGGACTCGGCGGCCTCGGCGATCGCGGCGCCGAGGTGGCGCTCGAGCTGGGTCCGGTTGGGCAGGTTGGTGAGCGCGTCGTGCGTGGTCATCCGCCGCACCGCGTCCTGGGCCTGGCGGCGCGCGGTGATGTCGTAGGCGACCACGAGGTAGCCGCCGAGCAGCCCCTCCACGTCGCGCATCTCGCTGACGACCTGGAGGACCGGGAGGCTGCTCCCGTCGGGGCGCTGGTACTCGATCTCCAGCTCCTGCCCGACCAGGGTGGCCAGGCCGGCCGCCGGCCCCCCGAGCGGGCTGTACGGCGTCGCCGCCAGCGACGCCAGGGTCCGCCCGACCAGCTGGTCCGGCGGTCGACCGACCAGTGCCGCTGCGGCGGGGTTCGCCGCGACGATGCTGCCGCACCGGTCGGTCGCGAGGACGCTGAACGGCAGGCTGTCGAGGATCGATCGGCGCAGGTCGCCCTCGGCGCGCGAGCGGGCCGCGACCCGCTCGGTGACGTCGGTGATCGAGGTCATGATGAAGAGCTCGTCGTCCAGCCAGACCGGCGTCATGCCCGCCTCGACCGGCACCTCCGTGCCGTCGCTGCGCAGTGCCAGGAACCGCCGCCCGTCCCGCTGCTCGCGCGGCTCCCTGACGTGCGGCTCGGCGAGGAAGCGCGCCCGCATCGCGGCGTGCTGGGCCCGGTGGCGCGCCGGCATCAGGGCGGCGGCGGGCATCCCGACCAGGGTGTCCAGGTCGTACCCGTAGAGCCGCTCCGCCTGGGGATTGGCCAGCACGACGCAGCCGGACACGTCGGTCAGCAGGATCGCGTGCGGTGCGGAGTCGACGACGGCGCGCAGCGTCCGCTCGAGGTCGGCGGCGCCGCCCTTCACCATGGTGTCGTCCGAGTGCTCGCTCATGGCCCTTCCCTGATGGTCCGTCAGCCGGACCTGGTCGGGTCGGTGGCGTGGTGCGCGTGAGGCTACTGGTCCCGTTGTCAATCCGAGTGGCAATTGCGGAAAGGCGTTCCGGCGGGCCGGACCGACCGCCCGCGCCCGGTTCGCCGGGGCTATGGTCGCGGCGTGAGCGCACCAGACTGGGTCCCCGCACCGTCCACCCCCGGCCGTACGCCGCGCGTCGTCGAGTTCGCCGAGCAGCTGCCGGAGACGCCGGGGCTCACCGGGCGTGACTACGACAGCCTCTGGCGCTGGTCGGTCGCCGAGCCGGACGCCTTCTGGCGCGCCGTCGCCGACTACGTGGGGGAGGACCTGCCCGGTCCGGCGCTGGCCGAGGAGCGGATGCCGGGCGCGGTCTGGTTCCCCGAGGCGACGGTCAACTACGCGGCATCGGTGCTGCGCGACCGGCCGGCCGACGAGGTGGCGCTCGTCGCCTGCACCGAGGACCCCGCGGCGACCGTGCACCTGACGTGGGCCGAGCTGCGGGCACAGGTCGCCGGCCTGGCGGCCACCTTCCGCGACCTCGGCGTGGCACGCGGCGACCGGGTCGTGGGGTTCCTCCCCAACGGCGCCGAGGCCGTCGTCTCCCTGCTGGCGGCCGCGAGCATCGGCGCGACCTGGGCGGTCTGCGGCATGGACTACGCAGCGTCCGCCGCGCGGGCCCGCTTCGAGCAGCTCGAGCCCGCGCTGCTGGTGCACGCGACGTCGTACCTGCACGGCGGGCGCCGCCACGACCGGTCCGACGTGGTCGCCGAGCTGGCCGGCGCGCTCCCGGGGCTGCGGGGCACCCTGGAGATCGGCACGCAGGACTGGGCCGCCGCGGTGGGCCGGGAGGCCGACTTCGCCCCCGAGCCGCTCCCGTTCGACCACCCGCTGTGGGTCCTGTTCTCCTCCGGCACGACCGGCCGGCCGAAGGGCATCGTGCACGGCCACGGCGGCGTGCTGCTCGAGCAGGCGAAGGTCGCCGCGCTCCACTTCGACCTCGGACCCGGCGAGCGGCTGTTCTGGTACACGACGCCCTCCTGGATGATGTGGAACTTCCTGGTGGGCGGCCTGCTCACCGGCGCGAGCGTGGTCGCGTACGACGGCTCGCCGGCGCGACCGGGGCCCGACGGCCTCTGGGCGCTCGCCGCGGAGCACGAGGTCAGCGTGGTCGGGATGAGCCCCGGCTACGTGGCGGCGTGCCAGAAGGCGGGCGTCGGCCCGTCCGGCCACGACCTGCACCGGCTCCGCATGGTCGGCATCTCGGGCTCGACCTTCCCGGCCAACAGCCACCAGGCGCTGCAGGCGGAGCTCGGCGACGGTGTGCAGATCTGCTCGATCAGTGGTGGCACCGACGTGGTCAGCGCCTTCGTGGGTGCGGTGCCGACCGTCCCGGTCTGGCCGGGCGAGCTCTCGCGCCCCTGCCTGGGCGTCGCGCTCGACGCGTTCGACCCGGCGGGCCGCCCCGTGCGGGGCGAGGTGGGCGAGCTCGTCGTCACCCGGCCGATGCCCTCGATGCCGGTCGCCTTCTGGGACGACCCGGACGGTCACCGCTACCGGGACGCCTACTTCGACACGTTCCCCGGCGTCTGGCGCCACGGCGACTGGATCACGCTGACCGACCACGGCTCGGTGGTGATCCACGGCCGCTCGGACGCCACCCTCAACCGTCACGGCATCCGGATGGGCAGTGGCGACATCTACGAGCCGGTGGAGGCACTCCCGGAGGTGCGCGAGGCGCTCGTGATCGGGGTCGAGCAGCCTGGCGGCGGCTACTGGATGCCGCTCTTCGTGGTGCTCGCCGAGGGCGTCGAGCTGGACGACGCGCTGCGCTCCCGGATCGCCGACGCGATCCGGACCCACGCCTCGCCGCGGCACGTCCCGGACGAGATCATCGCCGCGCCCGGGATCCCGCACACCCGGACCGGCAAGAAGCTCGAGGTCCCGGTGAAGAAGCTGCTCGCCGGGCAGGACCTGTCGGGCGCCTTCGACCCGGGCAGCGTGGACGCCCCCGAGCTGCTCGACTGGTACGGCGGGGTGGCGAGCCGGCGCTGAGCCCGGCGAGCCGGACGGCGAATCTCCGCGCGAGTGCGGCCCCGCGACCGGTGCACCGGTAGAATCGGCACCTCCCGTTCCACCTCCGAAGGACCACACACTCGATGACACCCTGGCTTCTGCTGGGAATCGCCATCCTGCTCATCCTCGCCTGCGGGCTCTTCGTCGCGGCCGAGTTCGCCTTCGTCACGGTGGACCGTGGCCAGGTCGAGCGGGCGGCCGCCGCCGGAGACGCCTCCGCCGTCGGGCTGCAGCGGGCGCTCCGCTCCCTCTCCACGCAGCTCTCGGGCGCGCAGGTCGGCATCACGGTGACCAACCTCGGCATCGGCTTCCTCGCCGAGCCCGCGCTCGCGGAGCTGCTCCGCGGGCCACTCGGCTCGCTCGGCGTGGCCGACTCCGCGGTGAGCCCGATCGCGGTGGCGCTCGGCCTGACCATCAGCACGGTGCTCACCATGCTGATCGGCGAGCTGGTCCCCAAGAACGTCGCGATCGCGCTCCCGCTGGCCACGGCGCGCGCCACCCAGCGGCCGATGCGGCTGTTCACGGCGACCTGCGCGGTGCCGATCCGGCTCCTCAACGGGAGCGCGAACGCCATCGTGCGACGCCTCGGCATCGAGCCGCAGGAGGAGCTCCGCTCGGCCCGCAGCTCCGCGGAGCTGGCCTCCCTCATCCAGCGCTCCGCCGACGAGGGCACCCTGGACGCCGACACCGCCGAGCTGATGGAGCGATCGGTGGAGTTCGGCACGCGGACCGCCGGCGAGATCATGACGCCGCGGGTGCGCACGCGGTCGCTGGACGAGCAGGACCGTGCCAGCGCCGTGATCACCCTCGCCCGCGAGACCGGGCACTCCCGGTTCCCGGTGCTGGACGACCAGGACGTGGTGGTCGGCACCGTGCACGTCAAGAACGCCGTCGCCCTGCCGCTGCACGAGCGCTCCACCGTCAAGGTCAAGCACCTGATGGCGAAGCCGATCGTGGTCCCCGACACCCTGCGCCTGGACCCGCTGCTCGCGCTGCTGCGCGCCGACGGGTTCCAGATGGCGATCGTGCTGGACGAGTACGGCGACCACGCCGGCATCGTCACGCTCGAGGACGTGATCGAGGAGATCGTCGGCGACATCGCCGACGAGCACGACCGGCTCGGCGCCCGCGGCCGGCTGCGCCGCGACGGCTCGTGGTCCCTCTCCGGCCTGCTGCGCCCCGACGAGGTCGAGGACCTGACCGGCGTCCCGCTGCCCGAGAGTGAGGACTACGACACCGTCGCGGGCCTCGTGCTCAAGGTGCTCGGCCGGATCCCGGTGGCCGGCGACCGCGCCGAGGTGGACCTGCCGGACGTCGAGGAGGACGGCGAGGTGACCGCCCGGCGCGCGCTGCTGACCGTCGACCACATGGACGGGCTCCGCATCGACCGGCTGTCGATGCGGGTCGAGTCCCGCGTCGAGAGCATGGAGGGGGAGCGATGAGCGACCTCTTCGGGATCGGCCTCGCCGTCGTGCTGCTGGCCGCGAACGCCTTCTTCGTGGGCGCGGAGTTCGCCCTGATCTCCGCGCGCCGCAGCCAGATCGAGCCGATGGCGCTCGAGGGCTCCCGCATCGCCCGCACCACGCTGCGCGCGATGGAGAACGTCTCCGAGATGATGGCGGGCGCCCAGCTCGGCATCACGATCTGCTCGCTGGGCCTCGGTGCCGTGGCCGAGCCCGCGCTCGCCCACCTCCTCGAGCCGGCGGTCGAGGCGCTGGGCCTGCCGCACGGTGCGGTCCACCCGATCGCCTTCGTGGTGGCGCTCGCCGTGGTCGTGTTCCTGCACGTGGTGCTGGGGGAGATGGTCCCCAAGAACATCGCGCTGGCGGGGCCGGACCGCTCCGCGCTGGTGCTCGGCCCGCCGCTGCTCGGCCTGGTGACCGTGCTGCGGCCGGTGATCGTGGCGATCAACGCGATGGCCAACGGCATCCTGCGGCTGCTGCGCATCGAGCCCAAGGACGAGGTGACGAGCACCTACACGCGCGAGGAGGTCGCCGCGCTGGTCGAGGAGTCCCGCGGCGAGGGCCTGCTCGCGGACGACGAGTACGACCGGCTGGCCGGCGCGCTCGGCTTCACCGAGAAGACGGTCGAGTCGGTGCTGATGGCCCCCGCGGACCTCGCGACCGTCCGTCGTGGCTCCACCGGTGCGGACGTGGAGGCGCTCTGCGCCGCCACCGGCTTCAGCCGGTTCCCGGTCGTGGACGGCGACGGGGACCCGGAGCTGATCGGCTACCTGCACATCAAGGACGTGCTGGAGCCCGACGAGGTGCGCCGCCAGCGCCCGGTGGCGGACCGGTGGATCCGTCCGTTCGCCACGGTGACCCAGGGCAGCCAGCTGCACGAGGTGCTCGAGGTGCTCCAGCGCCGCGGTGCCCACATGGCGCGGGTGGTCGAGACCTCCGGGGCCCTCGTCGGGGTGGCGGCGCTGGAGGACGTGATCGAGGAGCTGGTCGGGGAGATCCGCGACGCGGCGCACTCCGACGACCAGGCCACCGCGGGGGCTGACTAGGGTGACCACCGTGGTGGACCCGGCAGGCAGCGAGGTGAGGCCGTCCCCGCGCGTGGTGACGGTGCCGAACCTGTTGAGCCTGCTCCGGCTGGCCCTGGTGCCCGTCTTCCTCTGGCTGGTGCTCGGCCCGGAGGAGGACGCGTGGGCGCTGGCGGTGCTGGCGTTCTCGGGCGTGACCGACTTCCTCGACGGCTGGCTCGCCCGGCGGCTGAACCAGACCTCCCCGCTCGGCCAGCTGCTCGACCCGGTCGCCGACCGCCTCTACATCCTCGCGGTCGTGGTCGGCCTCGCGCTGCGGGACGTGATCCCGTGGCCGGTGGCGCTCGCGCTGCCGCTGCGCGACCTGCTGATGTGGGGCCTGGTGCCGCTGCTGCGCACGCGCGGCTACAGCGCGCTCCCGGTCCACTTCCTCGGCAAGGCCGCCACCTTCAACCTGCTCTACGCCTTCCCGCTGCTCCTGCTCGGCGAGGGCGACGGGGTCGTGGCGACGCTGGCCCTGGTCTTCGGGTGGGCCTTCGCAGCGTGGGGGATCGGCCTCTACTGGTGGGCCGGCCTCCTGTACGCGTGGCAGGTGCGCACGCTGATGGCGACGGTCGAGCGACGCCCGCTCCGGGGACGTGGTCGCCGTGGCTGACGTCTCCGACCGGGTGCGGACCCCGCTGCTCACCCTGATCACCGAGGAGTCGCTCGACCGCGACTACCAGGCGGCCGCCGACGCCCGCGGTGGCGACCGCACGCCCCGCCGGATCTCCGGTGGCGGGGTGGTGGCGGTGCTTGCCGCCTTCGCGCTGCTGGTGACGGTCGCCGGCGTCCAGACCCAGCGCAACGCCGAGGACCAGGACGCCAGCCGAGCCGCGCTGATCGACCGGATCGAGACCCGGCGCGCCTCGGTCCAGGCCGTCCAGGCCCGCATCGACGACCTGCGCCTGCGCAACAGCGAGGGCGAGCAGGCGCTGCGCGACCTCGGTGACTCCGTGGCGGGCCTCGAGGAGCGCGCGGCCCGGCTCGGCGCGCTGGCCGGCTTCACGCCGGTCGTCGGCCCGGCGATCCGGGTCACCGTCGACAACACCGACGCCACCGACCCGGCGAACGTGATCCGGGACTCCGACCTCGCCGTGCTGGTCGACGCGCTGTGGGCCGTCGGAGCCGAGGCGATCGCGATCAACGGGCAGCGCCTGACCGCGCGCTCCGCGATCCGGAACTCCGGGACCCCGATCGAGGTCAACAGCGTCGGCATCGCGCCGCCGTACACGATCACCGCGATCGGCGACGTGGACCGCCTCGCCTCGGACTTCATCGAGTCCCACCCGGGCCAGGAGTTCCTCGCGCTCGTCCAGCGGTTCGCGTTCCGGTACGACATCGACAGCCTCGCCGAGGTGCGCCTGCCTGCCGCACCGGCGCGGCTCCTCAGGCTACGGTCTGCCCGGAACCCGTCGAGCGACGGCCACGGGCAGAAGGAGGATGGTGCGCTGTGATCGCGGTACTGGGACTGGCCGTGGGCGTCGCCCTCGGCCTGATCTTCAAGCCGGACGTGCCGCTGGCGCTGGAGCCGTACCTCCCGATCGCCGTCGTGGCGGCGCTGGACGCGGTGTTCGGTGGGCTGCGCGCCTACCTGGACGGCATCTTCGACGACAAGGTCTTCGTCGTCTCGTTCGTCAGCAACGTCGTGATCGCGGCCGGGATCGTGTACCTCGGTGACCGGCTCGGCGTCGGTGGTCAGCTCTCCACCGGCGTGATCGTCGTCCTCGGCATCCGGATCTTCACCAACGCCGCCGCCATCCGAAGGCACGTCTTCCATGCTTGAGGAGTCCGTCGACGACACCGACCGGCGACCGCGCGACGACGCGGGCGCCGAGCCGGACCCGCCCGAGGACGGGGCGGAGGTGACGGCGCCGGAGGTCGAGTCCGAGACCGAGGCGGACACCCAGCCGGAGGCGGTGCCCGAGCCTGAGGCGGAGCCCGAGGCCGAGCCCGAGGCCGAGGCTGTGGTCGAGTCCGAGCCTGAGGCCGAGCCCGAGGCCGAGCCCGAGGCCGAGCCTGAGGCAGAGCCCGAGGCCGAGGCCGAGGCGGTCGGGGAGACCGAGCCCGAGCCCGAGGCGACCCCGGAGCCCGCCGGTACGTCGGAGGCATCCACCGCGGCCTCGACGGTGGGCCCCTCCGCGGGGTCCCCGCTGGAGCGCCTGATGACCGCCGTACGGCGCCCCTCCCGCCGGCAGGTCGTGGTGGCCCTGCTCCTCGCCCTGGTCGGCTTCGCCGCGGTCACCCAGGTCCGGGTCGCCGCCAACGAGGACAACTACGCGGGCCTGCGCCAGCAGGACCTGATCGACGTCCTCAACGCGCTGGCCGGAGCCCGCCAGCGCGCCGAGGCCGACATCGACCGGCTCGAGGGCGTCCGGGACGACCTCCAGGACGACAGCACCAAGCGCCGGGCCGCGCTGGAGCAGGCGCAGAACGAGGTCGACGACCTCAGCGTGCTCGCGGGCGTCGTCCCGGTCACCGGCCCGGGGATCCGGATCACGATCACGGAGGTCGACGGCACCGTCCGTCTCTCCTCGATGCTGGACACCGTCCAGGAGCTGCGCACGGTCGGCGCCGAGGCCATGCAGCTCAACGGCGAGGTGCGGATCGGCGCCCAGTCCTCCTTCGCCGAGACCACGGGCGGCTTCCTGGTCGACGGCCAGCTGGTCGAGGGGCCCTACGTCCTCGACGTCATCGGCGACCCCGACGTCCTCAACGCGGCGATGGTCTTCGCCTTCGGGCCGAGCCAGCAGCTCCGCGACGACGGCGCGGAGGTCCAGGTCGACAAGCTGACCTCGCTGGACATCGAGTCGGTCCGGGACAGCGCGGCAGGGCGCTTCGCCGAGCCGGCGCCCGACCAGTAGCCTTCTGCTGCGCGGCCGCTCGCCGGCCGCCACCGGACCCCACAAGGAGAACCACCGTGAACCCAACGGACCTGAAGTACACCGTCGAGCACGAGTGGGTGCGCGAGCCGGGCACGGCGCCGGGCTCGATCCGGGTCGGGATCACCGACTACGCCCAGGACGCCCTCGGCGACATCGTCTACGTGTCGCTCCCGGAGGTCGGGGCCACGTTGACCGCCGGCACCCCGTGCGGCGAGCTGGAGTCGACCAAGTCCGTGAGCGACATCTACGCGCCGGTCGCGGGCGAGGTCGTGGCGGCCAACGAGGCGCTCGACGCGACCCCCGAGCTGGTCAACAGCGACCCGTACGGCGCCGGCTGGCTCTTCGAGGTCGTCCCCGCCGACGCCGGGGCGCTGGCCGAGCTGCTCGACGCCAGTTCCTACGAGGCCCAGCTCGACGGCTGAGCAGGGTGTAGGTTCGAACCATCCACCTCACTGTCAGGGTGAGGGTTGTGCCTGAGGAGGCTTGATGCCGTTCTGCACGAACTGCGGGCGGCAGAACCCGGACGACGCGCGGTTCTGCTCCCAGTGCGGTACCCGCCTGGTGACCGCGGAGCCGGCGACCCCGGAGGCGCCGGACACCTCCGCGCCCCCGCTGGGCGAGACCACCGCGACGATCCAGTTCGGCGGTGGCGAGAAGGTGGAGACCTCCGACCGCGCGCTGAACCCCGTGGACGCCGCGGCCGTCGACGCGCTCCCCGTCGGGCACGCGCTGCTCGTGGTGCAGAAGGGTCCGGGCGCCGGTAGCCGGTTCCTGCTCGACCAGGCCGAGGTGAGCGCCGGTCGCCACCCGGACAGCGCGATCTTCCTCGACGACGTGACGGTCTCGCGCCGGCACGCGGTCTTCAACCGGGAGGGCTCCGGCTACTCGGTCGCCGACGCGGGCAGCCTCAACGGCACCTACGTCAACCGCGACCGGATCGAGCAGGTCCAGCTCAAGGACAGCGACGAGGTCCAGATCGGCAAGTACCGACTGGTCTACTTCGCCGGGCACGAGAGCGCCTGAGCCCGATGGTTCCCGCTCGCCCGGACCCGGCCTCACGGCCGGTCGCCGCTCGGGAGCTGTTCAACATCGGACAGGTGCTCGACCGGCTGCGGGAGGACTTCCCGTCCGTCACGATCTCCAAGATCCGGTTCCTCGAGGAGCAGGGCCTGATCAAGCCCGAGCGCACCCCGGCGGGCTACCGGAAGTTCGCGCCCCGCGACGTCGACCGGCTGCGGTACGTGCTGCGCATGCAGCGCGACCACTACCTGCCGCTGAAGGTCATCGGCGAGCACCTGGACGCGATCGACCGCGGCCTGGAGCCGCCGCCGATCGAGCCCGTCGTGCCCACCGTCCCGACCGTGGCGCTCGGCAGCGACGGCGTGCCGAGCCCGGAGTCCTTCCTCCGCCGCGACCAGGTGCGGCTCTCCCGACAGGAGCTGGTGAAGATCGCGGAGATCGACGAGGCGCTCCTGGGCGAGCTCGAGGGCTTCGGGCTGCTCAGCGCCTCGGGCACCGGCCACTTCGACAGCGACGCCCTGGTGGTCGCGCAGACCGCCAAGGAGCTCGGCGCGTTCGGGATCGAGCCGCGGCACCTGCGCGCCTTCAAGGCGGCGGCCGACCGTGAGGTCGGGCTGATCGGCCAGGTCGTCGCGCCGGTGCGGCGCGGTCGCGACGCCGCCGCGGCGGCACGGGCCGAGGAGGCGGTGAGCGAGATCGCCTCGCTGTCGGTGAAGCTGCACGCCACCCTGGTCAAGGCGGGTCTGCGCCGCCTCTGACCGGGGTCCGGCGCGACCCGGCCGCAGCGCGGGTGCGCGGCCCGACGTCCCTCACGGCGTCCCCGGCAGTGGGTAGTCTGGAGGCATGCGCGAGGTCGACGTCATGGGAGTCCGGGTGGAGATGCCGTCCAACCAGCCGATCGTGCTGCTGCGCGAGGTGGCCGGTGACCGCTACCTGCCGATCTGGATCGGCGCGGTGGAGGCGACCGCCATCGCCTTCGCCCAGCAGGGGGTGGTGCCGCCTCGGCCGCTCACCCACGACCTCATGAAGGACATCCTCACGGCCACCGGCAACAGCCTGGAGCAGGTGCGGATCACCGATGTCCGCGACGGCGTCTTCTTCGCCACGCTGGTCTTCGCGTCCGGGGCCGAGGTCAGTGCCCGCCCCTCGGACTCGATCGCGCTCGCGCTGCGCACCGGCACGGCGATCTACTGCGACGAGGGCGTGCTCGACGAGGCCGGTCTGGCGGTGCCGGTCGAGGAGGAGGACGAGGTCGAGAGGTTCCGCGAGTTCCTCGACCACGTCACGCCGGAGGACTTCGAATCGACGTAAGGTTCATGTTGAGGGTGAGAGTTTTCGCGACACACCCCGAGGGTCTTTGACCGACCTCAGGCCGGGCCGTAGCGTCATGTCCTGCCCCACCTCGAACCATGGAGGACCGAGTGAACGAGCAGCAGCCGAAGACGGCCCAAGACCCCGCGGCATCCGCCGCAGCAGAGGAGCAGGGCCTGCTCTTCACCGACGACGTGTCGCCGCTGCCCAGCGACCTCGGCTACCGCGGCCCGACCGCGTGCAACGCCGCGGGCATCACCTACCGGCAGCTCGACTACTGGGCCCGCACCGGGCTGATCGAGCCGAGCGTGCGCGGTGCCTCGGGCTCCGGCTCGCAGCGGCTCTACAGCTTCCGCGACGTGCTCATCCTCAAGGTGATCAAGCGGCTCCTGGACGCCGGGATCTCGCTCCAGCAGGTGCGCACCGCCGTCGGCCACCTGCGCGAGCGCGGCACGGACGACCTCACGCAGGTGACGCTGATGAGCGACGGTGCCTCGGTCTACGAGTGCACGAGCAACGACGAGGTGATCGACCTGCTCCAGGGTGGTCAGGGAGTCTTCGGCATCGCGATCGGTGGGGTCTGGCGCGAGATCGAGGGCACGCTCTCCTCGCTGCCGAGCGAGCGCGCCAACGACGCGGACGCTCCGGTCTCCGGCGACGAGCTGGCGGCGCGACGGGCGGCACGCAACGCCGTCTGAGCCGCACCCGGCTGATAAACTCTCCCGCGCTGTCGATGCCGCGCGGGAGAGTTTCGTTTTCCCGTCGAAAGCGGACGCCGAAGGGGCAATTCCTCCCCGGAACCTCTCAGGCGCCAGGACCGTGCGGACAGGCGACTCTGAAGCCGCGACGATGCGACGACAGAGGGGGAGGGCTCGATCAAACCGATCCGAGGAGCCTGAACCCGTGACCTCTGCGCACGCCGACCACCCGACCGCACTGTCGCCCTTCGTGGCGCGCCACCTGGGCCCCGACCAGCCGCAGGTCGAGGCGATGCTCGCCCGCCTGGGCTTCGGATCCCTCGACGAGCTCATGGACGCGGCCGTCCCGAAGGCGATCCGCTCGCTCGACGGTCTCGGCCTCGGCGAGGGCGTCGACGAGGAGACCGCCGCCGCCACGCTGCGCGAGCTGGCCGCCGCCAACGAGCCGGGTGAGGCCTTGATCGGCCTCGGCTACCACTCGACGGTGACGCCGGCCGTGATCCGCCGCAACCTGTTCGAGGACCCGAGCTGGTACACGGCGTACACGCCCTACCAGCCCGAGATCTCGCAGGGCCGACTCGAGGCGCTGCTGAACTTCCAGACCATGGTCTCGGACCTGACCGGGCTGCCCACCACGGGGTCGTCGCTGCTGGACGAGGGGACCGCGGCCGCGGAGGCGGTGGCGCTCGCGTTCCGCGCCAACCGCAAGGCCGCGGGGCCGTTCGTGGTCGACGCCGACGCTCTCCCGCAGACGGTCGACGTGGTGCGCACCCGCGCCGAGGGCCTCGGCATCGAGATCGTGGTCGCGGACCTGACCGAGGGCCTGCCGGAGGGCGCCGTCTCCGGCGTCCTGGTGCAGTACCCCGGGGCGTCCGGCCGGATCATCGACCCGCGGCCGATCATCGACGAGGTGCACGCCCGCGGCGGCCTCGCGGTGGTGGCAGCGGACCTGCTCGCGCTCACCCTGCTCGAGGCGCCCGGCGCGATGGGCGCCGACGTCGTCGTCGGCTCGGCCCAGCGGTTCGGCGTCCCGCTCTTCTACGGCGGCCCCCACGCCGGCTTCATGAGCGTGCGGCCCGGCCTCGAGCGCCAGCTGCCCGGGCGCCTGGTCGGCGTCTCCATCGACGCCGAGGGCCGCCCGGCCTACCGGCTCGCCCTGCAGACCCGCGAGCAGCACATCCGCCGCGACAAGGCGACCTCGAACATCTGCACCGCCCAGGTGCTGCTCGCGGTCGCCGCCGGGATGTACGCGGTCTACCACGGCCCCGAGGGCCTGCGCCGGATCGCGCAGGACGTCCACGCGCTGACCGGCCGCGCGGCGGCGTCGCTGAGCGCCGCCGGCTTCGAGCTCCTCGACCCGACCTTCTTCGACACCCTCGGCGTCCGCGCCCCGGGCCGCGCCGCGGAGATCGTGGCCGCGGCGCGCGCGGGCGGGCTGCACCTGCGGCTGGTCGACGCCGACACGGTCGGGATCTCGTTCGGCGAGACCGCCGGCGCGGGCACCCTGCGGGCGCTGCACGCGGCGTTCGGCGTCACGCCGGCCGCCGCCGCGCCGATCGACGGGCTGCCCGAGGCCCTGACCCGGACCAGCGACTACCTGACGCACCCGGTGTTCAACACCCACCACAACGAGACCTCCATGCTGCGGTACCTCAAGCGCCTGGCGCGCCGCGACTACGCGCTGGACCGCGGCATGATCCCGCTCGGCTCGTGCACGATGAAGCTCAACGCCACCACCGAGATGGAGCCGATCACGCTGCCCGGCTTCGCCGACCTGCACCCGTTCGCGCCCGCCGACGCCGCCACGGGCTACCGCCGCCTGATCGAGGAGCTGGAGGGCTGGCTGGCCGACGTCACCGGCTACGACCGCGTCTCGATCCAGCCCAACGCCGGCGCCCAGGGCGAGTACGCCGGCATGCTGGCGATCCGCGGCTACCACGTGGCGCAGGGACAGGGGCAGCGCGACGTCTGCCTGATCCCCGCGTCCGCGCACGGCACCAACCCCGCCTCGGCGGTGATGGCCGGCATGCGGGTCGTGGTGGTGAAGTCGGCCGAGGACGGCACCGTCGACCTCGACGACCTGCGCGCCAAGTGCACCGAGCACGCCGACGACCTGGCCGCGATCATGGTGACCTACCCGTCCACCCACGGCGTCTACGAGGAGACGATCACCGAGCTCTGCGAGATCGTCCACGAGCACGGCGGCCAGGTCTACATCGACGGCGCCAACTTCAACGCGCTGCTCGGCTACGCCCAGCCCGGGAAGTTCGGCGGCGACGTCTCGCACCTGAACCTGCACAAGACCTTCTGCATCCCGCACGGCGGCGGTGGCCCCGGTGTGGGACCGGTGGCCGTGCGCGAGCACCTGGCGCCGTACCTGCCCACCCACGTGCTGCACCCCGAGGCGGACCGGCGCGAGGGGATCGGCGCGATCAGCGCGGCCCCGTACGGCTCGGCCGGCATCCTGCCGATCTCCTGGGCCTACATCTCGATGATGGGCGCCGCCGGCCTCACCCGCGCCACGGCGGTCGCGGTGCTGTCGGCCAACTACATCGCGGCGCGCCTCGGCGAGCACTACCCGGTGCTCTACCGCGGCGAGTCCGGCCTGGTCGCCCACGAGTGCATCCTGGACCTGCGCGAGATCACCCGGCAGACGGGCGTCACGGTCGACGACGTGGCCAAGCGCCTCATCGACTACGGCTTCCACGCCCCGACCATGTCCTTCCCGGTCGCCGGCACCCTGATGGTCGAGCCGACCGAGTCCGAGGACCTCGCCGAGGTGGACCGGTTCATCGACGCGATGATCGCCATCAAGGGCGAGATCGACCGGGTGGCCACGGGGGAGTGGGCCGCGGACGCCTCCCCGCTGCGCCACGCGCCGCACACCGGCGCCGTGCTGACGGGTGACTGGGACCGCGCCTACCCGCGCGAGGTCGGTGCGTTCCCGACCGGCTTCGACCCGGACAAGTACTGGCCCCCGGTGGCCCGCATCGACCAGGCCTACGGCGACCGCAACCTGGTCTGCGCCTGCCCGCCGATGGAGGCCTACGGCGAGTGACCCGACGCTACGACGACGCGCTGGCCGGCCTGCAGGCAGCAGGCCGGCTGCCGTCGGTCGTGGGCGCGGTCGCCGAGCGGGGGAGCCCGGCGTGGTGGGGCCGGGCGGGAGCGGACCCCGCCCCGTCACCGGAGACGGCGTACCGGATCGGGTCGATCACGAAGACCCTGACCGCCGTCCTGGTGCTGCAGCTGGCCGAGGCGGGCGAGGTCGATCTGGACGACCCGGTGGGCCGGTTCCTGCCGGACGCCCCGCACGGCGGGGCGACCGTCGCCGGCCTGCTCTCCCACACCGCCGGCCTGCCGAGCGAGCCGTCGGGGGAGTGGTGGGAGCGGACGCCCGGGACGGACCGGGCGGCCCTGTTCTCGGCGAACGCCGGCCGCCCCGCGATCGCGGACGCCGGCGAGCTCTACCACTACTCCAACCTCGGCTTCGCGCTCCTCGGTGCGGTCGTCGAGGAGGCCCACGGCACGTCCTGGTGGGAGGCGGTCCGGACGCGGCTGCTCACGCCGTCGGGCATGGCCGCGACCGCGTACCTGCCGCCGGAGGGCTGCGCGCCGGGACGCAGCGTCGACCACTTCACCGGCAGGCTCACCGCGGAGCCGCACGCCGACACCGGGGCGATGGCGCCGGCCGGTCAGCTCTGGAGCACCCCCGCCGACCTGCTGGTCTGGGCGGGCGTCCTGGCGCACGGGCATCCGGGCATCCTCGGGGAGGCCTGGGCCGCCCGGATGCGCGAGCCGGTCGCGCCGGCCGTGGACTACGGGCTCGGGGTGCGGCTGCTGCGCGTGGGCGGTCGGTCGTGGGTCGGACACACGGGCTCCATGCCCGGGTTCCAGGCGAGCCTCTTCGTCGACCCCGCGACGGACGACGCGGTCGCGGTGCTGGCCAACGCCACGACCGGGCTGCCGTCCGATCGGGTCCCCGGCCTCGTGCTGGCCGTCGACCCGCCGGCCCCGCCGGAGCCGTGGCGGCCGACGGCCACGCTCCCGGTGTCGCTGGCGGGCGTTCCCGGCCTCTGGTTCTGGGGCAACACGGCCTACTCCCTGGAGTGGTGGGGCTCGGACCTGAGGCTGCGCGACGTCCGCACGGGCGAGGTCGGCGACCGGTTCGTGGTCGCCGGCGACGGCGCGGATGCTCGGATCATCGGCTCCGACGGCTACCACCGCGGCGAGGGCCTCACCGTGCACCGCGACGCGGCGGGCGCGGTGGCTCACCTCGAGTGCGCGACGTTCGTCTACACCCGCACCCCGTACGACCCGGCCTCGCCCGCGCCCGGTGGCCACCCGGACACGGTCCGCGGAAGTGAGAACGTGTTCTAGGCTGCCCGGATGAGCGACGTCGAGCCCGGGTGGTTCCGCAGGGTGGAGGGTGGTCTGCTGGCGCCGCAAGCGCTGGCGACGAGCCTGTGGAGCGACGCCCAGATGCACGGGGTCGCGGTCAGCGGCCTGCTCTCGCTCACCATCGAGGAGCACGTCGCGCGGCTGGACCGGTCGGACCTGGTGCCGGTCCGGTACCACGTCGACCTGTACCGGCCGGCGGGCACCGTGGCGTCGCGCGGGCGGGCCTCGGTGGTGCGCTCGAGCTCGCGGCTGCTGCTGGTGGACGCTGTGATGGAGCAGGACGGTGATCCGGTCGCGCGGGCCAGCGCGCTGTTCCTGAGGACCGGCGAGCCCCCGGCGGGGGAGCTGTGGGTGGCCCCGCAGCGGGCGGCCGCGCCACCGGCCGACGTGGTGCCGACCGACGGCGAGCACCACATCCCGTTCTTCGCCAGCGACCAGCCGTGGTCGCAGAACTTCAGCGAGCACCAGAACGCCGGGCGTCACGCCACCTGGCAGACGGCGATGCCGGTCATCGTGGGGGAGACGCCGACGCCCTTCCAGGCGGCCGCCTCCATCGCGGACGCGACCAGCATGGTCACCAATTGGGGCAGTGGTGGCATCGGCTACATCAACACCGACATCGACCTGACGCTGTGCCGCCTGCCCGACAGCACCACGCTCGGGATCCGCGCCACCGACCATGTCGCGGCGCGGGGACTCTCCGTCGGCACCGCCGAGGTCTTCGACCGGACCGGGCCGCTGGGGACCGCCACGGTGACGGCGATGTCGAACGCCCGGCGGACGGTCGACCTGGACGGCCCCACCCCACCGATCTACGCCCCCGACCGGGTCTGAGCCGCGCTGCCCGACGCCGCGCCGCCCGCCCGGGCGGTCGGGGTGGGTCAGGCCCGCGAGGCGGCGGCGAGCGCGGCGGCGACCGCGTCGCCGGGGGAGCCCTGGAACGCGGGACCGTGGCCCGGGACGAGGACGTCCGCCTCCAGGCGCGACAGCGTCTCCAGCGAGGCCAGCGCCGCCTCGCCGTCGTGGTTGAAGAAGGACGGCAGCAGCTGCGGCCCGGGCGTGCGGGCCAGGGCGTGCTCGGTCATGAGGGCGTCGCCGACGAGCAACGCGCCGCGATCGGGCAGGTGGAAGGCGGCGTGCCCCGACGTGTGACCGGGCGTGTGCACGGGGCGCGGCCGCCCCGGCAGGTCCAGCGGGTCGGCCGCGAACGTCTCCACCGATCCCAGCCGATCGACCCGCGCAGCCTTCAGGGCGACGATGTCGCGCATCCACACGGCCACGTCCGGCCGCCAGACCCGCGCCAGCAGCGTCGCGACCGACACCTGCTCGATGCGGGTGCCCGTCGCGTTCGGGACCTCCCGCTCGTGCACCAGCACCGGCGTGCCCACCTCGGTGCGGAAGTACTCGGCGCTGCCCAGGTGGTCCGGGTGGGCGTGGGTGAGGATGACCGCGGCGACGTCGGCCGGCGAGCGCCCCACCTTCTCGAGCGAGGCGATCACCCGTTCCCGGTCGCCCGGGTAGCCGGTGTCGACCAGCGTGACCTCCTCGCCGTCGACCACGAGCACCCACGCCACGTGCTTCGCCCGGGCCTGCCACACGCCGGGGGCCACCTCGCGTACGTCGACATCCACACGCTGCAACGTAGTGGCCGCGCCGGCGGGCGTCGAGGGCCGCGGACGGCTCCTCGGACCGGCTCCTCGGCCCGGGTGCCCGGACCTGTCGCTCGGGTGCTGAGCTCAGCCGGCCTGGGAGTCCTCGACGATCTCGGCCTCGACGGCCCCGTCCGCGTCGGTCGGCTCCGCGAGCCCCAGCGGGAGCTCGTCGCGGTCCAGGTCGGCGATGGCCTCGAAGTCGCCGCTGGTGAGCGCGCGCGGCGCCTCCTCGATCATCGCGGGCGTCGGGATGACGGTGGACTCGTCCATCCGGTCGAGCTTGCGCGCGGTGACCAGCACGCGGCTCTCCAGGGAGCCGGCGAAGCCGTTGTAGGCCTTGATGGTGCTCTCCAGCGAACGCCGCAGCTTCTCGGCGTGCTCGGCCATCTTCACGATCCGCAGGTAGAGCTCCCGGCCGAGGTCGAACAGCTCCTTGGCGTCCTCGGTGAGCACGTCCTGGCGCCAGGTGAAGGCGACGGTCTTGAGGATCGCCCAGAGGTTGGCCGGGGTGGCGAGGACGATCCCCTTGCCGAACGCGTGCTCCAGCAGGGAGGGGTCGGCGTCCAGGGCCGCGGCGAGCAGCTGGTCGTTGGGGATGAAGGCCACCGTGAACTCGGGGCTCGCCGCGAGGCCGGACCAGTAGGACTTCGACGCGAGCGCGTCGACGTGGCCGCGGACCTTCTTGGCGTGCTCGACCAGGTACTGGTGGCGCACGTCCGGCTCGATGTCCTTGCGGCACGCCTCCATGTAGGCGTTGTAGGGCGCCTTGGCGTCGATGGCCATCTGCTTGCCGCCGGGCATGTTGATGACCATGTCCGGGCGGCGCAGGCCGGAGTCGGCCTCGATCTGGCTCTGCAGGCTGAAGTCGACCCGCGAGAGCAGTCCCGCCGACTCGACGAGCGTCTTGAGCTGGGTCTCGCCCCAGAAGCCGCGCACCGCGTTGTTCGAGAGCGCCGAGGCCAGCGTGTCGGCGGCGCGCTTCGACTCCGCGACGGTGTGCTGGGTGGTGCGGAGCTGCTCGGCGAGCTCGCCGTGCTGGAGGTGGCGCGCCTTCTCCATGTCGTCGACCCGCTGCTGCATCGAGCGCAGCTGCTCGGCGACCGGGCTCAGCGTCTTGAGCACCTGGGTGTGCCCCGCGTCGACCCGGGCCCGCTCCTGCTGGGCCTCCTGGTGCTGGCGCAGGGTCTCCTGGTGCTGCTCGCGGGCGGCCTGCAGGCCGGTGCGGTGCTGCTCCTGGGCCGTGAGCAGGGCGGCGCGGTGCTGCTCCTCCGTGGCGCGGATGGCCGCCCGCAGCTCGTCGAGGGACGCGACGGCGCCGGCGAGCCGGCTCTCGACCTCGGCGCGGGCGGCGGCCTCCTGGGAGCGCACCTCGGCGACGATCGCCTGCTGCCGCGCCTCGGCGAGGTGCTCGGCCTGGGCCAGCTCGGCCCGGGCCCGGTCGACCTCGTGGCGCACCGCGTCGGCCTCGGTCCTCGCCCCCGCGGCCTCGCCGCGCACGGCCTCGACCTGGGAGCCCCGGACGACCCAGGCCAGCAGCCCGCCGACGACGACGCCGACGACGAGCCCGATGAGCAGCAGCACGATCTCCATGTCCTCATCCAAACAGCCGGGCGCGACACAAACCTGCGGCCACGCCGTCACTCCGGCCACTGTGACGCGTCCGTTGTGCCAGCCTGGGGCCATGCGCCCCTGGACGGACGTCCCGCCCCAGCGCGGGCGGGTGGTCGTGATCACCGGAGCCAGCTCGGGCATCGGGCTCTCCGCGGCCCGGATCCTGGGCTCGCGCGGCGCCACGCTGGTGCTCGCGTGCCGGAGCGTCGCGAAGGGCGAGGCCGCGGCCCGGACGGTGCCGGGCGTCGACCGGGGGCGGGTGAGCGTGCGCCGGGTGGACGTCGCCGACCTGGACTCGGTCCGGTCCTTCGCGACCGACCTGGCCGCCGACGTGGGCCCGATCGACGTGCTGATCAACAATGCGGGCGTGCTCGGCGTGCCGCACCGGCTCACCCCCGAGGGCGTCGAGCTGCACTTCGCGACCAACTACCTCGGACACTTCGCGCTCACCCAGCTGCTGCTCCCGCAGATCACCGACCGCGTGGTGGTCACCGGCTCCCGGGAGCACCGCTCGGGCCGGCTCGACCTCGACGACCTCGGCTGGCAGCGCCGTCGCTACCGCCGGTTCCGGGCCTACGGCGACTCCAAGCTGGCGGACCTGCTGTTCCTCGCCGAGCTCGACCGGCGCCTGCGGGCGGCCGGCAGCCCGGTCCGGGCCGTCGGCGCCCACCCCGGGGCGACCACCTCGTCGATCACCTCCGGCAGCGGCATCCCGGCGGTCACGGCGATCGCCGGCTTCGGCCAGCGCCTGGTCAGCATGCCGACCTGGCGCGGTGCGCTGTGCACCGTGTACGCGGCCACGATGGACATCCCCGGCGGCACCTACATCGGTCCGCACGGGATCACCGAGATGTGGGGCTGGCCGGCCCCGGCACGACGCAGCGCCCGCGCCGCCGACGAGTCGCTGGCGCGGGCGCTGTGGGAGCGGTCGGTCGCCCTGACCGGGCTCGACCTGCCGGAGCTGCCGGACCTGCCGGTCAGTCGATGACCACGCCGGTGATGTCGATCGCGGTCTTGGGCGTGCCGTCCTCGGGGTCGTTGACGGGGTCGACGCCGGCGTCGGCGGCGTCGGCGATCGCCTCGGTGCCCTCGTCGTCCACGGTGCCGAACACCGTGTAGAGCGGCGGCAGCGCGGTGTCGCCGTACACGATGAAGAACTGGGAGCCGCCGGAGTCGGGCTGGCCCGTGTTGGCCATCGCCAGGGTGCCCTTGCCGTAGGTCTCGCTGCCGTCGTACTCGTCGGGGATCGAGTAGCCCGGGCCGCCGCGGCCGGTGCCGGTCGGGTCGCCGCACTGGAGCACCTCGAAGCCGGTAGCCACGGTGAGCCGGTGGCACGGGGTGTCGTCGAAGTAGCCGGCCTCGGCCAGGGCGACGAACGAGCCCACGGTGCACGGCGCGCCGTCGGCGTCCAGGGTGATCGGCAGGTCCCCGATCGAGGTCTCGATGGTGCCGGCGATCTCGCCGCTCACTGTGGGCTCGGCGGGGGGCAGCGTGACGCCGGGGTCGGAGCCGTCCTCCGTGTAGGTGCAGTCGGTCGACGCGTCGTCGGTGGTGGCGTCGGTGGTCGGCGACTCCGAAGTGGTCGCGTCGGAGGCGGTGGTGTCCTCGTCCCCGCCGCAGGCGGACAGCGTGGCCAGGAGCAGGAGGGCCGGGGCACCGGCGAGCGCGCGCTTGAGCATGGTCCGAAATCGTACGCACCACCCCTGGGCGATCCGGCGTAGGTTCGCCGGTATGGACCTCGGAATCCACTACGCGAACTTCTCCCACCCGCAGTGGGAGACCCGACTGGCGGACCGGCTCACCGGGACCGCGCGGATCGCGGACGAGGGCGGCGTCGCCCTCTTCACGGTCATGGACCACTACTTCCAGATGGAGATGCTGGGCGGCCCGCCCGAGCCGATGCTGGAGGGGTACACCACCCTCGGCTACCTGGCCGGCGTCACCGAGCGCATCGACCTCGGGCTCCTCGTCACCGGCGTCACCTACCGCCACCCGGGCCTGCTGGCGAAGATCGTCACCACCCTCGACGTGCTGTCGCGCGGGCGGGCGTGGCTCAACATCGGGGCGGCCTGGTACGACCGCGAGCACGAGGGGCTGGGCGTGCCGTACCCGCCGACCGCGGAGCGCTTCGAGCGGCTGGAGGAGACGCTGCGGATCGTGCGCCAGATGTGGAGCGACGACGACGGCCCCTTCGAGGGCGAGCACTACCGGCTCGCGGAGACGGTCAACGTGCCGCAGCCGACCCGGGACCGTGTGCCGGTGCTGATCGGTGGGACGGGGGAGAGGAAGACGCTGCGCCTCGTCGCGCAGTACGCCGACGCCTGCAACATCTTCGCCGGAGACGACCCGGCGGAGATGGCCCACAAACTCGAGGTGCTGCGCGGCCACTGCGACGACGTGGGCCGCGACTACGACGAGATCCGCAAGACGATCCTCTACATGAACGACCCGCTAGCCGACGCCGACGCGTTCCTGAAGGCGATGGAGTCCTACGCCGGCCTCGGGGTGTCGCTGGTCGCCACGATGCCGCCGACCGACGACCCGGAGGCGTGGACCACGTCGCTGGTGTCGGACGTGGTGCCGCGCCTCCGGGACCTCTGAGCCGCAGACCGGCTCACCCGTCGGCCAGCGGGCGGTAGACCAGCACCGATCCATCGGCCGGTCGGCCGCGCTCGTCGACCAGCGTCAGCGTGGGACTCTGGCCCGGCCAGACGATGCGGGTGAGGGACCATCCCGTCGCGGATTGGATCCCGGGGGTGCCGCCCGTCCGGCCGTTCCGCGCCAGGCCCACCGAGGCGAGCGGGTCCCCGCCGCCGGCGACGATGCCGATCAGCCGGGGCTCGTCCGTCTCGGTGACCGCGAGTCGGACCCTGCGCCCGGGCGCCTCCTCCAGCTTCCAGAGCCTCCCGTTCGCCTCGATGATCTGGTCGACGTGTGCGCCGGAGACCAGCACGGCCGGGCCGGCGCGATAGATCCCGACGCCCATCTCGACGCCGTCGAACGGAACCGACTCCTCGGAGAAGACACGGTCGGAGGTGAAGATGGTCACCGTGTGGATCCGGGCGTCGAGCCGATCGGCGTCGTTGCCTGGCCGTGTCCAACTGGTGCCGGCGTCCTCGGCGATGCTGCGGGGACCGCAACGTCCGCTGACCACCGTGTCACCGTCGATGGCCATCGATCCGACCACGCCGGTGTCCGCCCCGCGCGCGCAGTCGAAGGAGAAGGCCAGGGACTCGAGCGGCCCCTCGACCTGGAAGCTGACACTGCTCGCACCGTCGGGGAGGAATCCGCCTTCGACGAGGGTGGCCCCGCCCACCTGCTGGCGGTAGACGGCCGTACCGTTGGTGATCCCCTCCGGCAGGACGTCCGTGCGCTCGTAGACCGTCAGGCGCAGGACCGTGTCGTCCGTGACGTCGTTGGCCGCCACGCGCAGGGTCCCCGGCACGGCGTCGATCGGAACCGGAGGCAGCTCGGCGCCCCCGCCGACGAGCCGCCCGACCACGCGGTCGTACTGGTCGAACAGTGTGACCTGCGATCCGTCGGGCAGGTGTGCGGCTGAGACCAGGGCCACCCGCTGGAGGTCGCCCGGCGGGAGCTCGACGGTGACCCCGGCTCCGCCCCGCACGCCGCCCGCCGCCTGGGCGATCGTGTAGTCGAATCCGAGGACGGTGACGTGCTCCGGCACCCGGTCGGCGACGTCGCCGGTGCCGCGCCCGACCAGCACCGGCACGCCGACGGCGACGGCCGCGACCACCGCGGCCACGGCGACCGCCATCGCGCCGTGCCGGCGTCTCCGGATCGCGCGGATCCGACGCTGCACCTGGCCGAGGCGTGCGGGGTCCGGGGCGCCCGTGACGGACGCGGCGTCGCGCTGCAACTGGGCGCGCAGGTCGTCCAGGTCGGTCATCGCGGGCCTCCCTTCGTGTCGACGACCAGGGCGGGGTCGATCCTGAGGTGGGCGAGCGCCTTGTGGAGCTGGCTCTTGACGGTTCCGGTGCTGCAGCCGAGGGCGTCCGCGGTCTCGGCGACGGAGAGGTCCTCGAAGAACCGCAGTACGACGACGGCCCGCTGGCGCCGGGGCAGCCGGGCGAGGGCGCCGGCGAGGTCGTGGCGGTCGACGACCGCCGCGGCGCCGTCGGCGCGGTCGGCCGTCTCCGGCAGGACCTCGGTGGGCCGCTCGCCGTTCCAGCGCCGGCCGCGCCAGCTGGCGTAGGTGGTGACCAGGATCCGCCGGACGTACGGCTCCGGGTGGGTCTCGATCCGGTGCCAGGAGAACCACGCCTTGCTCAGCGCGGTCTGCAGCAGGTCCTCGGCCAGGGCGTGGTCCCGGGTCAGCAGGTAGGCCGTCCGGAGCAGCGCCTGGGAGCGGGCGGCGACGAACGACTCGAAGTCGACGCGGTGGTCGATCTCGGTCGTCACGCGGCCCTCCGTTCGTTCGCTCGCCCTCGGCGGGGTCGGGGTCATGCTGGTAGGACCGTGCGTCCCGGCGGGTCGGTTGCCCGACGTGTCGAGGCAAAATCTGCGCCCGGCGGGACGATCTGAACGATCGTTGAGATTTCCGGCCGAATCCGTGGCGACCGTGACGTGATCGGTGTCACAGTTGCGGCATGTATCCCGGAACCTGGGCCGCGAAGGACCCCGACCGACTCGCCCTCGTCATGGCCGGCTCCGGCCGCAGCCTCACCTACGCCCAGCTCGACGAACGCAGCCTGCGCCTGGCCAACCGGCTCCGCGCTGCCGGGCTGCGCCGCGGCGACGTGGTCGCACTGCTCAGCGACAACACCCCGGAGACCTACGAGGTCTACTGGGCGGCGCTGCGCTCGGGGCTCTACATCACGGCGGTCAACCACAACCTGAGCGCCGACGAGGCGTCGTACATCGTCCGTGACTGCGACGCGAAGGCGATCGTGGTCTCCGCGGCGAAGGCCGAGCTGGTGGCGAGCCTCGACATCGACGTCGCGGAGCGTCTCGCCTACGGGGGAGGGGTCCCCGGCTACGGCGACTACGAGGCCGCGCTGGCCGGCGCCGGTGCCGCGCCGCTGCCCGAGCAGCCCCACGGCGACGACCTGCTCTACTCCTCCGGCACCACCGGGCGCCCCAAGGGGATCAAGCTCCCGCTGCCGGACTTCGCCGTCGACGAGCCCGGCTACCAGTACGTGACCATCTTCGGCGGGCTCTACCAGTTCACCGAGGAGACGGTCTACCTCTCGCCGGCGCCCGTCTACCACGCGGCGCCGCTGCGGTACGGCGGCGTGGTGCACGCCCTGGGCGGGACGCTGGTGATGATGGAGAAGTTCGACGCCGAGGGCTTCCTCGCCGCGGTCGAGAGGTTCGGCGTCACCCACACCCAGTGCGTGCCCACGATGTTCGTGCGGATGCTCAAGCTGCCCGAGGAGGTCCGGGGCGGCTACGACCTGTCGTCCCTGCGGTACGTCATCCACGCCGCCGCGCCGTGCCCGGTCGAGGTCAAGCAGAGGATGATCGACTGGTTCGGCCCGATCATCTACGAGTACTACGCCTCGACCGAGGCCAACGGCGCCACGATGATCGACTCCCAGCAGTGGCTGGCCCACCCGGGCTCCGTCGGCGTCCCGCTGCTCGGGGTCCCGCACATCTGCGCCGAGGACGGCACCGAGCTCGCGCGCGGCGAGGTGGGCACGATCTACTTCGAGCGCGAGGGCTTCGACGGGCCGTCGTTCGCCTACCACAAAGACCCCGCGAAGACGGCGGCCACGCAGCACCCGGCGCACGCGAACTGGACCACCGTCGGCGACCTCGGCTACCTCGACGACGACGGGTACCTCTACCTCACCGATCGCAAGGCGTTCATGATCATCAGCGGCGGGGTGAACATCTACCCGCAGGAGGTCGAGGACCTGCTCACCCTGCACCCGGCGGTCACCGACATCGCCGTGATCGGGGTCCCGGACGAGGAGATGGGCGAGCGGGTGGTCGCCTTCGTCGAGGCCGCCGAGGGCTACGCCCCCGGCGAGGTGCTCGCCGAGGAGCTGATCGGTTATGCCCGCGAGCGGATCGCCCACTTCAAGGTGCCGCGCGAGGTGCACTTCACCGACAGCCTGCCCCGCACACCCACCGGGAAGATGGTCAAGGGGAAGCTGCGCGAGGTGTACGCCCAGCTGGCGGGGTGACTGATCGTTCGGCGTCGTCACAACCGGATTGGCCCCTTTTGGGGGAGAAATGGGGCCAATCGGGTTGTGACGACGCGTCCTGGCGGCATGATCGCCGGGTGGCGCAGGTGAGGCGCCGAGGGGAGGCACAGTGGGCCTGGTGAAGAGCGAGCTCCCGCAGGGGACCCGGCGGCCGATCCTGGTGACCGGCGTCCCGAGGTCGGGGACCACGTGGCTGGCGCGGCTGCTGGCGCGCGCACCCGGCACGGCGATGGCCGGCCGGGAGCCGATGAACGCGCACAACCGGCAGTACGGGCTCGGCGGCACCCTGCCCGGCTGGGCCCGGCTCACGGACCCGACGCCGGGGCAGCGGCGGCGCCTGGCGCTGGCCTACCGGGGGCTGAACCCGTTCGTCTTCAGCCGCTACGGCAGCGGCCAGTGGCGGGCGCCGCTGCCCGGGACCCGGGTCGTGGTCAAGGACCCCTACGCCCTCGCGTCGATCCCCACGGTCGCCGAGGTGACCGGCGCCGTCCCCGTGCTGCTCTTCCGGCACCCCGGCGCCGTGCTGGCCAGCTATCGCCGGATGGGCTGGTCGCCCGGGCTCGCCCCGCTCTGCGCGATGCTGGAGGAGCAGGGGTTGACCGAGATCGTGGAGCGCTCCGGTGTGCGCGCCGACCTGGAGCCGTCCTCGGCCGAGGCCCTCGGCCGGTTCTGGACGGCCCTGCACGAGCTGGCGCTCGACGACATCGCGAGCGCCGGTACGCCGGTGGTCGTGGTCTCCCACCGCGAGCTGGCGATCGGCGGCGCGGACGCCGGCCGGGCGCTCGCCGGCCGGCTCGGCCTGACCTGGTCCGACGAGATGACCGCCGACCTCGAGCGCGAGTCCTCCGGCCCCGTCGACCCGAACCAGCTGCACAACTTCGACCGCAACCCTGCCGAGGTCGCCGACGCCTGGCGCGCGAAGCTGCCGGAGGAGGACGTGGCGGAGGTCGAGGCCATCGCCGCGGGCACGCTGGCCCGGTTGGAGGAGCTGCGGGGCGCCGGGGCCTGACGCCCCGCCCCGTGGCTCAGTCGGCGGTGCCGGCGACCGCCTCCCGCAGCAGGTGCAGGAGGCAGGTGACCGACCGCCCCCGGATCGCGGCCCGGTCGCCGCTCAGCCGCAGCGCCCGGTGCCACCGGCGGTCGGCCGTGGTCACGGCGATGTGCACCAGTCCGACCGGCTTGTCGGCGGTCCCACCGTCGGGTCCGGCGACGCCCGTCGTGGACAGGCCGTACGTCGTACCGAGCCGGGCGCGGGCGCCGTCGGCCATCGCCAGGGCGACCTCCTCGCTGACCGCGCCGTGGCGGGCGAGGAGCTCCTCGGGCACCGCGACCTCCGCGGTCTTCGCCTCGTTGGCGTAGGTGACGAACCCGCCGAGCAGGTAGCGGGAGGAGCCGGGCAGGTCGGCCAGCCGGCCGGCCACCAGGCCCGCGGTGCACGACTCGGCGGTGGCCACCGTCGCGCCGCGCTCCACCAGCAGGTCGGCGACCACCCGGTCCACGGTCCGGCCGTCGGTCGCGAAGACCTGGCCGCCGAACCGCTCGACGAGGGCCCGCTCGAGGCGACGGTAGTCCTCGGCCGCCTCGGGGGAGTGGCGGGTGACCACCTCCAGCTCGCCGTCGCGCAGGCAGGTGCTGACCTCCAGCCCGGCCGCGTCGTGGCGGGTCTCGTGGTCGCGGAGCAGCCCGGCGAGCTCGGCCTCCGGAGGGCCCCAGATCCGCACGGTCTCCTCCAGCAGCGGGACGGCGTCGGCGAGCGCGTCGCGGACCTCGGGCGCGGCGAGGGCCGCCGGCCACATCCGGCGCAGCTCGCCGGGAGGTCCGGGCAGCACGACGACGGGCGGGCCGCCGGCCTCCCCGGCGGGGACGACCAGCCCGGGCGCCGTGCCGGCGGGCTCGAGGACCCGTGCCCCGCGGGGGACGAGGGCCTGCTTCGCGGTGCCCGCGTCGACCTCGGCCGCCGGGGAGTCCCACCCGCGCTGGGCGTACAGCCGCTCGACGATGGCCCCGATGCGCTCGCGCAGGGCGGGGTCCTCCGCCATCTCCCGGCCCTGGAACCGGGCCACCACGGCGGCGGTCAGGTCGTCGGCGGTCGGCCCGAGCCCCCCGGTGGTGACCACCAGGTCGTTCGTGGCGGCCAGGTGCCGCAGCGCGGCGAGCAGGTCGTCGGGACGGTCGCCGACGACGGCCACCTGGCCCACCTCGACGCCGGACCGGCGCAGCTCCTCGGCCAGCCACGGACCGTTCGCGTCGGCGACCCGGCCGGTGAGCACCTCGGTACCGGTCACGAGGATCCCCGCACGCGCGCGCATGCGGCAGATCGTAGACGGGGGCGCGGACCCGCCGCGGCCGCTGCCAGGATGGAGCGGTGCCGGACGAGACCGTGGCCGACGAGACGGCGAGACGACCGATCGCGCTGATCACCGGCGGCAGCCGGGGGATCGGCGCCGCGACCGCGCGGGCGCTGGCGCCGGACTGGGACGTCGTGGTGACCTACCGCGTCGCCGCGGGCGAGGCCGCGGCGGTGGTCGACGGGTGCCGCGCGCTGGGGGCCGCGGCCTGGGCGCTGCCCTGCGACGTCGCCGACCCGGACCAGGTCGAGCCGCTGTTCGCCCGGGTCGACGAGCTCGGGACGCTCGGCGCGGTCGTCAACAACGCCGGCGTCGTCCCGCCGCCGGGGCGGGTGGCCGACTACGACGCCGCCCGGCTGGACCGGCTGCTGGCGGTCAACGTGCGCGGGGCCTTCCTGGTCGCGGGCGCGGCGGTACGCCGGATGGCGACCTCGGCCGGCGGCGCCGGCGGGGTCATCGTCAACCTCTCCTCCCGCGCCGCCGTCCACGGCTCCCCGGGCGAGTACGTCGACTACGCGGCCAGCAAGGCGGCGGTGGACGCGCTCACCACCGGCCTCGGGGGCGAGGTCGCCCGGGACGGCATCCGCGTCGTCGGCGTCCGTCCCGGGCTGATCGAGACCGACATCCACGCGCCGGGGCGGCTGGAGCGGATGGGCCCCGCCCTGCCGATGGGCCGGCCGGGGACCGCGGAGGAGGTGGCCGGGGCGATCGCCTGGCTGGTCTCCCCGGCGGCGTCCTACGTCACGGCGACGTCGGTTGACGTGGGCGGGGGTCGTTGACGACCTGGTCGCCCATGGCGGCCGCTCGCCGCTCCTCCTCGGCGACCTCCTCCAGGTCGATCTGACCGGTCGCGCGGGCGGCGCGCTCCTCGGCCGCCTCGTCGCCGTGGAACAGGCCGCCGGTGTCGGTGCGCGGCGTGCGGATGACCGTGCGCGGCGCCTCCACCAGCTCGGTCCGGACGCGGGGCATCCCGCGCTCGGCGTTCTCGCGGACCCAGGCGACCAGGTGCTCGCGGACGTGGCAGCGCAGGTCGAAGAGGGTGGGTGCGTCGCGGGCGGTGACCAGCACCCGCACGCGCACGTAGCCGCCGACGGCGTCGGTGACCTGGACGACCTTGGCCCGCCCGTCCCACAGGTCGGTGACCTCCAGCGCCCGGTCGACCTCGACCCGCAGGGCGGCGGTGTCCACGCGCCAGTCGAGGTCGAGCTCGACGGAGCCGAGGAGCTCGGCGCTCTTGCGGGTCCAGTTCTGGAACGGGGTGGTGGTGAAGTAGCTGGACGGCAGGACCAGGCGGCGCTCGTCCCAGAGGCGGACCACGACGTAGGTCAGGGTCAGCTCGTCGATCCAGCCCCACTCGCCCTCGACGATCACCGCGTCGTCGAGGCGGATCGCGTCGCTGAACGCAAGCTGGAGGCCGGCGAACACGTTGCCGAGCACCGAGGTGGCCGCGAGCCCGGCCACGATGCTGATCACGCCGGCCGAGGCGAGCACGCTGGCGCCGTACGCCTCCACGGAGGGGATGCTGAGGAGCACCGCGCCGACCGTGACCACCGCTCCGGCGACCCAGACGAGCCGACGCAGGATCATCACCTGGGTCCGCAGCCGCCGGGCGGCGCGGTTGTCGGACCGGGCCACGTCCTCGGCGTTGTGGAGGAGCGCGACGTCGACCAGGAACACCAGGACGACGGTGAGCAGCCAGCCGGCGGCGAGGACCGTCGCCACCGTCGCGCCGCCTGAGATCGCGTTCCAGGCGGGCAGGTTCCGGCCCTCGCCGAGGTCCGCGAGGACGGGGGTGAGCGCCACCAGCACGACGAGCGCCCGGAACGGGATCCGGGCTCGGTCGGCGAGCCTCTCGGCCGGTGGCCACCGTCTGGCCAGCATCCGGAGCGCGGTCCGGACGCCGGCGATGACGGCGACGGCGATGGCGAGGGCGACGGTCGCGGCGGTGAGCAGGTGCACGATCGGGTCGGCCATCGATCCAGGGTGACGGCCCGCGCCGGGGAACCGAAGGGTTATGTGGCGCGTTCCACATCCATCCGGGGATCAGTGCGCGGCGGTCGTGACCGCCTTCACTGCGAGCGGGCCCGCGGGCGCGAACGCCCGCGCGGCGAACCGCTCGCCCATCACGAGGTGGGTCGCGCCGTCGGGGTGCAGGGCGTCGGGGAGCGGCAGGGCCTCGGCGTCCCCGGGGCCGTAGAGCTCCCGGCCGTCGAGCAGGTGCAGGTGCTCGTCCTCGGCCCGCCGCTCCTCGACGATCCGGGCGAGCTCGGCCCGGATGGTGCCGAGCGTCAGCGCGCCGGAGGCGATGCCCGACGGGTCGCCGGCGGCGACGAACGAGAGCCGGCCCTCGGCCATCGCGGACAGGTCCGGGGCGCTGGGGCCCGGCGTCTCCTCGTGGATCGGGCACAGCACCGGCGAGACGACGAGCAGCGGCGTCGTCGGGTGGCCGTCGCGGACGGTGTCCAGGAAGCCGTGCACCGCCGCCCGGAAGGCGCGCAGCCGCATCGCGTCCTGGTTGACCAGGTTGATGCCGATCTTCACGCTGATCAGGTCGGCGGCCGTGTCGCGCATGGCGCGGGCCGTGAACGGGTCGAGCAGGGCGCTGCCGCCGAATCCGAGGTTGACCAGCTCGACCCCGCCGAGCCGCGCCGCGACCGCGGGCCAGGCGCCGGTCGGGTGGGCGGCGTTCGAGCCCTGGCTGATCGAGCTGCCGTGGTGGAGCCAGACCGGCCGCGGGTCGTCGGTCGCCGCGCGCACCGGGGCGTCGGCGCGCAGCGCGACCAGGACGGTCGTCTCGTCGTGGGGCAGCCAGACCTCGATGCGCTTCGTGACCGGCTCGAGGCCGTCGAACGTGACCGTCCCGGCGGTGCCGGGCTCGAGGTCGAAGCCGCCGCGGGCCATGTCGATGACCAGCCGGTCGCCGCCGGTGACCGTGCGCTGGGCGGCGTGGCGCCCGTCGACCACGAGGTCGTAGGCGCCGTCCGGGCGCGCCGGCGCGCCGACGTACACGCGCTTGGTCGGGATCGTGTCGAGCTCCACGACCGTCGCCGAGGTCTCCAGCACCAGCCGTACGCCGGCCGGCTGCGACTCGACCATCAGCAGCTGCCCGTCGGCCGACTGCGCGCGGGCGCGAGCCGGGAGCCGGTGCGGCAGCAGGCCGCGCTCGGTCCGCTCGATCTCGAGCGCCCCGCGGACGAGCTCGGCGGTGATCGGGACCTCGCGGATCGGTGTGCGGTGGTGGGTCATCGTGTCCCTTCCGGGGTGGGGGTGGTGGACCAGGCGCGCAGCGTCCGGTCGAGGCCGTCGAGGATCCGCTCCCACGACTGCTGGCTGGGCGGGGCGCTGTGGCTGAAGCCGCCGGCGAGCTCGAGGCTGATGAAGCCGTGGAACGTGCTGCCGAGAAGGCGCACGGCGTGGGTCTCGTCGAGCGGGGAGAGCCCGTAGCCCCGCAGCGCTGCGACGGTGAGCGCGGCGATCCGGGGGCCGGCGCTGCTCGCCGCCGCGTCGGGGGAGAGCGGGTGACGCATGGCGTCGTACCGGCCCGGGTGGGTCCGGGCGTAGTCCCGGTAGGCGTCGCCGAGCGCCACCAGCGCCTCCCGACCGGCCCGCCCCGCCAACGCCTCGGACGTCCGGTCGGCGACCTCGTCGAGTGCGAGCAGGGCGATCCGGGCGCGGAGGTCGTCGGCGTTGGCGACGTGGGAGTAGAGGCTCGCGACCCGTACGCCGAGGCGCCGGGCGAGCTCGGAGGGCGTGGCGTGGGCGAAGCCCACCTCGTCGGCCAGCGCGGCGCCCGCGCGGACGACGGTGTCGGTGGACAGGCCGGCTCGCTGCACGACCTCAACCTAAAGCCTTTAGGTTTTTGGTGGGTAATCGTAGGTTCGCCGGCAGGGCGGGGTCGCTCAGCGCAGCGGGCGCATCAGCCAGCAGGTGCTGCTGTGCGGCGCGTAGCCGAGCTGGTCGTTGACGTGCCGGATGCCCGGGTTCTCCTTGGCGTTGTCGGTGAGCACCGTCCGGACGCCGAGCTCCCTGGCATGGGCGTGCAGGACCTCCTTGGTCCGGCGGGCGAGGCCGCCGCCCCGGCGGGCCGGATCGACGCCCGTGTAGACCACGTGCATCCGGTCGCCGTCCGCCACCGCGAAGGAGATGGCCGCCGGGGCGCCGGCGACCCGCGCCAGCGCCGCCACCGGTCGCTGCCCGGGCGCGGGGGTGTCGCGGAAGCCGGCCAGGCTGAGCACGAGCCCGAGCTCGAACTCCGGGTTGGTCTGGCTCGCCAGCAGCATCTCCTCGACCGCCCGCTCGTCCTCGAAGCGCAGGTCGTCGCACGCGGTGACCTCCACGCCCTCCATGGGCCGCGGCATCCGGGCGTGCGACACGTCCAGCGTCGTCGTGTCCGACCGCCCGACGGGCTCGAACCCCCAGTGGCGGGCGACCGCCAGCGACGCGGAGTCGTCGGCGAAGGCGCTGGCGGTCAGCCGGGTCAGGTCCTCCGGGATGTCGGCCACCAGGTCGGCGCGCAGCCGAGAGGCGACGCCTCGGCCCCGGTGGTCGGGCCGCACCCAGATCATCGAGAACAGCGCTCCCGTCGGCTGGTTGGAGGCTGCCCGGGCCACCGCGACCCCGGCCCAGGTGCCGTCCGGGGCGCGCGCGACCAGGATGCGCAGGAAGGTGGCGGTCTCCGGGTCCAGCGAGGCCCGCAGGATCACCCGGTCCGTCCGTGGGTCGTGCGTGGTGACGAACGCGACGAACGCGTCGGCCTCCCGGGGCAGCACGGCCTCCGCGACGTCCATGGCCGCAGTGTGCCGGAAGGTCATCGCCCGCGCACGGCACGAGCCGCCGGATCCGGGACCCGGCGGCTCGCGTGGCGCTCGATCGGTGGTGTCAGGCGGGGCAGGTGTCCCGGTAGTCCGAGAGGTAGTAGGAGCTCGGGCCGGGGCAGAGGTACGGGTCGTACCGGGTGTCCTCGTCGACGTACCGCTTGAGCCAGGAGACGAACAGGCGACCCTGCCAGTCGTCGTCGCTGTTGGCGATCAGGTGGCCGGCGTTGTTGATCTCGCCGTACGCCTTCTCGGGCGCGCCCGAGAGGGAGTTGTAGAACGGGATGGAGTGCGAGGAGACGCCGGCGATCGTGTCGTTCTCGGCGCCGATGATCATGGTCGGGATGCGGACCCCCGGCCACGTCTTGTCGGTGTGCCACGGCTGGAGCGCGACGGCCGCCTTCACGATGCCGGGCGCGTTGTCGGCGGCGTACAGCGTGCCGCCACCGCCCATCGAGTGGCCGGCGACCGCGATCCGGGACTCGTCGAGACGGGCCGCGACGGCGCTGGGGGCGTCCTCGGTGAGGTACTCCACGCCGGCGAGGATCTGCCGTCCGCGGGTGTTCGGGTAGTCGTAGACGGTGTTGGTGTCGATCACCAGCACGACGAAGCCGTGGGAGGCCACCCGGCGGGCGAGCGGGATGTACTGGCTGGCCCGGGCGGTGAACCCGGGGGAGAAGACCACGCCGCCGAAGGTGCCCTCGGAGGTGGAGTTCGGGTAGTAGATCGTGCCGCCGCCGAAGCCGGAGACGAAGGAGGACACCGAGTCGGTGCTCACCGAGAAGGATCCGCTGCCGAGCAGGCTGCTCTCTGAGGGCGCGGGTCCGCGCTCGTAGCCTTCGGCCTGGGCGGGGCTCGCCACCAGGCCGGCGAGGGGGAGGGTCAGGGCGGCTGCAATCGCGCCGAGTCGGATTGCCATTTTTCGCACGTGGAGCTCCTTTGTCGGGGGCCGTCTATCCGGCCGCTCGGCTCCGACGCTAGGGGGGTAAGTGTGTCGGGCGTCACAGTCGCGTGGCCACGTACTGATTGGGCGGAATGCCCAAGTCGTCGCCTTGTGCGGTCGCCACAATTCGGGCCGCCGCGCGGGACGCAGGCCGAGTTATGCGCAACTGATGGTTGCGCTTCCACGTCTCCCCGGCGTAACGTCATTGGCAACCAAAGGTTGCAGGAGGCAGCGATGGACCTGGGCAGCATCGAGCGCGAGATCTACGTCGACGCCACCCCGGAGGTGGTCTTCGAGGTGGTCAGCAGTCCCGAGCACATCACGGGCTGGTGGCCGGACGAGGCGCGCTACGTGGCGCGCCCCGGCTCGTCGGGCGAGATCGTCTTCGGCGACCCCGCGGCCGGGGGAGGTGCCACCGGGTTCAGCGTGCTGGAGGTCTACCCGCCGACCACGTTCTCGTTCCGGTGGACGCAGGCCGTCGACGAGGAGGCGACCGAGGGCAACTCGCTGCTGGTCACGTTCTCGCTGACGCCGGCGGGGGAGGGCACGCTCCTGCGGATGGTCGAGACGGGGTTCCGCGAGCGCGGGTGGGAGCAGGCCGTCCTCGAGCAGCAGTACCGCGAGCACGTCGCCGGCTGGGACCACTTCCTGCCTCGGCTGCCGGACTACGCGGCCACGCTGGGGGCCCGCGCGTGACGCAGCCGGTGGACGACGACCTGTGGTCGGCGGTGGGGGACCCGATGCGCCGGCGGCTCCTCGACCTGCTCCTCGCCGAGGGGCCCGGCACGGCGACGTCGCTGAGCGAACGGGTGCCGGTGACCCGCCAGGCGGTGTCGAAGCACCTCGGCGTCCTCGACCGGGTCGGGCTGCTGCGGGTCGAGGCCGCCGGCCGCGAGCGCCGCTACCGGGTCGACGAGGCCCAGCTGGGGCGAGCGGTCGCCCAGCTCAACGCCGTCGGCGCGGCCTGGGACGGCCGCCTGCAGCGCATCAAGCGGATCGCCGAGGCGGTCCAGCGGGAACGGGGTCGGCAGGCCGGCCCCGACGAGCGACGGACGAAGGAGTGATCGGGATGGTCGACATCCTGCACCGGGTCGGGGTGCGAGCCGCGGGCCCGGAGAAGGTCTACGAGGCGCTGACCGAGGTCGACGCGCTCGCCGGCTGGTGGACGACGGAGACGAGCGGGTCCGGCGTACCGGGCGGGGAGCTGCGGTTCCGGTTCCCGCCGGTCGGCGGGTTCGACATGGACGTCCTGGAGGCGGTGCCCGACAAGCGGGTGGTGTGGCGCGTCGCGGACGGCCCCGAGGAGTGGATCGGCACCACCGTCGAGTGGGACCTGCGGCAGGACGGCGGCTGGACCGTCGTGCTGTTCCGGCACGCCGGCTGGCGCGAGCCGGTCGAGTTCATGCACCACTGCAGCACCAAGTGGGCGACGTTCCTGCTGAGCCTCAAGGCGCTGGTCGAGACCGGCCGCGGGGCTCCGGCGCCCGGGGACGTGCAGATCAGCGACTGGCACTGATCCGGTACGACGGCGGCGGGCTCACGCGTAGTCGGCGTACAGGCGCCGGGCGGCGCCGTCGACGGTCATCGCGCCGCCGTACGGGACGATCCACTGCGGCTGCGTGTGGCCGAACGGCGGGCCCACCACGACGACGGCGTCCGCGTTGTAGCGGGTGACCGTCTCGATGGCGGCGTCCCGCTGCTCCTCCCGCCGCCGGCGTCGGACCTCGCTGCTCGGCCGGTCGGTGAAGTTCGACGTCGGCGGCCGCGCCACCACGACGGCGGCGACGCGGTCGAGCATCCCGCGCTCGCCGAGGATCCGCACGATCCAACCGAACTCCCGGGCGGGGATCAGGTCCTCCGAGCTCTCCAGGAGCAGCACGGCGCCGTCGAGCACGCCGGGATCGTCGGGGAACCGGCCCGTGGCGAGCACCCACTGGACGACCTCGATGCAGCCGCCCCAGGTGCGCCCGGTGACGCGGCGGTCGGGTCCCGCCCAGGTCCACGGCCCGGTGGGCTCCCGGTCGCCGTGCTCGGTGAGCGCGCGCGGGGTGGTCCACTCGTGCCCGAAGTCCTCGGACTCGCCGGGCTCGGTGATCTCCAGCGTCCCGCCGGCCAGCAGCGCCGCGCGCAGCGACGCCTCGTGGACCGGGTCGACCCCGGGGCCGGGGCCGAGGTGCACCTGGGTGGAGCCGCCGTAGAACCCGGCGACGCCGTGCGTCCAGAGCCAGTTGAGGAGGTTGGTGTTGTCGCTGTAGCCGAGGAACGGCTTCGGGTCGTCCCGGACCGCCGCGGCGTCGAGGTGCGGGACCACGGTGATCTGGTCCTCGCCGCCGATCGTCGCGAGCACGGCCCGGATGGACGGGTCGGCGAACGCCGCGTTGAGGTCGGCGGCCCGGTCGCGCGGGTCCGCGTCGAGGCGGCGCGTGGTCGGGTACTCGACGGGCTCCAGGCCGGTGATGGCGCGCAGCCGCGCCATCGCCTGCTCGTGCACCTCCGGGCCGACCGCGGGCGCCGCGAACGAGGGGGAGAGGACCGCGACCCGGTCGCCCGGGCGGGCCTTCGGCGGGTGGACCAGCTCCATCCCCCGACACTAGTGACCTGCACTTGAAATCCGCACCCTCAGTCGCACCCGGACGGTCGGGCCGGGTGCAGCCGAGATTCGTGTCGCCTCACCCCTCCTGGTCCTCCGGGGAGTCCGGTCCGGTGGCGTCGTCGTGCAGCCCGGCGGCCCGCGCCGCCCGTTCCTCGGCGGCCTCGTCGCCGTGGAAGAGGCCGCCGACGTCGATCGCGACGGCGCCGATCCGGGAGTGCGGCGTGGTGACGATCTCGGTGCGCTGGCGCGGCATGCCCCGCTCCTGGTTCTCGCGGACCCAGGCGACCAGGTGCTCGCGGACGTGGCAGCGCAGGTCGAAGAGGGTGGGTGCGTCGCGCGCGGTGACCAGCACCCGGACCCGCACCCAACCGCCCACGGCGTCGGTCACCTGCACGACCTTGGCCCGCCCGTCCCACAGGTCGGTGAAGGACAGCGCCCGGTCGACCTCGGCGCGGAGTGCGGTGGTGTCCACGCGCCAGTCGAGGTCGAGCTCGACGGAGCCGAGGAGCTCGGCGCTCTCGCGGGTCCAGTTCTGGAACGGGGTGGTGGTGAAGTAGCTGGACGGCAGGACCAGGCGGCGCTCGTCCCAGAGGCGGACCACGACGTAGGTCAGGGTCAGCTCGTCGATCCAGCCCCACTCGCCCTCGACGATCACCGCGTCGTCGAGGCGGATCGCGTCGCTGAACGCGAGCTGGAGCCCGGCGAAGACGTTGCCGAGCACGGGCCCGGCGGCCAGGCCAGCGACGAAGCTGATCACGCCGGCCGAGGCGAGCACGCTGACACCGAAGCGGGAGACGGGCGGGAAGCTCATCAGCACTGCCCCGACGGTGAGCACGGCGCCGGCGACGTAGACCAGGCGTCGCATGATCAGCGCCTGGGTGCGCAGGCGGCGCGCGGACCGGTTGTCGGAGCGGGCGACGTCGGTCTCGTTGCGCCGCAGCCCGAGGTCGATGAAGAAGACGAGCAGGCTGGTCAGGAACCAGCCGCCCGCCCCGATGGCCAGGACGCGGGCGGTGATGGCCGCCAGGTGCCAGCCGGGCGCCGACCCCTCCGGGCGCAGGTGCTGCAGCACCGGGTTGAGCGCGATCAGGAGGACCAGGACGCGGAAGGGCACCCGCTCCCGCTGCGCGAGGAGATCGAGCAGGGGCCAGCGGCGGGCGAGCAGGTGCGCCGCGAGCTGGACGGCGAGGATCACGGCCAGCGCGGCGGCGATGGCGATGGTGGTCGCGGTCAGGAAGTAGGTGAGGTCGCCTCTCATCGCCACAGCCTGCCGGGCCGGCGGGCCCAGCGGAACCCGGGTGCGGCCGCGTGCGGGCGCGCGGCAGACTGGGCGTCGGCCTCGCACCGGCGCGGGGAGCGACGAGACGAGGGGATGCCCGGTGAGCGCGACGATCAAGGTGTCCGGCCTCGCCGCCGGCCACGGCGCCACGGCCCTCTTCTCGGGGCTGGACCTGGTGGTCGGGCCGCGCGACGTGGTCGGGCTGGTCGGCCCGAACGGCGCGGGCAAGTCGACCCTGCTGCGGACGCTGGCGGGCGAGCTGCGCCCCGAGGAGGGATCCGTCGTGGTGACGCCGGCGACGGCGAACGTCGGCTACCTCCCGCAGGAGGTGGACCGGCGGGCGGGGGAGTCCGTGCGTGGGTTCCTCGCGCGTCGTACCGGCGTCGCCGCCGCCCAGGCCGCGTTCGACGCCGCGACCGCGGCGCTCGAGGCCGGCGATCCGGGGGCCGACGACGCCTACGCCGTGGCGTTGGAGCGGTGGCTCGCGCTCGGCGCCCCGGACCTCGACGAGCGGGCCGCCGCCGTCGCCGCGGACGTCGGGCTCGCTATCGACCTCGACGAGCCGATGTCGGCGCTCTCCGGCGGCCAGGCCGCCCGGGCCGGGCTCGCGAGCCTGCTGCTGTCGCGCTACGACGTGTTCCTGCTCGACGAGCCGACGAACGACCTGGACCTCGACGGCCTCGCACGCCTCGAGCGGTTCGTCGCCGACCTCGGAGCAGGGGCGGTCATCGTCAGCCACGACCGTGAGTTCCTGGCCCGCACCGTCAACCGCATCGTCGAGCTCGACCTGCACCAGCGCGCGATCAACGTCTACGGCGGGGGCTACGACGCCTGGTTGCAGGAGCGCGAGATCGCGCGGCGGCACGCGCGCGAGGCCTACGACGAGTACGCCGACACCGTGGCCACGCTGCAGGCACGGGCGAGCACGCAGCGCAGCTGGGCGGCGCAGGGCGTGCGCAACGCCCGGCGCAGCATCAACGACGAGCCCGACAAGAACCTGCGCCGGTTCCGGACCGAGTCGAGCGAGAAGCAGGCCGCCAAGGTGCGCCAGTCCGAGCGGGCGCTGGAGCGCCTCGAGGTCGTCGAGGAGCCGCGCAAGGAGTGGGAGCTGCGGATGAGCATCGCCGCCGCGCCGCGTTCCGGCGCGGTCACCGCGGCGCTGCGGGAGGCCGTGGTGCACCGGGGCGACTTCACGCTCGGGCCGGTCACGGTGGAGATCGGCTGGGCGGAGAAGGTCGCGATCACCGGGCCGAACGGGGCCGGGAAGTCCACCCTGCTGGCGGTGCTGCTGGGTCGTCTGTCGCCCGCCGAGGGGGCGGCCCACCTGGGGCCGGGCGTGGTCGTCGGCGAGGTCGACCAGGCGCGCCGGCTCTTCGAGAGCGACGAGCCGCTGGTCGACGCGTTCCAGCGCCAGGTCCCCGACTGGGCGCCGGAGCCGGTGCGCACGCTGCTGGCGAAGTTCGGGCTCAGGTCCGACCACGTGCTGCGCCCCGCGACCACGCTGTCGCCGGGGGAGCGGACCCGTGCGGCGCTGGCGCTGCTGCAGGCCAGGGGCGTGAACCTGCTGGTGCTGGACGAGCCGACCAACCACCTCGACGTGCCCGCGATCGAGCAGCTGGAGGCGGCGCTGGCCGGCTACCCGGGCACGCTGCTGCTGGTCACGCACGACCGCAGGATGCTGGAGGCGGTGCGGACCACCCGCGAGCTGCGGGTCGAGGCCGGCCGCGTGAGCGAGCGGTGATGGGGCAGGCTGGTGCCGTGAGCGAGATCTTCGACGCCCAGCTGGACGCGTGGCGCGAGTACACGGCGACGCCGTGGGCGCGCATCCGGTACGCCGTCGTCGGCGAGGTGCTGCGCCGCCGGTGCGAGGCGCTGGGGGACCGGCTCCGGGTCCTCGACGTCGGAGGTGGGGACGGCCAGGACGCGCTGCCGCTGGCGGCGGCCGGTCACCGGGTCACGATCGTCGACCCGTCGGCGGGCTGGCTGGCGGAGGCCCGGCGCCGGGCGGCCGAGGCCGGCGTGCAGGTCGAGACGGTGCACGGCGGCCTCGACGACCTGCCCGAGGGCGCGTGGGACGTCGTGTTATGTCATTTTGTGCTGCGCTACCGACCCGCGGGCACGGACGACGTCGCGGCCCTGGCCGCCCGCGTGCGTCCCGGGGGACTGCTGTCGCTGATGGACGCCAACCCGGCCGGGCGCGTGCTGCGCCGCCTGGTGACCGAGGGGCCGGCCGCTGCGCGCGCGGAGCTGCACGCCGACCGCATGGAGACCGTGACGTTCGGCACCGACACCCGCAAGATCGAGGTCGACGACGCGGAGGCCGAGGCGCGCGCGGCCGGCCTGACGCCGGTGGCGCTGCACGGTCACCGGATCGCCAACGACCTGCTGGTGGACGACACGGCCAAGTACGACGCGGGGTGGTTCGACGAGCTGCTGGCGCTGGAGCTCGACCTGAGCGGGCGTGCGCCGTACAACCGGATCGGCGTGGCCTGGCAGCTGCTCCTGGAGCGCCCCTGAGCGATGACACCGGTGTGATTCGGTGCCGCCGTCCTGGGGAGTGGTCGAGGACGTCGCTGGGCGCTCCTGTCGAGACAGAATGACATAATGTCACTTATCGGCTATGTGGGTGGGTCTGTCAGTGGGAGCTGCTCAGTCGCCGAGCAACGGCACCTCGAGGTCGTAGGCCAGCGTGATGGCGCGCGCGAGCTCCCGTTCCTGATCGGCGCCGAGGAAGCCGATCGTGCGCCCGAGCAGGGCCGCCGGGATCGTCACGACGTTGTCGAGCGAGACGGCGCCGGCGTGGTCGAGCCCGTTGGCGCGCCCGACGGGCACCTCGCCGGACAGCCCCTTGATCGTCGAGGTGATCGGCGCGACGGTCACCTTCGTCATCGCTGCGCGGGCCGCCTCGCGCGTGAGCACGAGGACGGGACGGGTCCTGTCCAGGCGCGCCAGGCAGATCTCCCGCATCCGTGCGACTCAGTCGTCGAGCGGCGCGTGGGCCACGGACCAGTCGACGAGGTCGTCGAGGTCGTCCGCCGGGCCGTCGGCCGCCAGGATCTCGGCGTCGCGCTGCGCGGCCTGTGCCCGCATCTCGCGTTCCAGCGCGGCGGCGACGACGGCTGCGCGGCTCGTCGCACGCCCGGTCGCGACGGCGCCGTCGAGGAACTGCACCATCGCGTCGGGAAGCCGGACGGCGATCTGAGTGGTCACGCCGCCAGTATACCGAAATGAATCCCAAAGTGGTATGGATCTCCGCGCCAACGCGTCACGCCACCTTGACCTGGAGCGCACTCCAGGAGTGATGCTGGGGGTGTGACCACCACGGGACTGCCCATCGCCGAGGCCGCGGAGGCCGCCGGCCTCTCCGTCGACACGCTGCGCTACTACGAGAAGGACGGGCTGATGCTGCGCCCGGTCCCCCGCTCCCCCAGCGGCCACCGCCGCTACGACGCGACCGATCTGCGCTGGGTCGAGCTGGTCACGCGGCTGCGGTCGACCGGGATGCCGATCCGCGACGTCCGGCGCTACGCCGAGCTCGTCCGCGCCGGCGACGGCAACGAGGAGGAGCGCCTGGCGCTGCTGCGCGGGCACCGGGAGGTCGTGCTGCGGCGGCTCGCCGAGGTGACCGCGCACCTGGGCGCCATCGACCACAAGATCGGCATCTACGAGGACCGGCTCGCGCGGGTGCCGCGGTCCGCGTGAGGATCCGCGGATCGGCGTCGGCCCAGGGGTTGACCTGGAGCGCGCTCCAGGGAGTTGGCTGGTGGGCATGACGATTCCCACCCGCACGCTCGGCACCTCCGCCCCGCTCACCGTCTCCGCGCTCGGCCTCGGCTGCATGGGCATGTCGGAGTTCTACGGATCGCCGGACGAGGCCGGCGGCATCGCCACGATCCGCCGCGCTCTGGACCTCGGCGTGACCTTCATCGACACCGCCGACATGTACGGGCCCTTCACCAACGAGCGGCTCGTCGGCAAGGCGATCGCCGGCCGCCGCGACGAGGTGCAGCTGGCCACGAAGTTCGGCAACGAGCGGCTCCCCGACGGCACCCGGCTCGGCATCAACGGCAGCCCCGACTACGTCCGGCGGGCCTGCGACGCCTCGCTGGAGCGGCTCGGGGTCGACCACCTCGATCTCTACTACCAGCACCGCGTCGACCAGACGGTTCCGATCGAGGAGACCGTCGGCGCGATGAAGGAGCTGGTCGCGGCGGGCAAGGTACGCCACCTCGGCCTCTCCGAGGCGTCGCCGCAGACGATCCGCCGTGCGCACGCCGTCCACCCGATCACGGCGCTGCAGACCGAGTACTCCCTGTTCACCCGGGACCTCGAGGACGAGATCCTGCCGACCCTGCGCGAGCTCGGCATCGGGCTGGTGCCGTACTCGCCCCTGGGCCGCGGGCTCCTGACCGGAGCCATCGCCAGCACCCCGGAGGCGGAGGGCGACCGCCGCTCCTCGGCGTACTTCCCGCGCTTCCTGGGCGACAACCTCACCGCCAACCTCGCGCTGGTCGCACGGGTCCGCGAGCTGGCGGACGAGAAGTCCTGCACCCCGGGCCAGCTGGCGCTGGCGTGGGTGCTGGCCCAGGGCGACGACGTGGTGCCGATCCCCGGCACCCGGCGCGTCGCCTACCTCGAGGAGAACGCCGGGGCGGCCGACGTCGCGCTCACCCCGGACGACCTCGCGGCGATCGAGGCGGCGGTGCCGCGCGGCGCGGTCGCCGGCGCGAGGTACGGCGACATGAGCTCCATCGACGCGTAGGACCCACCCGAGCGCGACACTGGGCGCATGGCCACGGAGTACACCGACAGCGACCGGCTCCGCGACGCCCGCATCCACCTGTGCGACCTCGGCGGCCTGGAGATCCGCGACTGCGAGGTCAGCGGGCTCAAGATCGTCGACTGCTACGGCGGCACCGTCTCGCTCGGCGGCGACTTCGAGCGGGTCGTGGTCAACGACGTTGACGTGACGGCGTACGTGGAGCGCGAGCTGGACCGCGCGCACCCCATCCGCGTGCTCGCGCGGGAGGCCGACTCCCCCGCGGACTACCGCGCGGCCTGGGACGCGATCGAGGCGGCGTGGGCGGCCACGCTCGAGCGCGCCTGGCGGCTGGGCGAGCCCGCCCTGCACGCGCGGGTCGACGGCGAGTGGTCGTTCGTGGAGACCCACCGCCACCTGCTCTTCGCCTCGGACGCCTGGCTCGGCAACGCCGTGCTGGAGGAGGACGCGCCCCACCACCCGCTCGGCTACCCCGCCGGCGGCACGCCGGACGAGGACGCGGCGGCGCTCGGGCTGACGCTCGAAGCGGCGCCGACCCTCGACGAGGTGCTGGCGCTGCGGGTGCGCCGGATGGCCACGATGCGGCGGACGGTGGACGCGCTGACCGAGGCGGAGCTCGACCGGGTGTGCGCCCGCAAGCCCGCCGACAACTACCCCGACCTGCGCTACGTCGTCCGGCGCTGCCTCACGGTGATCCTCAAGGAGGAGGCCGAGCACCACCGGTACGCCGTGCGCGACCTCGCGGTGCTGGAGGGCGAGCGGTGAGTCAGCCCGGCTGACCGGACCGTCGGGCCCGCTCCTTGATCGCCGCGATCACGTCGGACTTCGCGTCGGCGTACGCGTTCGTGTCGGGCCAGTCGCGGGTGACCAGCTCGCGCTTGGTGCGTTCGTAGAGGGCGCGGTCCCCGGCGTCGGAGCGCAGCCGGTCGCGCAGCAGCAGGTACTCCCCCGCCGCCGGGTCGCCGTCCTCCAGCACGTGCAGGTTGACGTCGCGCTCCGGCGTCCGGACCAGCCGGTGTCCCGGCTCGCGGACCCGCAGCGCGTACCCGGCCGTGAGCAGCTGGTCCAGGTAGTCCTCCTCCGCGGTGATGTCCGGCACCACGAGGAGGATGTCGATGATCGGTTTCGCGCCCAGTCCCGGCACGGAGGTCGACCCGATGTGCTCGATCGTCACGGCGACCGTGCCGACGGCACCCGCGATCCGCTCCCGGTGCAGCGCGTAGCGCTCGGGCCAGGTCGGGTCGTAGACGGCGATCACCAGCGCCCGCTTCTCGATGCCGCCGACGAGCTCGGTCTCCGTCACGTCCGGGCGACGCCGTTCCTCGGGACTCACCCGGGGAGAGTACGTCGGGGCGCGCGGCCGCTACCCCATCGGGGCGATGCGTCCGGCCCGGCCGCCGCGCAGGGTGGGGCGGGTGAGCACACGGATCGCCGCCTTCGGGTCGACCGCAACGCCGGCGCTCGCGGAGCTGCGCCGGGAGCTGGTCACGCTGGTGCGGACGGCACCCGCCTCGCTGCGTCGGGTGCACCGCTCGGTGCCGGTGGCGGCCGTCGTCGGCGTCTGGCTCGCCGGCACCCTCGGGGACGCCTGGACGACGCTGGCGATGATGTCCTCGGGTGTCTCCGAGGAGGGCAACCCGGTGGCCGCGGCGGGCATGGCCGTGCTCGGCGTCCTCGGCTACGTGCTCGCCGCGTCGTTGGTCTGCGCGGCGCTGTGCTGGGTGAACGTCGGCCGCCCGACCGGCCTCTACAGCTGGACCGTCGTCGCCACGCTGACGGTGATCGGCTGCGCGAAGTGCTGGCAGGCCGTGGACAACGCCCTGCTCTGGGCCAGCCTGACCTGACGGCCGCGGGAGCGCCGCGCGGGCAGGTTGCCCGCGGGGCCGGTTCCTGCTCGACTGCGGGCATGGCCACCGCATGGATCGCCCACCCCGAGCGCCCGGACGACGTCGAGCCGATCCGCGAGGTCAACGTCGCGGCGTTCCCGACCGAGGCCGAGGCGGACCTGGTCGAGGCGTTGCGGGAGGACCCGGACGCCTGGGTGGACGGCCTCTCCTGGGTGAGCGAGACGCCCGACGGCCAGGTGGTGGGTCACGCGCTGCTCACCCGGTGCACCGTCGGCGGGGAGCCCGCGCTGGCGCTGGCGCCGTGCGCGGTGCTCCCGGGGTGGCAGCGCGGCGGCGCGGGCTCCGCCGCGATCGACGGCGCGCTGGCCGCCGCGCGCGACCGGGGCGAGAACCTCGTGGTGGTGCTCGGCCACGCCGACTACTACCCGCGCTTCGGCTTCGCCCCGGCCTCGGGCCTGGGTGTCACGGCCCCCTTCGAGGTGCCGGACGAGGCGTTCATGGCGTTGCGCCTCGACCCGTCCCGCCCGGCGCCTCGCGGCGCGATCGCCTACCCGCGCGCCTTCGGCGTCTGAGACCCCGCGCAGACCTGCTCAGACCTGCTCAGACCTGCTCGGCCCGGCTCAGCCCGGCGGCAGCGCGGCGAGCTCGCGGGTCAGCGCCTCGACGTCGACCCGCGTGGAGCGCCCGTCCGCCACGACGACCTCGCCGTCGACCAGCACCGTGTCCACGATCCGCGGCGTGCCGGTCGTCAGCAGGGACGCGCCGGGGTCGGTCACGGGCAGGCAGGCGAAGTCCCGGCCGAACCGGACCAGCGTCAGGTCGGCCGGACGACCCACGCCGACGCCGCCCGGCGCCGCCGCCCCCACCCGCTGCCCGAGGGTCGCGGCCGCCCCGTCGCAGGCCAGTGCCAGCATCTCGGCGTGCCCGAACATGTCGGCGCGCCGGTCCGTCGCCCGCTGGACGTAGGCACCCGCGCGCAGCGTCTCGAGCATGTCCTGCCGGTCGTTCGACGCCGCTCCGTCGACGCCGATCCCGACGCGCACCCCGGCCGCGAGCATCTTCTCCACCGGGGCGACGCCCGAGCCGAGCCGCATGTTCGACACCGGGTTCCAGGCGACGGCGACGTCGTGGGCCGCCAGCGCCGCGATCATCGCGTCGTCGACCTCGACGCAGTGCACCGCCAGCAGCCGGTCCCACAGGAAGTCGGACTGCGCGAGCAGCTCGACGGCGCCGACGCCGGCGTGCTCGCGGCACATCGCGTCGTCGGTGCCGGTCTCGGCCAGGTGGATCATCGCGGTCAGCCCGCGCTCCTCGGCGAACGCCCGGACCCGCTTCATCCCGTCGGGCGTCAGCGAGCGCGGGTTCGGCACGGCCAGCGCCGGCGTCAGCCGCCCGCCGGCCGTACGGCGCCCGAGCTCGTCGACGCCGGCGAACACCTCGTCGAGGGGTTTCATCAGGCTCGGCTCGAACCCCCACCTGCGGGTCGGGTCGGGGCGGTCGGCCACCCCGATGCCGAGCACGGCCCGGACGCCGACCAGGTCCAGCGCCTCCTGCACCGCACGGCCGACGGCGTCGTCGCGGTGGGGCCAGGCGTGCTCGACCAGCGTGGTGGTCCCGCTGAGCAGCCCCTCGAGTGCGGCGGCGACGGCGGCGACGTACGCGCGCCGCGGCGTGACCGCCTTCATCCCCTCGCCGACGGTGAGCAGCCAGGCCAGCAGCGGCTGCCCCTCCCCCACCCCGCGGCACAGGGACTGCTGGAGATGCGTGTGGGTGTTGGTGAACCCGGGGACGAGGTGGCCGCCGGAGCCGTCGAGGGCCTCGCCGGCCCAGGCGGCGCCGGGCCGGTGGTCGCGGAGGTCGGTGACGACGCCGTCGGCCAGCACCACGTCGCAGCGCTCCCGCCATCCGGTGCCCGTCCAGACGGTGACGTCGGTGATCGCGGCCGGCCGGCCGCCGCCGGGCGCGCTCACGCCCAGCGACGGTCGGCCGAGGTCGGGCTCGGTCACGGCATGCCGACCGTGTCGTCGACGAAGCGGTCGGTGAACAGGTCGTCGGCGCTCAGCGTGTCGGGGACCTTGTTGCCCTGCTCGCGGATCATCGGCGCGACCTCGTCGACGAACGCGGTCAGGCGGGCCTGGTCGTAGCCGCCGACGACGCCGCCCTCCTCGGCGATCAGCCCCTCGTCGGCGAGCAGCTGGGCGCTGTAGGCGGCCTCTCCGTCGCTGTAGGGGAAGTAGGAGTCGTCCGAGGCGATCATCTCGACGATGACGTCGTTGGTCGCCCCGGGGTCGGAGATGTAGGCCGCGCCGGCCCGCTGCACCATCGGCACCAGGCGCTCCAGGCAGGGGGCCATCTCGTCCAGCTCGTCGGCGCGGACGGAGAGGTTGGAGGCGTACGGGTCGTAGCCGGCGTCCTTGAGCAGCTGGTAGCCCACCGGCTTGCCCCAGGCCGAGATCTCGTTCTCGTAGGTGTAGGGCTCGGAGTTCGCGAAGCCCTGCTGGACGATGCTGGTGTCGCCGACGAACCGGGCCGGGTTGCCGTCGTAGCTGGGGTCGATCTGCTTCTGGGTCGCGTAGCCCTGCGCGACCAGCCACGCCGGGTAGGCCTGCTCGCCGGAGACGACGACGGTGGCACCGGTGTCGGCGATCTGGGTGATGTCGAAGTCGTCGCCGTACGTGGCGGGGTCCCACATCAGCATCGCCGGCGTGTGGGTCAGCAGCGGCGTGACGCCGACGACGGGCTGGTCGCCGGAGGCGGCGATCATCATGTCGGTGTGCACCAGGCCGAGGTCGATGGTGTCGTCGACGTACATCTGCGAGGGCACGGACTGGAAGCCGATGGCGGGTCCGCCGGCGCGCAGGGTGAGCTCGGTGCCGGTGTCCTCGCCCTCGCTGACCAGGGTCGCGGTGACCGACTTCGTGGCCGGGTCGAACCGGTGGTCCGGACCCAGCAGCGCGAACAGCGCACCCATGTCGGACTGCGGCTGCCACTGCAGCTGGACCGTCAGCTCGGTGCCGCACACGTCGTCGAGCCGGGTCTCCCCCGCCGCCTGGTCGAGGTCGGCGGCGGCAGCGTCGGTGGCCTCGGTGTCGGAGCCGAGCGAGCAGGCGCTGAGTCCGGTGAGGAGGACCGCGGCGGCCGCGACGGAGGCGGCGCGGGAGCGGGTACGGCGGGTGCTGGTCATCGATCTACTTCCTGTGGTGGGACCTCGGAGGAGGCGGCTGCCCGGAACCCTGACCGACGCCCCCGGCCGGGAGCAAGTGTTACGAGTGCATGTAACAAAGTCTTCACACGGCGTCGCTTGCGTCGATCTACATGCAATCGGCAGATTTGGGTCCGCAGGGAACGACGTATTGCCTTCCATCGAACGGAGCGACATGACCCGGACAGCACCTCTCGTCGACACGATGGGAGACGTGGACGCCCGGCACCTGACGCACGGGCTGCAGGTCGCGTTCCACGAGACCGGCCTGACCTACCCGAACGGCACGGTCGCCCTGGAGGACGTCACGCTGCCGGTCCGGGAGGGCGAGTTCGTCGCCATCGTCGGTCCGTCGGGCTGCGGCAAGTCCACGCTGCTGCGGCTCGCCGCCGGCCTGGAGCGGCCGACGACCGGATCGGTGGCCGTCGGGACCCGCTCGGTCGGCTTCATCTTCCAGGAGGCGACGCTGCTCCCGTGGGCGTCGGTGCGCCGCAACGTCGGCCTGCTGACCGACCTCGCGCGGCTCCCCAAGGCGGTGCGCCGGCAGCGCGTCGACCACGCGGTCGAGGCGGTCGGGCTCGGCGGCTTCGGCGACCACCTGCCCCGTGCGCTCTCGGGCGGCATGCGGATGCGCGTGTCGCTGGCACGTGCCCTCGCGCTGCAGCCGGAGGTGATGCTGCTCGACGAGCCGTTCGGCGCGCTCGACGAGCTGACCCGCCAGGAGATGCAGCTGCAGCTCCTCGACCTCTACGACCGCGAGGGGTTCACCGCCCTGTTCGTGACCCACTCGGTCTCCGAGGCGGTCCTCCTCGCGGACCGCGTCGTCGTGATGGCGCCGCGCCCGGGTCGGGTGCGCGCGGTCGTCGACATCGACATCCCCCGACCCCGCGGCCCCGAGCTGCGCTTCGACCCCGCCTACGTGGCCCAGGTCCAGGCCGTCTCGGAGCTCCTCCGGGGGGAGCAGTGAGCAGCGTGCCCGTCAGCGGCGCGGCGCCGCGCGCCCTCGCGCCCCGCCTCACCCTCCACGTCGGTCGGCTCGCGCTGCGCTCGCTGCGCGGCGCGCTGGTCCCGGTGCTCGCCCTCGCCGGCGGCCTCCTCGCCTGGTACGGCGTGAGCTACCTCGTCCTCGCCGAGGACCGCCGGTTCCTGCTGCCCCCGCCGCACCAGGTGTGGCAGCTGTCCGTCTCGGACCCGGCGCACCTGCGACCGATGCTGGAGGCGCTGTGGATCACCGCCCAGGTGGCGGGGATCGGCTTCGTGCTGGCGACGACGATCGGAGTCGCGGTGGGCGCACTGATGGCCCAGGCCCGGTGGCTCGAGCGCGTCGTCTACCCCTACGCCGTGCTGCTGCAGGTGATCCCGGTGCTCGCCATCGTGCCGCTGATCGGGCTCTGGTTCGGCTTCAGCGTCACCGCGCGGATCGTGGTCTGCGTGATGATCGCGCTCTTCCCGATCATCACCAACACCCACTTCGGCTTCCGGTCGATCGACCGCGGCCTGCGCGAGCTCTTCGTGCTCGGCCGGGCGTCCACCGCGCAGCGGCTGGTCCGCCTCGAGCTGCCCGCGGCGGCGCCCTCGATCCTCACCGGGCTCCGGATCGCGTCCGGCCAGGTCGTGATCGGCGCGATCATCGGCGACATGTTCTTCGCCCAGGGCCAGGCGGGGATCGGCACCCTCATCAACACCTACCGCGCGCAGCTGCGGAGCGAGGACCTCATCGCGGCGATCGGACTGGCCGCCCTCTTCGGCCTGCTGGTCTTCGCCGCCTCGGTGGCGCTCTCGTCCCTGCTGGTCGGCCGCTGGCACAGCTCCGGAGACCGCCACTGACCCCGCGAGTCGGCAGAAAGTTTCTGCCGACTCGCGCCCACCCACCCAGACCTGCCCAGGCGATTCGCGTCCCGGGGCACGCCCGCCCATGAGCGGGCAGCACGAGAGGAACCACCCATGACGAAGGCACCCACGCCGTACGGCCTCGCCGAGCTCGACAAGGAGGCCCGGATGGGCCAGGTCGGGACCGAGCGGTCGGACCGGTCGATCCCGCAGATCAGCCTCGCCGACTTCGACGCGCGCCGCGAGGAGATCACGGAGGCGCTCTGGACGGCCGCCACCGAGATCGGCTTCTTCCAGATCGTCGACCACGGCATCGACCAGGAGAAGGTCGACCGGGCCTTCGCGTGGTCGGCGCGGTTCTTCGACCTGCCCACCGAGTCGAAGGAGCGCCTGCCGCTGCGCAAGGCCGACAACGCGGGCTGGGAGTACTCCAGCCAGGTGCGCCCGTCGGTCGGGGTCCCCGACCAGAAGGAGTCGTTCCAGATCACCCGGCCGCACATGGCCGACCTGTGGCCCGGCGACGAGGAGCTGGCCGGGTTCCGCGAGTTCATGCTCGACTTCGAGGCGGAGTGCTGGAGCCTCGCGATGCGCGTGCTCTCCTGCTTCGCCGACCGTCTCGGGTTCGAGCGCGACTTCTTCGCGGAGGCGCACGACCCCGCCAGCGACCAGTACCAGTCGACGCTGCGGCTGATCCACTACTACGCGCTCCCCGAGGAGCTCCGCGGCCGGCCGGGCACGTGGCGGGCCGGCGCGCACACGGACTTCGACTGCCTCACGCTGCTCTTCCAGCGCGACGGTCAGGGCGGGCTCCAGGTCTGCCCCGGCCGGGAGGCCGACGCGCAGGAGTGGACGCCGGTGACGCCCAGCGACGACGCGATCACCTGCAACATCGGCGACATGCTGATGCGGTGGAGCGACGACCAGCTGCTGTCGAACTTCCACCGGGTGCGCGTCCCGGGCGCGGGCGAGTACACCGGTCCGCGGTACTCGATCCCGTTCTTCGCCCAGGCGAACCGGGACGTCGTGATCACCACGCCGCAGGGCACGTACCCGCCGATGACCGCCGACGAGTACCTCCAGCGCCGGGTCACGGCCAACTACTCTGGACCGCGCGCGTGACGACACAGTCACCGGAACGACGCCCGGCCGGCCGGTCCCCGCGCGGGGACCGGCCGACCGGGGTCGCGGACCTGAGGGGGCGACCGTTGGCCAACGGAACCGAGCTGCTGGGCGACGCCGTGTACGCGCGCCTGGTCGACCTCATCTTCACCGGCGACCTGCAGCCCGGCGCGCCGCTCAGCGTGCCGGCGTTGGCGGCCCGGCTCGACGTCAGCCGCAGCCCGGTCCGCGAGTCGGTCCAGCGGTTGATCGCCGACGGCCTGGCCGTCCACGTGGCCCACGCGGGCGCACGCGTCGCCGAGGTCGACGAAGAGACCATCGCGGACGTGATGACGGTGCGCGAGCTGCTCGACGGCCTCGCCGCGCGGGAGGCGACGCGGCGGGCCGACGGCGAGCAGATCGCCCAGCTGCGGCGACTGCTGGAGGAGCAGGAGGCGCTGCTGGGCTCGGCGGCGGACGGGCTGGTCGACGCCCGCCTCGACCTCGAGTTCCACACGGCGGTCCGCGACCTGGCCGGGAACCCGACGCTGAGCGACGCGCTGCACCGCCTCGACACGAAGGCCCACCTGTACAACTCGGGCCTGTGGGAGGACGACGAGAACCGCAGGATCGCGCTGCTCGAGCACCGGCGCATCGTCGACGCGATCGCGGCCGGTGACGCGGAGGCCGCCGGTGTCGCGGCGGAGGCCCACGTCTCGTCGGTACTGGTCCGGATGCGCCGGCTGGCGCGGCGCCGGCCGTAGGGCGCGGCAGCGGCGGGCCCGCGCGCGGTCACTCGACCACGGTGGACTCCCCCGGCCTCAGGTCGATCAGCTCGCACTCCGGCGCGATCCGCTCGAGCGCCCGCGCGAACGCCGGGTGCGGCCGGTCGATCCACGGCGCGGTGCCGCGGTGGATGATCGGCGGGTGCAGCGTGCCCCAGTGCACCGCGAGCGCCCGGGAGGCGCGCGTCCTCGCGCAGACCTCGGCCGCCTGCTCGGGGTCGAGGTGGCCGCCGGAGAGTCGCGGCCCCCAGCCGGCGATCGGGACCAGCACCAGGTCGGGCGCGCCGCCCAGCTGGTGCGGCACGAGGCGCATCTCGTCGAAGAGCTCGGTGTCCCCCACCGCCCAGATCCGCCAGTCCCGGCTCTTGATCAGGTGGCTGTTCGCGGCGTTGGGGCGGTGCGGCATCGGCCGGTGACCGTGCACCGCCGGCGCCAGCCGGACCACGACGTCGCCCGTTCCGACCGGCACCCAGTCCTCGCCCAGGTCGACGCCGCGCAGTCCCTGCCGGCGTACCCAGGCGGCGTTCTCGGGCGCGGTGAGGACGGGGACGCCGGGCAGCAGGCGCAGCGAGGGAAGCTCGGCGTGGTCGTGGTGGAGGTGGGAGATCAGGATCGCGTCGGTGCCGCGGTAGACCTCGGGGCTGGGCATCGGGAAGCGACGGCGCAGCGGCCCGTTGTGGCGCTTGAGCAGCGGGTCGATCAGCACCCGTGCTCCGTGCAGGTCGAGCGTCACGGTCGCGTGGCCGACCCAGGTGACCCCGAGCGGCGCACGCGGGGCGTCGGTGGGGTCGGTGCTCACGGGTCCTCCCGGGGTCGTGGTCGCGCGGGTTCACCGTCCCACGACTCGGGGGCGCTCCGGTAGCGATCGGGCCCGTGGCCGTCCCTCCTGTCCCCCGGCTGGCAGGAGGCTGTGAACCCGGCGGTCCACCTGTGAGTCGGACCGGGGACGGTCAGCTCGCGGCCCGGTACGCCGAAGGCGGGGGCATGACCATCAACTCGATCGGGAGCGCGTTGTCGTCGCTCTCCGTCACCAGCGCCACGCAGGCCCAGCAGTCGCGGGTCCCGGGCCACTTCCAGGCCGTCGCGTCCCTGCTCGGCGAGTCCGCCGAGGACCTCGCCGCCGCGGTCGCCGACGGCACCAGCCTCGCCGACATCGCCGCGGAGAAGGGCGTCTCCACCGAGGACCTGCTGCAGGCCCTGAAGGACGGGGCGCCGGCCGAGCTCCGGTCCGACCCCCACCTCGACCAGCTGGTCGCCTCGATCGCGGAGCAGACCGGTGTCGCCGGTCCGGGCGGTCCGGCCGGGCCCCCGCCGCCCCCGCCGGGCGGTGCGACCGGCGCCCTCGGGGGCACCATGACCACCGACCAGGAGGAGACGCTCTCGGCGATCGCCGACCTGCTGGAGATGGACGAGGCGGACCTCCTCGACGAGCTGCGCTCCGGCACCAGCCTGACCGAGCTGCTGGAGCAGCACGACGTCGACCTGTCCGAGCTGGCCGCGTCGCTGCAGACCAGCCTCGGCTTCCAGATCGACCTGCAGGCGTGACCCCACCGCGCGCCTGAGAAGGGAAGCGGGCGGGGACCGGATCCGGTCCCCGCCCGCGCTACCCGGGGCGGCGTCGCGCTGGTGGCGCGGTGCCGCTGGTCCCGGTGTCCCGCAGCCCGGATGCTCAGCCGATCAGGCCTCGGCCGCCATGTGCGGGTAGGCCACCGAGGTCGGCGGCACGAAGGTCTCCTTGATGGACCGCGGCGAGGTCCAGCGCAGGAGGTTGGCCGGCGAGCCGGCCTTGTCGTTGGTGCCCGAGGCCCGGGAGCCACCGAAGGGCTGCTGGCCGACGACGGCGCCGGTCGGCTTGTCGTTGACGTAGAAGTTGCCCGCGGCGAAGCGCAGCAGGTGCGTCGCCTCGGCCACGACCGCGCGGTCCTGGGCCAGGATCGAGCCGGTCAGCGCGTAGGCGGAGAAGGACTCCATCTGGCGCAGCACCTGGTGGTAGTCGGCGTCGTCGTAGACGTGGATCGCGAGCAGCGGGCCGAAGTACTCGGTCGCGAAGATCTCGTCGGTCGGGTCCTCGCTGACCACGACGGTCGGCCGGACGAAGTAGCCGACCGAGTCGTCGGTCTGGCCGCCGGCGACGACCTCGAGGTGTGCGGCACCCTCGGCCCGCTCGATGGCGGTGCGCAGGCGGGCGAACGCCCGGTCGTCGATGACGGCGCCCATGAAGTTGGACAGGTCGGTGACGTCGCCCATGGTCAGGCCCTCGACCTCGGCGACGAGGTCGTCGCGGATGACGTCCCACAGGCTGCGCGGCACGTAGGCGCGCGAGGCGGCGGAGCACTTCTGGCCCTGGAACTCGAAGGCGCCGCGGATGAGCGCCACGCGCAGCACGTCGGCGTCGGCCGACGGGTGGGCCAGCACGAAGTCCTTGCCGCCGGTCTCGCCGACCAGTCGCGGGTAGGTCCGGTAGGAGGCGATGTTCTCGCCGACCGTCCTCCACAGGTGCTGGAAGGTGGCGGTGGAGCCGGTGAAGTGGATGCCGGCCAGGTCGGGGTGGAACAGCGCCACCTCCGAGACGTCCAGGCCGTCGCCGGGGAGCATGTTGATCACGCCCGCCGGGAGCCCGGCCTCCTCGAGCAGCGCCATCACGAGGTGCGCCGAGGCCTGCTGGGTCGGGCTGGGCTTCCAGACCACGACGTTGCCCATCAGCGCCGGGGCGGTGGGCAGGTTGCCGGCGATGGCGGTGAAGTTGAACGGCGTGATCGCGTAGACGAAGCCCTCGAGCGGGCGGTGGTCGCTGCGGTTCCAGACGCCGGGGCTGTTCGCGATCGGCTGCTCGCCGGTGATCTGCTTGGCGTAGTGGGCGTTGAAGCGCCAGAAGTCGATGAGCTCGCAGGCGGAGTCGATCTCGGCCTGGACGGCGGTCTTCGACTGGCCGAGCATGGTCGCGGCGTTGAGGCGCTGGCGCCACGGGCCGGCGGCGAGGTCGGCGGCCTTGAGGAAGATCGCGGCGCGGTCGTCGACCGAGAGGTCTCGCCAGGCCGGGGCGGCGGCGAGGGCCGCCGCGATCGCGTCCTCGGCGTCGGCCTTGGTGGAGTTGTTCAGGACGCCCAGGACGTGCCGGTGGTCGTGCGGCTGGACGACCTCGATCGGCTCGCCGCCGCCCATCCGGCGCTCGCCGCCGATCGCGGCGGTGAACGCGACCTGCTTCGACTCCTGCAGCGCCAGCTCGGCGCGCAGCGCGTCACGCTCGGCCGTGCCGGGCGCGTAGGTGAGGGTCGGCTCGTTGACCGGCGCGGGGGTCTGGGTGATGGCGTCCAAGGGGTCCTCCTACGGTTCACGGCGCGCGCCCGGAAGCCGCACGCGTCCAGTCCTCACGCTAGGAGGTGCGGCGCCGCCGCAACACGGACGTTTGTCCGAGAGCAGTGGGGCGGGGTTCGACCAGATGTCACACGCCGCGGTCAGCCGGTGGTGACGTAGTCGCGGAACGTGAGGGCGAGGTGCAGCCGCATCCGGTCCTTCCCCACGCCCAGGTCCACCCCGGCGGCCGCCTCGATCTGGCGCAGCCGGTGGTAGAGCGTCTGGCGGTGGATGGTCAGGGCTGCCGACGTGCGCCCCGGGGAGCACGCCTCGTCGAGGTAGGTGCGTGCCGTCCGGACGAGGACGGGGTCCCCGTCGAGCGCGAAGGCGCCGGGCCGGCCGGAGAGCACCGTGCGGCGCAGGTCATCCGAGCCCAGCACCTGGAGCAGCTGCAGCGCGCCGAGGTCGTCCCACCGGGCTGCCGCGGAGCCGCCGGGCAGGTCGTGCGCGCGGCGCTGGGCCACGCGCAGCGCCGTGCGCGCGGCGGCCCAGCTGTCCGGCAGCCGGGCCAGGCCCGGCACGATCGGGCCGACCCCGAGGCGCAGGGAGGTGGCCAGCGCCTGCCCGCCGGGGCCGGGCGTGGAGAGCAGCGCGAGCAGGTCGTCGGAGGGCGCCGGGTCCGGCACCCGGGCCCCGGGGGCGATGACCAGCCGGTCGGGGCCGGCGTGCTCGGCCCAGACGATGCCCGGCCGGGCACGCCGGGCCGCCACCTCCAGCGAGCGGGCCGGGCCGGCGACGAGGACGCAGCGCACAGGGGCCTCCAGGTCGAGGCCGGTGAGCGCGGAGAGTCCGCGTGCCGCCTGCCGCGTGTCGGCCCCGTCGAAGCCCAGCAGGTCGGCGAGGTGCGCCTCGATCCGGGCCTGCCGGCGTCCCGCCTGGCTGAGCAGGACCCCGGCCGTGTCGGCGATCAGCATCGCGTCCGGCCACAGCGACTCGTCCACGCGCCCGTCGGGGTCGATGAGCCAGAAGTACCCGTAGGTCCGGCCCTGGTGGCGGGCCGGCACGCAGAGCCGCGGGCTGATCTGGAGGGCCTCGTCGGCGGGGGTGCGAACGGGCTGCTCGGCGGTCCGGATGCCGTGGCCGTGGAACCAGTCGCGGATCTCGGGGCTGGTCCGGCGCTCGAGGATGGAGCGCTGCCGCACGGCGTCCACCTCGCCCTGCGCCGCGTAGGTGATCAGGTTGAAGTCCGCGTCCTCGAGGACGCAGGGGCCGCCGAGGAGCGCGGCCATGTCCGCCACGAGCGTCTCGAGCTGACCGGCGACCGTTGTCATTTGATCCACTTTCGGGGCCTGGATGTCGTGCATCTGTCAGTACGACGCCGACGGCCGCCGATCTTACGCTCTGCTCGAAGCGAAGGAGTGTGTGCAGTGCTGAGCAACGTTTTGAACCGGGCGTCCCGCAGCGACCGGGCCCGTCGGGCCGTCGAGGCGATCCCCGTCACCAGGAAGGTCGTCGACCGGTTCGTCGCCGGCGCCGACCAGGATGCCGCCCTGGAGGTCGCCCGCGGCGTCAGCGGGCGCGGCCTCGCGACGAGCCTCGACATCCTCGGCGAGGGCGTCTCCGACATCGCCGGCGCGCGTCGCACCCGCGACCAGTACGTCACCCTGCTCGGCGCGCTCGGGCAGACCGGCGCCGGCACCGGCACCGAGGTCTCGGTGAAGCTCTCGGCCCTCGGCCAGGCGCTGCCCGGCGACGGCCACCGCGTCGCCCTCGACCTCGCCCACGACATCTGCGTCGCCGCGGACGCGGCCGGCACCATGGTCACCCTCGACATGGAGGACCACACCACCGTCGACTCGACCCTGGCGATCGGCAACGAGCTGCGCGCCGAGTTCCCGCGCACCGGCACCGTGCTGCAGTCGAACCTGAAGCGCACCGCGGGCGACATCGCCGACCTCGCCGCCGACCCGGTCCGGATCCGCCTGGTCAAGGGTGCCTACAAGGAGCCGGTCTCGGTCGCCCACCAGCGCAAGGCCGAGGTGGACGAGGCCTACCGCGGCGACCTGACCCGGCTGATGGCCTCGGCCTGCTACCCGATGGTGGCCACCCACGACCCGCAGATGGTGGAGCTCGCGCGTCGCCTCGGGCGGGAGCAGGAGCGCGGCGCGGCCGGCTGGGAGTTCCAGATGCTCTACGGCGTCCGCGGCGACCTGCAGGGCGCGCTGGCGGCCGAGGGCCACCAGGTACGGCTCTACGTGCCCTTCGGTGAGGAGTGGTACCCGTACTTCATGCGCCGCCTCGCCGAGCGCCCGGCCAACGTCGCGTTCTTCCTGCGCGCGCTGGCACGCAGCAACTGAACCCGGCGAGCACCTGCGTCGGCCTCAGCGGCCGAGGTACGACGCCAGGTGCTCGCCGGTCAGGGTCGACCGGGCCGCGACCAGGTCCGCGGGCGTGCCCTCGAAGACGACGGTGCCGCCGTCGTGGCCTGCGCCCGGCCCCAGGTCGATGATCCAGTCGGCGTGGGCCATCACGGCCTGGTGGTGCTCGATCACGATCACGGTGCGCCCGGCGTCGACGAGTCGGTCCAGGAGGCCGAGCAGCTGCTCGACGTCGGCGAGGTGCAACCCGGTCGTGGGCTCGTCGAGTACGTAGACGTCGCCCTTGTCGCCCATCTGGTTGGCCAGCTTGATCCGCTGGCGCTCGCCGCCGGAGAGGGTGGTCAGCGGCTGCCCCAGGCTGAGGTAGCCGAGCCCGACGTCGACCAGCCGGGTGAGGATCTTGTGGGCGGCCGGGATCCGGCCCTCCCCCTCGGCGAAGAACGTCTCCGCCTCGGCGACCGACATCGCCAGCACCTCCGCGATGTTCCTCCCGCCGAGGGTGTAGTCGAGGACGGCGGCCTGGTAGCGGCGCCCCTCGCACTCCTCGCACGGGGTGGCGACGCCCGCCATCATCGCGAGGTCGGTGTAGATGACCCCGGCGCCCTTGCAGGCGGGGCAGGCGCCCTCGGAGTTGGCGCTGAACAGCGCCGGCTTGACCCCGTTGGCCTTGGCGAACGCCTTGCGGACCGGCTCCAGCAGGCCCGTGTAGGTGGCGGGGTTGCTGCGGCGCGACCCCTTGATGCCGCCCTGGTCGATGGCGACGACGCCCTCCCGGGTGGCGACGGAGCCGTGGATGAGCGAGCTCTTGCCCGACCCGGCGACGCCGGTCACGACGGTCAGCACCCCGGTGGGGATGTCGACGTCGACGTCGCGCAGGTTGTGCGTGGCGGCTCCGCGCACCTCGAGCGCACCGCCGGCGGTGCGCACCTCGGGCTTCGTGCTGACCCGCAGGTCGAGGTGGCGGCCCGTCACCGTGTCGGCGGCGCGGAGCTCGTCGACGCTGCCCTCGAAGACGACCTGGCCGCCCGCGGTGCCGGCGCCGGGACCGAGGTCGACCACGTGGTCGGCGATCGCGATCGCCTCCGGCTTGTGCTCCACGACGAGCACGGTGTTGCCCTTGTCCCGCAGCCGCAGCAGCAGGGCGTTCATCCGGTCGATGTCGTGCGGGTGCAGCCCGATGGTGGGCTCGTCGAAGACGTAGGTGACGTCGGTGAGGGACGAGCCGAGGTGTCGGATCATCTTGGTGCGCTGCGACTCACCGCCCGAGAGCGTGCCGGACGGCCGGTCCAGGGAGAGGTAGCCCAGGCCGATCTCGACGAACGAGTCGAGGGTCTCCCCCAGCGACCGCAGCAGCGGCGCGACCGACGGCTCGTCGAGGTCGCGCACCCACGCGGCGAGGTCGGTGATCTGCAGGGCGCAGGCGTCGGCGATGCTGATCCCGCGGATCTTCGACGACCGCGCGGCCTCCGTCAGCCGGGTGCCGTCGCACTCGGGGCAGGTCGTGAACGTGATCGCCCGCTCGACGAACCGCCGGATGTGCGGCTGCATCGCCTCGACGTCCTTGGAGAGGAACGACTTCTGGATCTGCGGGATCAGGCCGAGGTAGGTCAGGTTGATCCCGTCGACCTTGATCTTGGTCGCCTCCTTGTGGAGGAGGTCGTCCAGCTCCTTCTCGGTGTACTTCCCGATCGGCTTGTCCGGGTCGAACCAGCCGCAGCCGCGGTAGATGCGCCCGTACCAGCCGTCCATGCTGTAGCCGGGGATGGTGATCGCGCCCTCGTTGAGCGACTTCGTCCCGTCGTAGAGCGCGGTGAGGTCGACGTCGCTGACGTTGCCGCGTCCCTCGCAGCGCGGGCACATCCCGCCGGTGATGCTGAACTCCCGGCGCTCCTTGGTCTCCTTGCCGCCCTTCGAGAAGGTCACCGCGCCGGCGCCGGACACCGACGCGACGTTGAACGAGAAGGCCTGCGGCGAGCCGATGTGCGGCTCGCCGAGCCGCGAGAAGAGGATCCGGAGCATCGCGTTGGCGTCGGTGACGGTGCCGACGGTCGAGCGGGGGTTCGCGCCCATCCGCTCCTGGTCGACCAGGATCGCGGTGGTCAGGCCCTCCAGCACGTCGACGTCGGGACGCGCCAGCGTCGGCATGAAGCCCTGGACGAAGGCGGAGTAGGTCTCGTTGATGAGGCGCTGGGACTCCGCCGCGACGGTGCCGAAGACCAGCGAGCTCTTGCCGGACCCGGAGACCCCGGTGAACGCGGTCAGCCGTCGCTTGGGGATCTCGACGCTGACGTCCTTGAGGTTGTTCACGCGGGCGCCGACGACCCGGATCAGGTCGTGGCTGTCGGCGGGGGTGCTGGGCATCGTCGCTCCGTTCGTCCGGTCGCGCTCAGGCTAGCCACCCCCGCCGACCGCCCGCCCGGTGGTTGAGGTGCGAGCGAAGCGAGCCCGCCCGGTGGTTGAGGTGCGAGCGAAGCGAGCCCGCCCGGTGGTTGAGGTGCGAGCGAAGCGAGCCTCGAAACCACCCGAGCGGCGTGGTGGTTTCGAGGCTCGTCGCTAGCGCTCCTCGCACCTCAACCACCGGCGCTCAGGGCTGGAGCAGCACCTTGATCGCGCGCCGCTCGTCCATCGCGCGGTAGCCCTCGGCGGACTCGGACATCGGCAGCGTCAGGTCGAAGACCAGCCCCGGGTCGATCGCGCCGTTCAGCACCCGGTCCAGCAGGTCGGGCAGGTAGCGGCGTACCGGTGCCATGCCGCCGCGCAGGCCGACGTTGCGGGTGAAGAGGGTCCGGATCGGCAGCTTGACGCCGTGCGGGACGCCGACGAAGCCGACGCCGCCACCGGGCCGCGCCGCATCGATCGCCGTCCGCATCGCGGCATCGGTGCCGACGCACTCCAGGACGGCGTCCGCGCCGACGCCGTCGGTGATCTCGAGGACCGCGGCCTGGGCGGCCTCGCCGCGCTCCGCGACGACGTGGGTCGCCCCGAAGGCGCGGGCGACCTCCTGCCGGGGCTCGTGCCGCGACATGGCGATGATCCGCTCCGCCCCCATGGTGGCGGCGGCGAGCACGCCGCACAGCCCGACCGCGCCGTCGCCGACGACGACGGCGGTGGAGCCCGGCGTGACGCCCGCGCAGACGGCGGCGTGCCAGCCGGTGGGCATCACGTCCGAGAGCGCCAGGACCGAGGGGACGAGGTCGGGCCCCGGCGCCTCCGGCAGCGCGACCAGGCTTCCGTCGGCCTGGGTGACCCGTGCGTACTCGCCCTGCCCGCTGGTCGTGAAGCCGAGCGCCACGCACGCGGACTGCATCCCGGCCCGGCAGTGCGCGCAGGTGTTGTCGCAGTGGTCGAACGGCACGACGACGAAGTCACCCGGCTTGATCGCGGTCACCGCCGAGCCCACCTCCTCGACGACGCCGACGCACTCGTGGCCGATCGTCGAGCCGGGCTGGATCGGGTTCTCGCCGCGGTACGGCCACAGGTCCGACCCGCAGATGCAGCCGGCCGTGACCTTGACGATCGCGTCCGTGGGCTCTTTGATGGCGGGGTCGGGAACCTGCTCGAAGCGGATGTCCCGGGTAGCATGGATCGTCGTTGCGAGCATGCCGGGCATCCTTCCATCGAGCGGATCCCGCGCGACAGGACATCGCCTCCAGTCGCACTCGGACGACCTGCACGACACGCCCGCGAACCGCGGTGAGTTGCGATATCTCATATGTGAGATACCGTCGTTGCATGACTGCCCCCACGGATGACGCCGGCGACTACAAGGGCCGCATCGGCAACCTGATCCGCGACGCACGCAGGCACCGAGGCCTCACGCAGGCCCAGCTGGCGGACCGGCTCAGCACCAGCCAGAGCGCGGTGAACCGGATCGAGAAGGGCCACCAGAACCTCTCCCTGGAGATGCTGGCGCGGATCGGCAGCGCCCTGGACTCCGAGATCGTCGCGCTCGGCGCCGGGCCGACCCACCTCCGGGTCAAGGGCCCCACGACGCTGACCGGCAGCATCGACGTCAAGACCTCCAAGAACGCGGGCGTCGCCCTGCTCTGCGCATCGCTGCTCAACCGCGGCCGCACCACGCTGCGCAAGGTGGCGCGGATCGAGGAGGTCAACCGCCTGCTCGAGGTCCTCAGCAGCCTGGGCGTCCAGACGCGCTGGATCAACGACGACAACGACCTCGAGATCATCCCGCCGAAGGAGATCGACCTCTCCGACATCGACGCCGAGGCCGCACGCCGGACGCGCTCGGTGCTCATGTTCCTCGGCCCGCTGCTGCACCGCGCGGACACCTTCGAGCTGCCGTACGCCGGCGGCTGCAACCTCGGCACCCGGACCGTCGAGCCGCACATGTCGGCGCTGCGTCCGTTCGGCCTCGAGGTGAAGGCGACCGACGGCTGGTACCACGGCCGCGTCAACCGTGCGATCGTCCCCGAGCGGGCCATCGTGCTCACCGAGCGCGGCGACACCGTCACCGAGAACGCGCTGATGGCCGCCGCGCTGCACCCGGGCACGACCACGATCCGCAACGCGTCCTCGAACTACATGGTCCAGGACCTGTGCTTCTACCTCCAGGCGCTCGGCGTCACGGTGGAGGGCATCGGCACGACCACCCTGCGGGTCACCGGCCGCGAGGTCATCGACGTCGACGTCGACTACGCCCCGAGCGAGGACCCGATCGAGGCGATGTCGCTGATCGCCGCGGCGATCGTGACGCGCTCGGAGATCACCGTCCGCCGCGCGCCGATCGAGTTCCTCGAGATCGAGCTCGCGGTGCTGACCGAGATGGGCTTCCGGTACCGGCTCAGCGAGGAGTACCTGGCCGCGAACGGCCACACGCGGCTGGTCGACATCCACACGCTGCCCTCCGACATGGTGGCGCCGCGCGACAAGATCCACCCGATGCCGTTCCCGGGCCTCAACATCGACAACCTCCCGTTCTTCGCGGTGATCGCCGCCGTCGCCCAGGGCGCCACGCACCTGCACGACTGGGTCTACGACAACCGGGCGATCTACCTCACCGAGCTCAACAAGCTCGGCGGCCGGGTCACGCTGCTCGACCCGCACCGGGTGATGATCGAGGGGCCGACGTCGTGGACCGGCGCGGAGCTGATGTGCCCGCCGGCGCTGCGGCCCGCGGTCGTGGTGCTGCTCGCGATGCTCGCCAGCAAGGGCACCTCGGTGCTGCGCGGCACCTACGTCATCCACCGGGGCTACGAGGACCTCGCGGAGCGCCTGAGCTCGTTGGGCGCCGACATCGAGACCTTCCGCGACATCTGAGCGGCGCGGCCGTGTACCTGCCGACGGGCAGGGTGCTGGCGTTCGCCCACCGCGGCGGCGCCGACCACCCGGAGATCGAGGGCCTGGAGAACACCCTGGCGGCGTTCCGGCACGCCGCGGACCTCGGCTACGACTACCTGGAGACCGACGTCGTCGCCACCAGCGACGGCGTCCTCCTGGCGTTCCACGACGACGTGCTCGACCGGGTCAGCGACGGCTCCGGCTCGATCCACGGGCTCAGCCTCGCGGAGGTACGGCGGTCGCGGATCGCCGGGCGCGAGGAGATCCCGGCGTTCACCGACCTGCTCGACGCGTTCCCCGACGCCTGCTTCAACGTCGACATCAAGTCCGAGGCCGCCGTCGAGCTGCTGGCCGAGCTCATCGCGGAGCGCGGCATCGCCGACCGGGTGCTGGTCGGGTCGTTCTCCGTACGGCGGACGCGACGGTTCCGCCGGCTGACCGCCGGCCGGGTGGCGACCGCCGCGCATCCGCTGGAGGTGCTGGCCTTCCGGCTCGCGCCGACCGCCGCCGTGGCGCGGCTCCTCGGCGGCCGGTCGTGCGCCGCGCTCCAGATCCCGGTCGCCCGCGGGCCGCTGCGCGTGCTGACCCCGGGGCTGCTGCGCCGTGCGCACGCGGCGGGGGTCCAGGTGCACGTCTGGACGGTGGACGAGCCCGAGGAGATGCACGCGCTCCTCGATCTCGGAATCGACGGAATCTTCACCGACCGCACCGATGTGCTCAAGGATGTCCTCGTGGCCCGCGGCCAATGGTGGACGCGGCGAAGGGGGAACCGATGACCAACGAAGTGCCGCTGCCCGTCCAGGGGCCGAGCCCCGACGAGGTGCTCGGTGGCGGCGACGACGGGCCCCGCGAGCGGTTCGGGTGGCCGGTCTATGCCTGGGGCCTGTGGGACTGGGGCTCCGCGGCGTTCAACGCGGTCATCACCACCTTCGTCTTCACCGTCTACATCACCTCCGACGACTTCGGGCCCGGGGCCTCGTCCAAGCTCGGCTGGACGCTCGCGGCCGCCGGCCTGCTGGTCGCGCTGTTCGCCCCGGTGAGCGGGCAGGGCGCGGACCGCAGCGGGCGGCGGTCCCGCTGGCTCGGGATCAACACCGCGCTGGTGGTGCTCGCCTCGGCGGGCATGTTCTTCGTCCAGCCCTCCCCCGACTACCTCTGGCTGGGCCTGCTGCTCCTCGCGTCGGGCAACGTCTTCTTCGAGTTCGCGCAGGTCAACTACAACGCGATGCTGGCCGACGTCTCCACGCCGCGCAGCATCGGCCGGGTCTCCGGGCTGGGCTGGGGCCTGGGCTACCTGGGCGGCATCGTGCTCCTGCTGATCGTCTACTTCGGCCTGATCAGCCCCGACGTCGGCCTGTTCGGCGTCACCGACGAGAACGCCATGGACGTCCGCGTCACCATGCTGCTGTGTGCCCTGTGGACGCTGCTCTTCTCGATCCCGGTCCTGGTCACCCTCCGCGACGAGCGTCGCCCGCGCGGCGAGCGGGGGCCGCGGATCGGGCTGCCGGCGTCGTACCGGCTGCTGTTCGGGAGCATCGCCGAGCTGTGGCGCACCGATCGGCGGACCGTGTGGTTCCTGGTCGCCTCGGCCGTGTTCCGCGACGGTCTGGCGGGCGTGTTCACGTTCGGCGCGGTGATCGCCGCCAACGTCTTCGGCTTCAGCGACGGCGGGGTGATCATCTTCGGCATCGTCGCCAACGTCGTGGCCGGTGTCGCCACGATCGCCTTCGGCCACCTCGACGACCGGATCGGACCGGAGCGCGTCATCGTCATCTCGCTGATCTCGATGGTGGTCGCCGGGCTGGTCATCTTCGCCCTGCACGACGCCGGCCAGACGCTGTTCTGGGTCTTCGGCCTGATCCTGTGCATCTTCGTCGGACCCGCCCAGTCGGCCTCGCGCTCCTTCCTCGCGCGCCTGATCCCGCCGGGCCGCGAGGGCCAGGTCTTCGGGCTCTACGCCACCACCGGCCGGGCCGTCAGCTTCCTCGCGCCGGCGGCGTTCTCGATCGCGATCTGGCTGGGCGCGACGTTCACCGGCGCCGCGACGCTCGACGACGCCCAGTACTGGGGCATCCTCGGCATCGCCTCGGTGCTGCTCCTGGGTCTGGCGCTGCTGCTGACGCTCGTTCGGCGGACCCCTCCCGCCGAGCGCGCCGACGTCGCCTGAGCGCGGCCCCGCACCGGCTCACGGTGAGACAGTCGTCACGATTGAAACCTTGAGCGGCTGGGTAGCGTTTGAACAGATGAGGCGGCCTGTCTGTCAGCCGTTGGGGAGACTCCCCGGCGAGGACGCCTCGTTGACTCTCGGGCGATGGAGGTAGAGATGGCCGAACGTACGTTGCGTGGCGCCCGGTTGGGCGGCCAGTCCTTCGAGGACGAGCGCGGGATCGAGTTCGCGGCACGGCAGCAGGTCGGGTACCGCTGCCCGCGCGCTCACGAGTTCGAGATCACCATGTCGATGGAGGCCGAGGTCCCCGCGGTGTGGGAGTGCCCGCGGTGCGGTCTCGAGGCGGCCAGCACCTCCGGGATCCAGGCGGAGGAGAAGGTCGACAAGCCGCAGCGCACCCACTGGGACATGCTGCTGGAGCGGCGGTCCGAGGAGGAGCTCGAGGCCATCCTCACCGAGCGCCTGGAGCTGCTGCGCGGCGGCGAGATCGGCCCGGCGCACCTGCACCGCGCCTCCCGGAAGCGCAAGCCCGCCCACACCTGATCGGCAGCGATCGACACCGACCGCCCCGGGCCCGCCCGGCGGCCGTCACTGTTCGTCGTCGATGACCTCGCCCCGGACCACGGCATCACCGGCCGCGGTTCCGGGGCGGGTCTGCGTTCCGGGCCCGTAGGTGGTCCGGCCGTAGGCGTCGGTCACGGTAACGGTGGCGCGGGTGGCGGCGTAGGCCATCAGCATCCGCCGGAACAGCGGACGGGTCGGCGGCAGGATGAGGAGCACGCCGAGCAGGTCGGTGACGAAACCGGGGCTCAGCATCAGCGCGCCACCGAGGGTGACCAGCGCCCCGTCGGCGAGCTCCCGGGTCGGCAGCCCGCCGGTCTCGAGCCGGTCGCGCAGCGCCTGCCAGGCGCTGCCCCACTCGCGCTTGAGCAGCCAGGCGCCGATGACGCTGTCGAGGATCAGCAGGAAGATCGTCGGACCGGCCCCGATCACCTCTCCGACCTGGATCAGCACGTACAGCTCGACGAGCGGCACCACGATGAAGGCGAAGAAGAGGACCAGGGCGAGCTTGCGACGCCCGGAGACGGTCATCGGCGCCCCCGGAGGTGGGCCAGCCGCTCGCGCAGTCCCCACTGGGTGATCCGGCGCAGGGACTCGAGCGCCACCTGCCCGCTCATCTTGGAGTCGCCGCGGATCCGCTCCACGAACTCGATCGGCACCTCGGTGACCGTGAGCCCGGCGCGCAGCGTCCGCGCGACGAGGTCGGTCTGGAAGACGTAGCCGGTGGAACGCACCTCGTCGAGGTCGATCTTCTCCAGCGTGGTGCGCCGGAAGAGCCGGTAGCCGGCGGTGGCGTCGCGGACGTCGATCCCGAGCAGCAGCCGCACGTAGAGGTTGCCGCCGCGTGAGAGCACCTCGCGCTGCCACGGCCAGTTCACCACCGAGCCGCCCGGCACCCAGCGCGACCCGATCACCAGGTCGGCGTGCTCGAGCGCGGTCAGCAGCCGGGAGAGCTGCTCCGGCTGGTGCGAGCCGTCGGCGTCCATCTCGCCGACCACGTCGTACCCCTCGGCCAGGGCCCACGCGAAGCCGGCCAGGTACGCCGCGCCGAGGCCGCCCTTGCCGCTGCGGTGCAGCACGTGCACGCGCGGGTCGTCGGCGGCCAGCGCGTCGGCGACGCGCCCGGTGCCGTCGGGCGAGGCGTCGTCGACCACGAGCACCTCGACGCCCGGCTGAGCGGCGTGCAGGCGGTCGATGATCCAGGCGATGTTCTCGACCTCGTCGTAGGTCGGCACCACCATCAGCACGCGCCCGAGCGGGCTGGGGATCGCGGGGTGGTCAAGCAACGGGGGCCTCGTTCGTGCTCGGGGACGGCGCCGGTTCCGCGGGGGCGGGCTCGGTCGGGAAGCCGGCATCCTGCCGTCTCCGACGATACGCCAGCGTGCCCAACACGAGACCGAGGAGCGACACGAGCGTGAACAGCCGGGCCGGCCAGTCGCCCATCCGGATCGCCGGGGTGAGCGTCTCGCTGAGCCCGACCCGCTGCTGGATGACCGCGGTGGTGCGCGGGTCGGCGCTCGCGACGACCTCGCCGGCCGCGTCGATCACGCCGCTGCGCCCGTTGGTCGACGCCACGACCAGCCAGCGCCCGGCCTCGAGGGCGCGCATGCGGGTGATCGCGAACTGCTGCTCGATCTGGTGGGTGAAGATGAAGCTGGCGTTGCTGGTCTGCACGGCCAGCATCTGCGCGCCGTTGCGGACCTGCTCGTCGAGCACGTCGTCGTAGGCGACGTCGAAGCAGATGGCGTCGCCGATCAGCGCGCCGTCGACGGGCAGCGGCGTCGTGCGGCTGCCGCTCTTCATGTCCCTGCTGATCAGCGAGAGCTGGCCGAACTTGGGGTCCCAGATGTCGCGGAACGGGATGTACTCGCCGTACGGCACGGGGTGCTGCTTGGTGTAGCGCTCCCCCGGCCCGGTGATCGGGTCCCACACGATGCCCTGGTTCAGCACGTGGTCGGGCCCGGCGGAGACGATGCCGCCGACCAGGACCGGCACGCCGATCGCGGAGACCGCGGTGCGGATGCCCTCGTTGACCTCGCTGTCGTCGAACGGGTCGACGGCCGTGGAGTTCTCCGGCCAGAGCACCAGGTCCGGCTGGGTGGCGCGGCCGGCGGCGACGGCGTCCGCGAGGGACACGGTGGCCTCGACGTGGTTCGCGGTGACGCCGCGCGGGTCGAACAGGATGTCGTTGCCGGGCCCCGGCACGTTGCCCTGCACCGCCGCGACGTCGACGGAGCCGTCCTCGTCGACGGGGTACGGAGCCACGGCTGGGATGGTGAGCACGGCCAGCACGCCGACGGGCAGCGCCAGCCGGGGCCAGCGCTCGCGTCCCTCGCCGGGCCGTCGTTCGAAGGCCCAGACGAGGCCGAACCCGAGGAGCGCCAGCGCGAACGAGAGCCCGGTCATCCCGAGATAGGCGACCGCCGGCGCCACCGGCGTGTCGATCGCGGCGAAGGAGAGGCGTCCCCACGGCATGCCGCTGAAGGGCCAGGTGCTGCGGATCCCCTCGATCATGGTCCAGACCGCTGCCATCCACACGGGCCACGCCGGCAGCGTCCGGATCACCGGCACGGCCGCCCCGGTCAGGCCGTAGAAGAGCGACTCGGCCGTGGCGAGCCCGAACCAGGCGTCGGGGCCGATCGAGGTGCGCATCCACGCGATGTGCGTGAAGTAGAACGCGATGCCGAAGAGCCAGCCGACCAGCGCCGCGCGGCGCACCGACAGCCCGGAGCAGGCCCAGCCCAGGCCGGCGATCCCGAACGGCAGGAGCACGGGAAGCGCGACCGGCTCGAACGCGGCGGAGAGGAGCAGGCCGCTGGCGATGGCGACGCCTGCCCGGAGGGCGAGCGATCCGGGGGCGTTCACGGGATCAGCCTATGTGCGAGCGGTGCGGGCCGCTCCGGGGGGCGGAAGGATCCCGGGCGCCTTCGGGCCACCCCGCGGATCGACCGGCTGCCGACGACGGGGCGTTGTCTAGGGTGCACGGGATCCTTCCGCGTCGCTCTCGTGGAGCGAACCGACCTCCGCGAACCGTGGGCGGGAAGAGCTGGTGCGGCTCCCCCGACTGCGGCCACTCGGACGGCGGTCCGCCGGTCACGACCTCATCGAGCAACGAGCGCTACGTTCTCACACTTGCGGGACGTGTCAACCACCCCGTCATCACCAACAATGGGTATATATGCAGGTCAACCCGCGTTTTTGGGGCCCTGAGAAGACCCCAATTCTTTCAGGTGCGCCCGCGAGGTCGCAGCACGCCGCCGGGGAGCGGCGCGGTGCGATAGCGGAGCGGCCGGCGGGTCGGGCCGCGTGGACCCCTGCGGGCGCCGAGCGCGTCGGTCAGCCCGTGACCGGGCGGTTCTCGTAGTAGGTGGAGAGCACGATGGTGGTCCGCGTCGAGACGTTGGCCGCGGCGCGGATGCGACCGAGCAGCTCCTCCAGCTCGGCCGGTGTACCGGTGCGCACCTTGAGCACGTAGGACTCCTCGCCCGCGACCGACCAGCACGACTCGATCTCGCGGATGCCCTCCAGCCGCTCGGGGCAGTCGTCGGGCTGCGAGGGGTCGATCGGCCGGATCGAGATCAGCGCGGTCAGGGGCAGTCCGAGCTCGGCGTGGTTGACGGTCGCGCCGTAGCCGAGGATCAGCCCGCGGCGCTCGAGCCGCTTGACCCGCTGGTGGACCGCGGAGGTCGACAGGCCGGTGGCCTTGCCCAGGTCGGTGAAGGACATCCTGCCATCGGTCGCCAGGAGCTCGAGGATCTGTCGATCGATCCCCTCCACCGGTCCACTCTCGCTCACCCCGCAGATGCTAGGGCATGGCGGCGCCACTACCGTGGCATGAGTGACTGATCGTCTGATGCTGCTGGACACCGCGAGCATGTACTTCCGGGCGTACTTCGGATCGCCGGAGATCCAGGCGCCGGACGGGACCAACGTCAACGCGGTGCGCGGCCTGCTGGACTACATCTCCCGGCTGGTCGAGCAGTACCGGCCGACCCACCTCGCCTGCTGCTGGGACGAGGACTGGCGCCCGGCCTGGCGCGTCGAGCTGATCGACACCTACAAGTCCCACCGTGTCGTCGAGCCCGTGGCGACCGGCCCCGACGTGGAGGAGGTGCCGGACCCCCTGCAGCTCCAGGTGCCGATCATCCGGGAGGTCCTCGCCGCGTTCGGCATCGCCGTGGTCGGCGCCCCCGGCTACGAGGCCGACGACGTGATCGGGACGCTGGCGACCGGCGCCGGGATGCCGGTCGACGTCGTCACCGGCGACCGCGACCTGTTCCAGCTCGTCGACGACGCCGCGGGCGTGCGTGTCCTCTACATCGGGCGGGGCGTCGGGCGCCACGAGCGGGTGGACGAGGCCTGGGTGGCCGAGAAGTACGGCGTCGCGGCCGGCCAGTACGCGGACTTCGCCACCCTGCGCGGCGACGCCTCGGACGGGCTCCCCGGGGTCAAGGGGGTCGGTGAGAAGACCGCGGCCACCCTGCTCGGGCGGTTCGGGGACCTCGACGGCATCCGCGCGGCGGCGGTGGACCCGGCCGCGGAGATGGCCGCCGGGGTGCGTGCGAAGGTCGCCGCCGCCGGCGACTACCTGGACGTCGCCCCCCGCGTGGTGGCCGTCGCCCGCGACCTGCCGCTCGACCGTGGAGCGCTCGCGCTCCCCCACGCGCCGGCTGACCCGGAGGCGCTCGAGGTGCTCGCCGAGCGCTGGGGGCTGGGTACCCCGGCGGCGCGCCTGACGGGCGTGCTCGGCGCGTAACCTCGTTTTAATTCCATTTGGTAATAGTTCGAAATCCCCTCTCCCTACGTTCTCTGCCACCGGGGCACGACGCCGTGCCCCCAGGCTCCCGAGGCCGCCGCGCGACCGCGGCCGCCCGAACGACCGAGAGGGTTGTACCCACCGTGTTCGAATCCCGCTCCCGCCTCGTCGCGGGCACCGTCCTCGCGCTGACCTCGACGCTCGCACTCAGCGCCTGCGGCTCCAAGGCCGGAGAGGAGGGCGCGGTCGAGAGCTGCGTCGACACCTCCGGCGACACCATCAAGCTCGGCTTCCTGAACTCCCTCTCCGGTCCGATGTCGATCAGCGAGACGACGGTGTCGAAGTCGCTGTCGATGGCGGCCGAGGAGATCAACGCCGACGGCGGCATCCTCGGCAAGGAGGTCGAGATCGTCCAGGAGGACGGCGCCTCCGAGCCGACCGTCTTCGCCGAGAAGGCCGAGAAGCTGATCCAGCAGGACTGCGTCGCCGCGGTCTTCGGCGGCTGGACGTCGTCCTCCCGGGTCGCCATGCGTCCGGTCTTCGAGTCGCTGAACTCGATCCTCTTCTACCCCGTCCAGTACGAGGGCCTGGAGGCCGACCGGAACATCTTCTACACCGGCGCGACGACCAACCAGCAGATCATCCCGGCGCTCGACTTCCTCCGCGAGGAGAAGAAGATCAAGAGCATCTTCCTGGCCGGCTCGGACTACGTCTTCCCGCGGACCGCCAACAAGATCATCAAGCAGTACGCCGACGAGTACGGGATCGAGGTCGTCGGCGAGGAGTACCAGCCGCTCGACCAGGGCGCCTGGGGCACCGCGGTCGACAAGATCGTCAAGACCAAGCCCGACGTCATCTTCAACACGATCAACGGCGACTCCAACGTGGCCTTCCTGCAGGCCTACGACGAGAAGGGCCTGGACGCGAAGAGCATCCCGATCATCTCGGTCTCGATCGCCGAGGAGGAGGCCGCCGCGATCCCGGTCGACCTCACCGGACAGATGACCTCCTGGAACTACTACCAGACCGTCGAGAGCCCCGAGAACGAGACGTTCGTGGCCGACTTCAAGGCCGCCTACGGCGAGGACGCGGTCACCTCGGACCCGATGGAGGCGGCGTACACGTCGCTCTACCTCTACAAGGCGATGGTCGAGAAGGCCGAGACCTTCGACGTCGACGACGTGATCGAGGCGGCCGGCGGCGTCAGCTTCGACGCCCCGGAGGGCACGGTCACCGTCAACGGCGACAACCACCACATCGCGAAGACCGCGCTGATCGGCCAGGTCCGCAAGGACAAGCTGATCGAGACCATCTGGTCCTCCGGTGAGCCGATCGAGCCCGACCCCTTCCTGGAGGGCTACGACTGGTGGGACCCGAGCAAGGAGTGACCGCCTGACGTCGGAGCGCCGCGGCGCTCGCCCGTCACCCCGGTGGTCCCGGTCGCCTCGCGGCCGGGACCACCGTGCCCGTCACCGGCAGGAAGGCGTCTGACATGGACGTTGTCATCTCGCAGGTCTTCACCGGCGCCTCCTACGGCGCCGCGCTCCTCCTCATCGCCCTCGGCCTGGCCCTGACCTTCGGCCAGATGGGCGTGATCAACATGGCGCACGGCGAGTTCGTGATGGCCGGCGCCTACACCGCCTACCTCACCCAGCAGATCGTCTCGAACGTCGACATCTCGCTCCTCATCGCGATCCCGGCCGCGTTCGTCGTCGCCGGCCTCCTCGGCGTCCTCCTCGAGGTGACGGTCATCCGCTGGATGTACGGGCGCCCCCTCGACACGCTGCTGGCCACCTTCGGCGTCAGCCTGGTGCTCCAGCAGGCCGCGAAGGACGTCTTCGGGGCCCAGGCGGTGGCGGTCGAGGCGCCGAGCTGGCTGGACGGCCAGATCATGATCCTGGGCTACCGCTACCCGCTGAGCCAGGCCTTCATCCTCGCCCTCGCCGTGGCCTGCCTGGGAACGGTCGCCTGGATGATGAAGTCGACCTCGTTCGGCCGCGAGATGCGGGCCACCGTGCAGAGCCGCGGCCTCGCGGAGACGGTGGGCGTCTCGACGCGGAACGTCGACCGGTTGACCTTCTTCCTCGGCTCGGGCCTGGCGGGCATCGCGGGGGTCGCGGTCACCCGGATCACGGCCGTCGAGTCGACCATGGGCCAGGAGTACATCATCTGGGCGTTCCTCGTCGTCGTCGTCGGCGGCATCGGCCAGATCAAGGGCGCCGTGATCGCGGCCTTCGCGCTCGGCATCCTGCGCTCGTTCCTCACCTACTTCACCGACGGGAGCATGGCCGTGGTGCTGACCTTCCTCATCGTCGTCGTCTTCCTCCAGATCCGGCCCCAGGGCCTGTTCGCGATCCGCACCCGGAGCCTGGTGTGAACGGCCGGGCCGGGCAGCTGCTCAAGGCGTCGGCGCCACTGCTGGGGATCGCGGCGCTCGCACTGCTGCTGCTGGTCGTCGCGCCCGCGGTGCTCACCCAGTTCCGCCTCAACAACCTCGGGAAGTACTGCTGCTACGCCATCGCCGCGGTCGGCATCGGCATCGCCTGGGGGCGCGGCGGCATGCTCGTCCTCGGCCAGGGCCTCTTCTTCGGGATCGGTGCCTACGCGATGGGGATGCACCTCAAGCTCGAGGCGTCGGAGGCGACGGGCGGCGTGCCGGACTTCATGCTCAACTTCGGTTCGGGCGCCCTGCCCGCCTGGTGGGAGCCGTTCCGCAGCGGGCCCTTCACGATCCTGGCGATCGTGGTGCTGCCGGCCGTGCTCGCGGGTCTGCTCGGGTTCGCGGTGTTCAAGCGCCGCATCAAGGGCGCCTACTTCGCGATCCTCTCCCAGGCCCTCACGGTCGCCTTCGCCGCGCTGCTGGTCTCCCAGATCAAGTACACCGGCGGCCAGACCGGGCTGAACTCGCTGCGGTCGTTCTTCGGCTACAACCTCTACGACCCGGCCAACAAGCAGATGATCTACTTCATCTCCGCGGGGCTGCTGATCGCGGCGCTCCTGGTCACCTACCAGCTCTACCGCAGCCGCTTCGGCGAGCTGCTGGTCGCCGTCCGGGACGCCGAGGAGCGGGTGCGCTTCCTCGGCCACGACCCGGCCAACATCAAGGTGGTGGCCTTCGTCGCCGCCGCGGTGATGGCCAGCATCGGCGGCGCGATGTTCGTCCCGCTGGCCGGCCTGATCAACCCGCGCGAGGTGAACGCCCTCGCCTCGATCATGCTGATCGCCGGCGCGGCGCTCGGCGGCCGCGCCTCCCTGCTCGGTCCGGCGATCGGCGCCCTCGCGGTGGGCTTCGGCCGGACCTACCTGTCGGAGAGCTTCCCCGAGCAGTGGACCTACTTCCTGGGTGCGATGTTCATCCTGGTCATCCTCTTCATCCCGAACGGCCTCGCGTCGGTCATCCCGCGGCTGTGGGCGCGCCGGCGCGAGCGGGAGACGGCCCCGGTCCCGACCCAGCAGCCCGAACCGGAGGTGGCCGCATGAGCCGGAAGATCGCTCCCCCGGACCCGCGGGGCATGGACTACCTGGAGATCCGGGGCCTCACCGTCGACTTCGACGGCTTCAAGGCGGTGGACGGTGTCGACGTCACGCTCCTCCAGGGGCAGCTCCACTTCCTGATCGGCCCGAACGGCGCCGGCAAGACCACGCTCGTCGACGCCGTGACGGGCCTGGTCTCCGGCTCCGGCCACGCCACCTACCGCGGGCACCAGCTGCTCGGCATGAAGTCGCACCAGATCGTGCGCGCCGGGGTCGGCCGCACGTTCCAGACCGCGACGGTCTTCGAGGAGCTCACCGTCCTGCAGAACCTCGACATCGCCGGCGGCGTGCACCGGTCGGCCTGGGGCATGCTGCGGGCACGCCGCGGCGTGCCCGACTACGTCGCCTCGGCGTTGGAGACGATCGGCCTGACCGACCTCGCCGACCGGCCCGCCGGCGTGCTCGCGCACGGTCAGAAGCAGTGGCTGGAGATCGGCATGCTGCTGGTCCAGGACTCCAAGGTGATGCTGCTCGACGAGCCCGTGGCCGGCATGAGCGCCGAGGAGCGGGCCGAGACCGGCGAGCTGCTGCGCCGGATCGGCACGGAGCGCACGATCGTGGTGATCGAGCACGACATGGAGTTCGTGCGGCAGTACGCCGACATCGTCACCGTCATGCACGCCGGCAAGGTGCTGACGGAGGGGTCCGTGGCCGACATCCAGGCCGACCCGAGGGTCCAGGAGGTCTACCTGGGCCGCACCGCGGAAGGAGCCGAGCATGCTTGAGATCCGTGGGGTCACCGCCGGCTACGGCCGGTCCATGGTCGTCCACGACATCGACGTGACGGTGCCCGAGGGCGGTGCGGTCGCGGTGATGGGCCACAACGGCGCGGGCAAGACCACGCTGCTGCGGGTGGCGGTCGGGCTGCTGCCGGTCCGGTCGGGCACGGTGCTGCTGGACGGCGAGGACGTCACCGGCATGCGTCCGAGCGCCCGGGTGAGGCGGGGCCTCGGCTACGTCCCGCAGGGGCAGCAGTCCTTCCCCCAGATGACGACGCTGGAGAACCTCCGGCTCATCACCACCGACAAGGCCGAGATCGACGGGGTGCTGGACACCTTCCCGGCGCTGCGCGGCCTGCTCGGCCGCCGAGCGGGGCTGCTCTCGGGTGGGCAGCGCCAGCAGCTCGCCATCGCACGCACGCTGCTGACCAAGCCCCGGATGCTCATCCTGGACGAGCCCACGGAGGGCATCCAGCCCAACGTGGTGGCCGAGATCGAGTCCGTCATCGCCGGTCTGACCCAGCGCGGTGACCTGTCGGTCCTCCTGGTCGAGCAGCACGTCGGGTTCGCGCTCCGCAGCACCGACTCCTACTACGTGCTGGAGTCCGGACACATCACGTCCAGCGGCGAGGGCGGGCCGGGGGCGCTGGAGTCGGTCCGTGCTGCGATGGCGGTCTAGACCCGTGCATCATGTGACATCGGTCACTGTGCAACGCTGGCCGCCGGACCCAGCCCCACGCACCGCTGGCCCGGACACCCACCGAGGAGGCATCCCCCGATGTACCTGACCGGTTCCGACACCGAGAAGCTGCTGCTGAGCGTCGCCGGCATGGTGGCCCGCGACCGGCTGGAGCGCGGGATCAAGCTCAACTACCCGGAGTCGGTCGCCCTGCTCTCCTGCTGGGTGATCGAGGAGGCGCGCGCGGGGGCCGGCGTGGCCGACCTGATGGAGCGCGGCCGAGAGGTGCTCACCCGCGACCAGGTGATGCCCGGCGTCGCGGAGATGGTCCTCGACGTCCAGGTGGAGGCGACCTTCCCGGACGGTCGCAAGCTCGTCACCCTGCACCACCCGATCGCCTGAGGAGTCCGAGAACTGTGAGGAGACTGGCATGAGCGGCGTCACCGACGGACCGGGCGCGACCCGGACGGCACCGGGGACCGTGGTCCTCAACGGGGACCGGGCCGAGCACGAGCGGGGCACGATCGTGGTCACCAACACCGGGGACCGACCCGTCCAGATCGGCTCCCACATCCATCTCCCGGACGCCAACGCGGCGCTCGACTTCGACCGCGGCGCCGCCCGCGGGTTCCGGCTCGACATCCCGTCGGGTACCTCCCGCCGCTTCGAGCCCGGCGCCTCCCAGGAGGTCGGGATCGTCGCGCTGCGCGGCGCCCGCGTGGTCCCCGGCATCCAGATCCGCACGGACGGGGGCGCCCTCGATGGTTGAGATCAGCAGGTCCGCCTACGCGGCCCTCTACGGCCCGACCGTGGGCGACCAGGTCCGCCTCGGCGACACCGACCTCTGGATCGAGGTCGAGCGCGACCTCGTCGTCGGTGGCGAGGAGGCCGTCTTCGGCGGCGGCAAGTCCATCCGCGAGTCCATGGCGCAGTCCACCCGGGCCTCGGCCGAGGGTGCGCTCGACACCGTGATCACCAACGCCCTCGTGCTCGACCACTGGGGCATCGTCAAGGCCGACGTCGGCATCCGCGGCGGACGCATCGTCGCGCTCGGCCGCTCGGGCAACCCGGACGTGGCCGACGGCGTCCACCCCGACCTCGTGATCGGGCCCGGCACGGACGTCGTCGCCGGCGAGGGGCGGATCCTCACCGCCGGTGCGATCGACATCCACGTCCACCTGCTCTCCCAGTCGCAGCTGGTCGAGGCGCTCGCCACCGGCATCACCACGATCGGCGGCGGCGGCACGGGGCCCTCGGAGGGCTCCAAGGCCACCACCGTCACCCCGGGGGCCTGGCACCTCGGCGCCGTGCACCGGGCGCTGGACACCGTCCCGGTGAACGTGCTGCTGCTGGGCAAGGGCAACACCGTCAGCGCGGCCGGCCTCGCGGAGCAGGCGCTGGCCGGGGCCGCCGGCTACAAGGTGCACGAGGACTGGGGATCCACCCCGGCCGCCATCGACGCGTCGTTGCGCGCCGCCGAGGAGTACGGCCTCCAGGTCGCGCTGCACTCCGACAGCCTCAACGAGGCCGGGTTCGTGGAGTCGACCGTGGGCGCCATCGGCGGCCGCAGCATCCACGCCTTCCACGCCGAGGGCGCCGGCGGCGGCCACGCCCCCGACATCCTGACGGTGGCCTCGCTCCCCCACGTCATCCCCGGGTCGACCAACCCGACGCTGCCGCACACGGTCAACACCGTCGCCGAGCACCTCGACATGCTGATGGTGTGCCACCACCTCAACCCGCGGGTGCCCGAGGACCTGGCGTTCGCGGAGTCGCGCATCCGCGCCACCACCATCGCCGCGGAGGACCTGCTCCACGACATCGGCGCGATGTCGATCACCTCCTCCGACGCCCAGGCGATGGGCCGGATCGGCGAGGTCGTCTGCCGCACCTGGCAGGTCGCGCACGTGATGAAGCAGCGGTTCGGCGCGCACGCGGACCTCGGCGAGGGCCCGGCGGACAACACCCGGGCGAAGCGCTACGTCGCGAAGTACACGATCAACCCCGCGATCGCGCACGGGATCGACCACGAGGTCGGCTCCGTCGAGGCGGGCAAGCTGGCCGACCTGGTGCTGTGGGACCCGCGGTTCTTCGGGATCCGGCCCGACGTCGTGATCAAGGGCGGCGCCCTGGTCTGGGCGGCGCTCGGCGACCCGAACGCCTCCATCCCGACGCCGCAGCCGGTGCTGATGCGGCCCACCCTGGTGGAGGACGGCAGCCCCTACTCGGTCAGCTTCGTGGCGCCGGCGGCGCTGGAGGACGGGCTCGCCGACCGGCTCGGCCTGCGTCGCCGCCTGGCCGCGGTCCGCCCGACCCGCGAGGTCACCAAGGCGTCGATGGTCAACAACGACGCCCTGCCGCGGATCGAGATCGACCCGGAGACCTTCGCCATCGACGTCGACGGCGAGCGGATCACGCCCGCGCCCGCCACCGAGCTGCCGCTGGCGCAGCTCTACACGATGTTCTGACGGTTGCCCGAGCAGATGACGGAACCCGCTGCCGACGCCGGGCCGACGGGGGCACACGCCTCCCCGGCGGCCGACCCGGAGCTCTTCCTGCTGCTGCTGGCCGACGCGCGCCTGCCGGTCGGGGGCCACACGCAGTCCGGCACGCTGGAGGCGGCGCTGGCGCACGGGCTCTCGCCGGACGACGTACCCGGCTACCTGCGCGCGCGGCTGCTCGGCGTCACCCGCGTGGAGGCGGGCACCGCGGTCGCCGCCCGCGCCGCCGTGCTGGCCGGGGCCGCCCTGGCCGACGTGGACGCCGCCTGGGCCGCCCGGACGGTGTCGCCCGCGCTCCGCGACGCCTCCCGGCAGCAGGGGCGGGCGCTGATGATGGTCGTCGAGCGGCTGTGGCCAGCGGCGCTGCCGCCGCTGGCGGGCATCGCCCGCCCCGCCCGCGCGACGGTGGTGGGCGCGGTGGCCGCCCACGTGGGCCTCGGCGCCGCCTCGCTGGCCCGCATGGTCGCGTACGACGACGTGCAGACCGTCTGCGCCGCCGCGCTCAAGCTGGCCCCCCTCGACCCGTTCGTGGTCACCCGGTGGGTCGCCGCCGCGCTGCCGGCCGTGGACGAGGCGGCCCGCGCGGTCGCCGACGTGACCGACCCGGCCGACGTGCCGGCGGTCGCCGCACCCCAGATCGAGGCGTGGGCACAGGCCCACGCCGTGACCAGCAGGAGGCTGTTCCGTGCCTGATCCCGCCGCATCCCGGACCCCGACCCAGCGGCCGCTACGCCTGGGCGTGTGCGGCCCGGTGGGCACCGGGAAGAGCTCCCTGATCGCGCTCCTGTGCCGCGAGCTCTCCGCCTCGTGGAACCTCGCCGTGGTCACCAACGACATCTACACCGACGAGGACGCGCGGTTCCTGCGCTCGGCCGGTGTGCTGGAGGCGGACCGGATCCGGGCCGTGGAGACGGGCGCCTGCCCGCACACCGCCATCCGCGACGACATCAGCGCCAACCTGATGGCCGTCGAGGAGCTGGAGCACGACTACACGGGCTTGGACGCGGTGCTCCTCGAGTCCGGTGGCGACAACCTGACGGCCACCTTCTCCCCCGCCCTGGTCGACGTGCAGATCTTCGTCCTCGACGTGGCCGGCGGCGGCGACGTCGCGCGCAAGGGCGGACCCGGTATCGAGCGCGCGGACCTGCTGGTCGTCAACAAGACCGACCTGGCGCCGTACGTCGGCGTGGACCTGTTCCGCATGCTCGCCGACGCCCGGGAGGCCCGGGGCGACCGGCCCGTGGTGGGGCTCTCGCGCACCGACCGCGCCAGCATCGACGAGCTGATCGCGTGGCTGGGGGCGGTGCGGGACCACCACCGGGAGGGTCAGTGGGTGCCGACCGACCCCGGCCCGATGGCGCCGCACTTCCATGCCGAGGACGTGCCGCACGACCACCGGCACGAGCACGAGCACCCGCACGGGCATGCTCACGGACACTGAGCGGCTCGCCCGCACCCGGATCCGGGCGACCCTGGGCGACGCCGGCCGGTGCCGGGTGCGCAGCGCGGTCACGCTGTCGGACCCCACCGCCTCCTCGGTGCGTCCGGTGGTCGTGTCCCAGGAGGGCACCGCGGCCCGGGTCTCGCTGGTGCCCGAGGGCGCCCTGCTCCTGGCCGGCGACGCGGTCGAGATCGACGTCGAGGTCGGCGCCGGCGCCCGCCTCGACCTGGTCGAGCCGGGCGGCACGGTCGCCTACGACATGCGTGGCGCGGCCGCCCGCTGGTCCGTCCGGATCAGCGTCGGTCCCGGTGCCGTGCTCACCTGGGCGGGTGAGCCGTTCGTGGTCTCCGCGGGTGCCGACGTCGAGCGGAGCACCACCGTCCGCCTGGCGGGGGACGCGGCGCTCGCGCTGCGCGAGACCCTGGTCCTGGGGCGGTACGGCGAGGCGCCGGGGCGGGTGCGGCAGCGCACGGACGTGAGCGTCGACGGCCGCCCCGCGCTCGTCGAGGAGCTGCCGTTGGACCCGGCCACCGCGCCCCTCCTCCTCGGCGGCCACCGGGTGGTGACGGCGGTGCTGGCCGTCGGCGCGGGCGAGCCGTTCGGCCCCGACCGGGACCGGTTCGGCCTGGAGGGCGGCGGCCTGCTGTGGCGTCGCCTGGGTGCGCAGGCCCACGAGGCGGACCTCGGCGAGCCCTGGCGGGCCACGCTCGCCGTCGTCGGAGCGGGCGGGTAGTCGTGCCCCGCGCGCTAGGACACGGCCCAGGACGCGCCCTAACGGGCCCGCGCGATCTGGTCCGTGATCCGGAACTCGAGGCCGTCCGCGGCCGCGAGGTAGACGTCCTGGTCGACCAGGTTGCCGTCCAGGCGCATCAGGCCGCGCGGGCTGCAGTAGAAGTGGCCCGACTCCAGGCGCGCGACGGCGTCCATCGAGACCGAGCCGCAGACGTCGCCGAGCCGCGCGAGGAAGAGCAGCGCCTCGTAGCAGGACTCCCCCACGGCGTTGAGCGCGGGCGCCCAGGCGCCCCACCGGGCGTAGTAGGCGGCGGCCAGCTCCGAGCTCTCCGCGGTCTGCAGCGAGTCGAAGTAGGCGGCCGCCGCGTAGAGCCCCTCGTGGGCGCCGGCGCCCCCGGCGAGCAGCGTGTTCTCCTCGACCGCCGGGCTGAGCCGCGGCATCTCGGCGGCGATGCCGGACCGTGCGAACTGCCGGTTGAAGTGCACGGCGTCCTGCCCCATCAGCAGCATGATCACGCCGTCGACCGGCTGGTCGTTCAGCCGGGACAGCACCGCGCTGAAGTCGCTGGTGCCCAGCGGCACGTAGGTCTCGCTCACGACCCGCGACGCTGTGCCCTCCAGGGCCAGGCGGGCGGTGGTCCCGGTGACGCGCGGGAACACGTAGTCGTTGCCGACGATCGCCCACCGGCCGACGCCGAGCTCGCGGCGCATCCAGTGCGCGGCCGGGAGCAGCTGGTTGATCGGCCGCTCGCCGAGCATGAACACGCCCGGCGTCTCGTCGCCGCCCTCGTGCATCGCGGCGAAGGCGTAGACCACCCGACCGCCGACGCGTCGCGTGATCGCCTGACGCACCGCCGAGATGTGCCAGCCGGCCACGGCCTGGACGCGCCCGGTGTCCACCAGCACGCCGACCTCGTCGGCCACGACCTCCGGGTCGCGGCCGCCGTCCACGATCACCAGCTCCACCTCGCGGCCCGCGATGCCGCGGCCCGCGTTGAGCTGCTCGACCGCCAGCTCGCCGCACGCCAGGCAGGAGGGGCCGTAGATCCCGGTGGGTCCCTGCAACGGGACCACGAAGGCGACCGACAGCTTCTGGGCGGCGCGCAGCGCCGCGCGGGAGTCGACCACGGGACCTCCGTGGGGCAACGGTCGTCCAGGCCGGCGACGCTGCGGGCGTGTGGGAGGACCGAGATGGTGGGGTGTGCCTACGATAGAGGCGACCCGACCGTCCGGGCGTCCGCTTCTCACGAATGGCGACCCCGCCCGGCGCGGGTCGAGGCGGGCCGACGGGGCCCGTGGGGGCGGAGGGGAGCACGGTGAACGACCTCAGGGCCGGTGAGGGCGGCACCCCGAGCCTGGCCGTGCACGTGCGTCAGGTGGAGGCGGTCCTGCGCGACGCGCTGCAGCCGCTCCTCGACGAGCACGGGCTGACCCTGGAGCACTGGCGGATCCTGGCCGTCGTCGACGCGGAGCCCGGCCTCGGGATGAGCGAGGTGGCGACGCTCGCGGTCGTGCCCGCGGCGTCCCTCACCCGCCACATGGACCGGTTGGTGGAGCGCGCCCTCGTGGTGAGGCGGATCGACCCGGAGGACCGGCGCCGCGCGGTCGTCGCGCTGTCGCCGCTGGGGCGCGAGTACGCCGCCCGGCTGCTCACGGCCGAGCGCGGTGCCGGGCTGCCCGCCCCCGCCGTACCCTCCGGCTGACGGCCCGGCCGGCCGGGGTGGTCCCGGCCCCCTCCGGCGGGGTCAGTCCCCCGCGACGATCCCCCGGCGCAGCAGGCGCACCGCCTCCCGCGCCGCGCTGCGCACCGGGGTGCCCGCGGCGGCGTCGGCCAGCTGCCCCATGAAGTCGACCAGCAGCTTCATCTGCCGCACGAAGTCGCCGGCCGTCAGGTCGCCCCGGCCCAGCACCTCGTCCAGCGGCTGCCCGTCGGCCCACCGGTAGGCGGTCCAGGCGAAGCCGGCGTCCGGCCGGCGCAGGAAGTCGAGCCGGTGGTCCCGCTCCAGGGCCTCCAGCGTGCCCCAGAGGCGGACCAGCTCGTCGATCCGCACGCTCACCAGCCCGCCCGGGACCCCGGGGAGCGCCTCGTCGGGGCGCCGCGCCTCGTAGACGAGCGTGGAGACGACGGCGGCGAGCTGCACCGGGGTGAGGTCGTCGAGGAGTCCGCTGCGCAGCGCCTCCGCGGCGACCAGGTCGAGCTCGGAGTAGATCCGCATCAGGCCGCGGCCGCGCTCGGTGACCTCGTCCTCGGTCAGGTAGTCGAGCGCCTCGAGCACCTCGCAGACCCGGTCGAAGGTCCGCGCGACGGTGTTCGTCCTCCGCTCCACGCGGCGGGCCAGCGTCTGGGCGTCACGGTCCAGCTTGAACCACCGCTCGGCCCAGCGGGCGTGGTCCTCGCGCTCGTCGCACCCGTGGCACGGGTGAGCCCGCACCTGGGCGCGCAGGGCGGCGATCTCCTCGGCGACCGCGCCGTCGATCGGGGCGCGCTGCGCGCGCGGTCGGGTGACCGAGTGCGGCAGCGCCCGCACCGCCTCCCGGACGGCCTGCGCCACGTCCTTGCGCTGGTGCGGGTTGCGGGGGTCGACCCGCTTGGGCAGCTTGATCTGCGCCACCGGCTCCACGGGCACCGGGAAGTCCGGCAGCGAGAGCCGCTTGCCCTGCTTGTCCGCGGTGATCACCAGCGGGCGGTGGCCGTGGTCGGAGAGCCCCGGGTCGAGGATCACCGCCGGGCCGGCGAACTTGCCCGCCGGCACCACGATCACGTCGCCGGGCCGGAGCTGCTCCAGCGACGCGGCGGCCTCGGTCCGGCGGTCGGTACGGCGCCCCCGGCTGGCCTCCTTCTCCTTGTCGCTGATCGCGCGGCGCAGCGCGGCGTACTCCATGAAGTCGCCGAGGTGGCAGGTGGCCGCCTCCTCGTAGCCCGCCAGCGCGTCCTCGGCCTTGCGCAGCTGCCGGGCCAGGCCGACCACGGCCCGGTCCGCCTGGAACTGGGCGAACGACTGCTCCAGGAGCTCGCGGGAGCGGTGCCGTCCGTAGGCGTGGACCAGGTTGACGGCCATGTTGTAGGAGGGCCGGAAGGACGAGCGGAGCGGATAGGTCCGCGTGGAGGCGAGGCCGGCCAGCTCGCGGGGGTTCATCCCGGGCTGCCACAGGACCACCGCGTGCCCCTCGATGTCGAGGCCCCGGCGCCCTGCGCGGCCGGTGAGCTGGGTGTACTCGCCCGGCGTGATGTCGGCGTGGGTCTCGCCGTTCCACTTCGTCAGCTTCTCGAGCACGACGGTGCGCGCGGGCATGTTGATGCCCAGCGCCAGGGTCTCGGTGGCGAACACGACCTTGACCAGCCCGCGCAGGTAGAGCTGCTCCACGCACTCCTTGAACGCCGGCAGCAGCCCCGCGTGGTGCGCCGCGACGCCGCGGCTGACCGCGTCGAGGAAGTCGTGGTAGCCGAGGACCTCCAGGTCGGCGCCCGGCAGCCGGCCCACCGTCGACTCGACGTACGCGATCGCCTCGTCGCGCTCCTCGGCCGTGGTCAGGCGCAGGTTGGCGTCCAGGCACTGCTGCACCGCCGCGTCGCAGGCGGCGCGGCTGAAGATGAAGACGATCGCGGGCAGCAGCTGCTGGCGCTCGAGGCGGTCGATCACGTCGGGCCGCGACGGGATCCAGACCCGGCGCCCGTTGCCGACCTGGCGGGGGTTCTTCGACGAGCCGGGCTTGCCCTTGCGGGGCGAGCGCCGGTCGCGCATCAGCCGGGAGCTGGCCCAGTCGTCGCGCGCGATCCGCATCAGCTCGTCGTTGACGGGCGCGCCCTCGCGGACGAAGCCGGCGGCGGCGTCCACGTCGGAGGAGGCGAAGAGGTCCATCAGCCGCCGACCGACCATCACGTGCTGGTACAGCGGGACCGGCCGGCGCTCGGCGACGATGGTGCTGGTCTCGCCGCGCACGGTCTCCAGCCACTCGCCGAACTCCTCGGCGTTCGACACCGTGGCCGACAGCGAGATCACCGAGACCGACTCCGGCAGGTGGATGATGACCTCCTCCCAGACCGCTCCGCGGGACCGGTCGGCGAGGTAGTGCACCTCGTCCATCACCACGAAGCCGAGGCCGACCAGCGTGCGCGAGCGGGCGTAGAGCATGTTGCGCAGCACCTCGGTGGTCATCACCACCACCGGCGCCTCGCCGTTGATGGAGGTGTCACCGGTCAGCAGGCCGACCCGATCCTCGCCGTAGCGGGCGACGAGGTCGTTGTACTTCTGGTTCGACAGCGCCTTGATGGGCGTGGTGTAGAAGCACTTGCGGCCCGTCTCGACCGCGAGGTGGACGGCGAACTCGCCCACCACCGTCTTGCCGGCGCCGGTCGGCGCCGCCACGAGCACCCCGCGCCCGTCCTCGACCTCCCGGCAGGCGTCGACCTGGAACTCGTCCAGCGGGAACGGGTACGCCGACGCGAAGTCCGCCAGCACCGGGTGCCGCGCGCGCCGCCGGGAGGCGGCGTACGCCTCCGCGGGACCGGGCTGATCCTGCTCCGGGTGCTGCTCGGCGGTGCGGTCGTGCCGGGCGCTCACGCGAGCACCCGGATCGCCGAAGGGACGGACTCCACGGTCAGGGGCAAGGCTCCGAACCTCTCGCCGTCGGCGTAGCCGACGATGTCGGGAGCGGCGACGGTCACCCGGGTGACGCGGTGCCGCTCGTACTGGGGGTGGTGGACGTGGGTTCCCCGGAAGAGCTTCGGGTACGTGCGCACCAGGTCGGGTCGCGTGAGCGGCCGGATCACCACCACGTCGAGGAGCCCGTCGTGGAGGTCCGCACCCTCGGCGATCCGGAGGCCGCCGCCGAACGACGGCCCGTTGCCGACCGCGACCAGGGTCGCGCGCGTGTGCAGCTCGGCGCCGTCGAGGTCGAGGCGATAGGTGCGCGGGCTGAACGCGCGCAGCTCGGCGAGCGTGGCGAGGTTGTAGCGCATCTGTCCACGCGGCCACCGCATCCGGTTGGCGCGCTCGCTCACCACCGCGTCGAACCCGGCCGCGAGCACCGTCGCGAAGTACCGCTCCCCCACCCTGGCCAGGTCGATCGGCGTCGGGGATGCGCCGAGCAGGTGGGCGGCCGCCGCGGCGCCGTCGCGCCGCGGGATGCCGAGGTAGCGCGCCACGTCGTTGCCGCTGCCCGCCGGGAGGATGCCGAGCGGCACCTCGGTCCCGGCGACGAGCTGGAGCCCGAGGTTGACCATCCCGTCGCCGCCGCAGACCAGCAGCGCGTCGGCGCCGTCGGCCAGCGCCTTCCGGCCGAGCTCGGCGGCGTCGTCCGCGTTGCGTCCGGTGATCGGGCGGACCCGCCACCCCGCGCCGCGCAGCCGCGGCAGCGCCTCGTCGCGGACCCGGAGCGCGCGCCCCCGGCCCGCGGTGGGGTTGGTCAGGACGACGACGTCCCGGATCTCTCCGGTCACGCGGCAAGCCTAGTGTCCCGGGTCGCGCGGATCAGCGCCCGGCGCGCAGGTGCACGCCGAAGCGGTCGCGCGGGGCGCCGACGGCCTGCGCCAGCCGGCCGACCGCCTCGAGCACGCCGTCCGCGGTGAGGGCCACCGTGGGCACCGCGAGCGCGAGCCGGCCGTCACCCTCCAGCAGGTGCACCTGGCCGAGCTGCCAGGCCTGGTGCACCTCGTGCCGGGTCTCCTCGTCGACGACGGGCCGGGGATAGGCGGTGTCGGCCGCCAGCAGGTCGCAGACCAGCCGGCTACCGTCGGCGTGGCTCTCGAGGACGCCCGGGACGAGCGCCTGGGCGAGCGCGCAGCCGGCGGTCCAGGTCACCTCATGGGTCCCGATCCACTCGGGCAGGTCGAACGGGTCGACGGCGGTCCACGCGCGGGAGCGCGTCACAGAGGACTCGCCTCGTCGGGCGAGAGGCCCGCGTTGATCCCCCGTGCGGCGCGGCGGCGGTCGTTGAGTCGCGCGATCACCTCGGAGATACCGAAGAGCACGATCATCGGGATGGCCATGAAGGTCATCGTGAACGGGTCGGTGGACGGCGTCATCGCCGCGGCGAAGATGAAGGTGCCGAGCACGATCCACGGCCGGTACGTGCCGAGCTGCTTGCCCTTGACCACACCGGCGAGGTTGAGCATCACCACGAACACCGGGATCTCGAACGCGATCCCGAAGCCGAGCAGCGCGCGGCTGAAGAACGTCAGGTAGTCGTTGAACTCCACCAGGTTCGTCAGGCCGTCCGGGGTGAACCCGATGAGGATCTCCAGGCCCTTGGGCAGCGTGACGTAGCCGAGGACGATGCCCGCGAGGAACAGCGGCCCGGCGATGGCGAAGAAGATGGCCGACCACTTCTTCTCCTGGGCGTGCAGGCCCGGGAGGATGAACGCCCAGATCTGGTAGAGCCAGAAGGGGCTGGTGCCGATCACGGCCGCCAGCCCGCACAGCTTGAGCGTCAGCAGGAAGCCGCCCGCCGCGCCGCTGGTCGTGGCCATCGTCCGCTCGTCGCCGAGGGCCTGGCGCGCCTGCTCGTACGGCGCGTTGACCAGGTCGAAGAGCGGGTCGAAGAAGTAGATCGCGACGATGAAGCCGACCACCAGGGCCAGCGCGCACTTCAGGATGCGGGCACGAAGCTCACGCAGGTGGTCGGAGAGGGCCATCCGCCCGTCGGCACCGACGGGGTGGACTGGACGGCCGACGAAGAGCTGGACGACGCCGGACAGGGACATGCAGGGAGCAGATCGATCCCGGCTCAGCCGGCGTTGGTGTCGCGGTTGTTCTCCACGATCTCGCCCTCAGCGGGCTCCGACTCGGAGAGCTCGCCGGCCGGCTTCTCCGGCGTCGAGTCATCGTCGCGCAGGCCCTTGGTCTCGGCCTTGAAGATGCGCAGCGCCTGACCGGTGCCGCGGGCGAGCTCGGGCAGCTTGGCCGCGCCGAAGACCAGGACGACGATCGCGAGGATCACCAGCCACTCGGCGCCACCCGGCATTGCCCAGAGGGGGACGGAACTCGGGACCGACATGACGAACCAACTCTCGACGATCGACTGCGACAACGGGAGGATCTCGGCGGCCGGATGACCGCCTCGGACCATCCTACGCTGCGCTCAGTGATACAGCGTCAGTGTCTCCCGTGCGCGTGCGGTGAAAGAGTCGATGAACTCCCGGGGTGCCAGCACGGAGGCGTGGGGTGCGAGGCGCAGCAGCAGCCGGTCGAGCCACCGGGGGTCGGCCACGACCAGGTCGACCTCCGCCGATCCGTCGGGGCGCGGCCGCACGTCGCGCATCGGGTAGTAGTCGCACGCCCAGCGGGCGGCCGGCGCCAGCAGCAGCGTCGCGACCACGCCGGAGTCGACGGGCTGCTCGGCGAACGCGCCGTCGCTGAGGTCGCGGACCGGGCGGCGGGACGTGCTGATCGCCGAGGCGAGGACCTCGGCGCCGGCGATCCGGTCCAGCCGGAAGAGGCGGTCGCCCTCGGCCAGGTGGCACCACGCGTCCAGGTAGCGGAACCGACCCGAGGTCACCACGCCGTACGGGTCCACGACCCGCTCGGACAGCTCGTCGCGGCTGGGTACGTGGTAGGTCAGGCGGACCTGGCGGCCCGCGTCGGCGGCGCGCTGCAGCTGCGCGGCGAGCGTCACCAGCGCCGCGTCGCGCGCCTCGGTGGCGACCGCGACGCGGCGCTCGACCGGGACGCCCGCCGCGCCGGCGGCCAGCGACCCCTCGAGCTTGGCCAGCACGCGGTCGACAAGCTCGGCGGTCGTCGGGTTGGACCCGACCCGGACGGTGTGCAGCGCCACGATCACGGCGGACGCCTCGGTCGCGCTCAGGCGCAGGGGCCGCGCCAGGTAGTCGGCGTTGTCGATCCGGATCACGCCGTCGGCGAGCGGTGTCCCCTCGAGCGTCTCGATCGCGTCCAGATCGACGTCGATCAGGTCGTCGGGCAGGCCGCCCGGCAGCCCGCAGAGGAAGAGCACCCGCAGGTCGGCGAGGACCTGGGCCGGGGTCGTGCCCAGCAGCTCGGCGGCCTCGCCGAGCCGCACGTGCGTCCGGTGGTGCAGGTACGGGACCAGGGTCAGCAGGCGCGCGACCTGGTCGCGCGCGCCCGGCACCACGCGGCTGCTCACCCGGACACCGCGCTCAGCCGGGCGACGAGGCTGTCGCGCAGCTCCCTCGGCTCCACGAGCACCGCGTCGGGTCCGTGGTAGAGCACCTCGTCCACCAGCCCGCGGCCGGGCCGGTCGAGCTCGATGCGGTCCCAGTCGGCGCGTCCGTCGGGGCCGACCACGCCGGGCGTGACCGTCGCCGCCCGCCGCCGGAACGAGTGGCCCGTGCCCGGGCGCAGCAGCAGCACCGCGTGGCGCGCGCCCGGCATCGGGGCCAGGCGCCCGATCGTCTCGCGCAGGTCGGTGTCGGGCGGGACCTCGTAGGCTCCCGGGCGCCCTGTGCGCCGGACCGGGCTGGTGAAGCGGTCCAGCCGGAAGACCCGCTCGGCCCCCCTGTCGACGTCGCGCCCGACCAGGTACCAACGACCGGCCGACCGGACCACCCCCCACGGCTCGACGCGGCGTCGTCGTGGCTCCGCCTCGTCGGGCCGCTGGTAGTCGAACTGGATCGCCGTCCGCTCGCAGACCGCCTCCCAGCAGGCCGGGAACGCCGGCTCGTCGGTCCGGGCCCCCGGCCGCGCCAGGTCCAGCGCGGTGAGGTCGACCCCGACCCCGGCGGCGGAGAGCTTGCGGACCGCGTCGGTCGTCGCCTGGGTCATGGTGGCGTCCTGCCACACCCGGGTGGCCAGCGCCACCACGGACGCCTCCTCGGCGGTCAGCGTGACCTCCGGCAGTGCGAACTCCTCGGCCGGGATCCGGTAGCCCAGCTCGTCGTCGAAGTAGGAGTCCGTCGGGGCGACCTCGATCGGCACGCCGAGGCCGCGCAGCTCCTCCTTGTCACGCTCGAACATCTTCTCGAACGCGTCGGGACGCGCATCCGGGTACAGCAGCTCCCGGATGCGCTCCTTGGGGATGGGGCGGCGCTGCACCAGGAGCATGATCAGCAGGTTGAGCAGGCGCTCGCTCTTCGCGGCGGGCATTGCTCAAGTCTGCCCGATCGCCGGGCTCCGGCGCGGCACCGTTTCGGTGAACGCGCCGCGCCGCGGCGGGGTGTCTAGATCACGCCGTGCCGAGGACGTCGACGAGGAAGTAGAGGGTCGAGTTGCCGGGGATGTCCTCGCCCTGGCCGGCCTTGCCGTAGCCCAGCTTCGGGGGGATCTCGATCAGCACCCGGCTACCGGCGGTGACGCCGACCAGGCCCTCGCTCCAGCCCTTGATCACCGGGGTCGCCAGCGTCGAGTTCACCAGCGGGGCGGCGTCCGCGCCGACCACCGCGGTGAGCGTGCGGTCCTCGCTGAAGCTCTCGTCGAACGGCTTCGCGCCGTCGTAGACCTGGCCGAGGTAGTCGACCACCGCGATCGAGCCGTCGACGACCTCCGGACCGCCGCCCTCGATGAGCGTGGTGACCCGCAGCTTGCCGCTCGGCTCCGGGGTGCCGTCGAAGTCAAGCGACGTCGGCACACCCTTCTTCTCGACGACCCGCGGCGCCCAGCCGGCCGGCTTCTGGGCCTGACCGTCGGCTCCCTCGGCGACGACGCCGACCAGGTCGGCCACGAAGACGAGGCCGTCGGCGTTGCCGACGTCGTAGGTGGTGAACGCGGTGACGTAGTCCGGGAACGCCTGCGGCACGCCGACCGTGACGGCGAACCGGGTGCCGACGGTCATGCCGGCCTCGATCTGGTCGGACACGTAGCCGGCCAGGAGGTCGCCGGCGACCTGCGGCTCGCCGGCCTCCTCGCCGACCGTCGCGACGAAGCCGGTGAGGTCGTCGGCGAACGTGTCGACGACGACGTCCTCGGTGAACCCGTCGGCCACCGCGAGGTTGACCAGCACCCGGTCACCGTCGGCCAGCTCGGCGCCGTCGCCCTCGATCAGGGTCTCCTGCTCGGCGTCGCCGGCCGGGACCTCCGCCGAGAAGTCGAACGTCGGCGAGGTGCCGTAGTCGCCGGAGATCTCCACCGCGTCGAACCCCTGCGGGTCGTCGCCGTCGTCGGAGCCGCAGGCGGCCAGCGAGAGCGCCAGCGCGGGGGCCAGGACGAGGGCGGTGGGACGGCGGAGGGCGCGCGGCAGGTGGTGAAGCACGCGCAAACCATACAGAAGCGGTCCACAACGGATGCGGACAACCCCTGGCGTGCCTCACATGCCGTCGATGAGCCGCTGGACCCGCTCGTCGTAGGCCCGGAACGGGTCCTTGCACAGCACGGTCCGCTGCGCCTGGTCGTTGAGCTTGAGGTGCACCCAGTCGACGGTGAAGTCCCGTCGCCGCTCCTGGGCCGTCCGGATGAACTCGCCGCGCAGCCGGGCCCGCGTCGTCTGCGGCGGCACCGACTTGGCCTCGAACGTCTTCAGGTCGGTGGTCACCCGCGCCACGGCGCCCCGCTTCTCCAGCAGGTAGTAGAGACCGCGCTCGCGGTGGATGTCGTGGTAGGCCAGGTCCAGCTGCGCGACCCGGGGGTGGCTCAGCGGCAGCCCGTGCTTGGCGCGGTAGCGGTCGATCAGCTTCCACTTGATGACCCAGTCGATCTCGCGGTCCACCAGGCCCAGGTCGTCGGACTCGACCGCCTTGAGCGTCCGCTCCCACAGGTCGAGCGTGCGCTCGATCGTGGGCGTCGCCAGCCCGCGGCGGTCGACGAAGTCGCGCGCCTTGGCGAGGTACTCCGCCTGGATCTCCAGGGCGCTGGCCTCGCGGCCGTTGGCCAGCCGCACCTTGCGCTGCCCGGTGACGTCGTGGGAGATCTCGCGGATCGCGCGGATCGGGTTCTCCAGGGTGAGGTCGCGCATGACGACCCCCTCCTCGATCATCCGCAGCACCAGGTCGCAGGAGGCGACCTTGAGCATCGTCGTCGTCTCGCTCATGTTGGAGTCGCCCACGATCACGTGCAGCCGGCGGTACTTCTCGGCGTCGGCATGCGGCTCGTCGCGGGTGTTGATGATCGGCCGGCTCCGGGTGGTCGCGCTGGAGACGCCCTCCCAGATGTGCTCCGCCCGCTGGCTCACCGAGTAGCTGGTGCCGCGCGGGGTCTGGGTCACCTTGCCGGCGCCGACGATGATCTGCCGGGTCACCAGGAACGGGATGAGCACGTCGGCGAGCCGGCTGAACTCCCCCGCCCGGCCGACCAGGTAGTTCTCGTGACACCCGTAGGAGTTGCCGGCGGAGTCGGTGTTGTTCTTGAACAGGTAGATCTCGCCGGCGATGCCCTCGTCGTGGAGCCGCTGCTCGGCGTCGACGAGGAGCCCCTCCAGGACGCGCTCGCCCGCCTTGTCGTGGGTGACCAGCTCGACCACGTCGTCGCACTCCGGCGTCGCGTACTCGGGGTGGCTGCCGACGTCGAGGTAGAGCCGCGCCCCGTTCCGGAGGAAGACGTTGCTGGAGCGGCCCCAGCTGACGACCTTCCGGAACAGGTAGCGGGCGACCTCGTCGGGCGACAGGCGCCGCTGACCCTTGAACGTGCACGTGACGCCGTACTCGTTCTCGATCCCGAAGATCCGGCGGTCCATGCGGCTCACCCTAGACCCGAGCCGGTTACACCGGCGGCGCGATCGGCGCGTCGCCGTCGTCGTCGGAACCGGGCTCTGCCTCCGGTGGTGCCTGCGGCGAGGTGTCCGCAGTGGCCTCCGGTGCGGCGTGCTGCGGCCGGCCGCGCTCACCCAGCAGCGCACCGAGCCGCTCGCCGAGCAGGCGACGGAACTTCCTCGGCTGCACCCGGGTCCGGTCCAGCACCGCGACCTCGAGGTCCTCGACCGGGATCACCCGGTCCTCGCTGCTGGTGTGCCCGAGGGCGGCCACGGCGACCCGGAGCGCGGCGTCGAGCGTGGCGCCCGGCTCGTAGTGCTCCTTCAGGTAGGTCGCGACGGTCTCCGCGTCGCCGCCCATCACCGCGTAGCCGTGCTCGTCGGCGACCCGGCCCTCGTAGGTGAGCCGGTAGATCTGGTCCGACTCGGGCGAGTCGCCGATCTCGGCGACGAAGATCTCCACCTCGTAGGGCTTCTCGCCGCCGCTGGAGAAGATCGTGCCGAGCGTCTGCGCGTAGGCGTTGGCGAGGCCGCGGCCGGTGACGTCGCGCCGGTCGTAGGAGTAGCCGCGCATGTCGGCCAGACGGACTCCGGCGATGCGCAGGTTCTCGAACTCGTTGTAGCGGCCGACGGCCGCGAACGCGAGGCGGTCGTAGAGCTCGGAGACCTTGTGCAGCGCCTGCGAGGGGTTCTCGGTCACCAGCAGCACGCCGTCGGCGTACTGGACCGCGACCAGCGAGCGGCCCCGGGCGATGCCCTTGCGGGCGAAGTCCGCCCGGTCCTTCATCAGCTGCTCGGGCGAGACGTAGAACGGCATGCTCATCTCAGACCCCCCTCCCCCGCGTCCGGGCCGGTCAAGGGAGCGAGGGGGCCGTCCGGCCGCACCATCCGCCCGCCGACGACGCGGTCGGCCAGCTCGCCGATCTCGGCCTCGGAGAGGCGGACGCCGCCGTCGGCGGTCACCACCCAGACCACCGGGAAGATCCGGCGGGTCAGGTCCGGCCCGCCGGTCGCGGAGTCGTCGTCGGCGGCGTCGTAGAGCGCCTGGAGGCAGATGCTGACGGCCTCCTCGCGGTCCAGGTCGTCGCGGTAGAGCTTCTTCAGCGCGCCGCGGGCGAACAGCGAGCCGGAGCCGACCGTGAAGAAGGAGGACTCCTCGTGGCGGCCGCCGGTCACGTCGTAGCCGAAGATCCGGCCCACGCCCCGCTGGAGGTCGTAGCCGGCGAACATCGGCACCACCGCGAGGCCCTGCATCGCCATCCCGAGGTTGGCGCGGATCAGGGCGGAGAGCCGGTTCGCCTTGCCGTCCAGGGACAGGACGGAGCCCTCGATCTTCTCGTAGTGCTCCAGCTCGACCTGGAACAGGCGGACCATCTCGACCGCGAGGCCCGCCGTGCCGGCGATGCCGACCACGGAGTACTCGTCGGCCGGGAAGACCTTCTCGATGTCGCGCTGGGCGATCACGTTGCCCATCGTGGCGCGGCGGTCACCGGCCATCACCAGGCCGCCGGGGAACGTCGCGGCCACGATCGTCGTGCCGTGCGGCGCGATCTCGCCGTGGCTGCCGGCGGGGAGCGAGCGCCGGGCGGGCAGCAGGTCGGGGGCGTTCTCTGCGATGAAGTCGCTGAAGGACGAGGTCCCGGGGCGCAGGTAGGCGGCCGGGATGCGAGCGTCGGTCAACTACTCGCCGCCCTTCTGGATGAACGACTTCACGAAGTCCTCGGCGTTGGACTCCAGCACGTCGTCGATCTCGTCCAGGATGGCGTCCACGTCCTCGTCCAGGGCCTCCTTGCGTTCGGCCACGTCCGTCTCGGGGGCGGCCTCCGTGGAGGTCTCCTCGTCGGTTCCCTTGCGCGGTTGCTTCTGCTCCTGGGACATGCCCAGAGCCTAGCCACAGATCGGTGAGGACAGTGGCGGATATCGGTGCGCGTCGCGTCAGCGGCTGAGCGCCCGCACCAGGTCCGCCGCCGTCGGGCTGGCGTCGATCAGGCCGCCGACGTGCGCCTTCGAGCCGCGCAGCGGGTCGATCGTGGGCACGCGCTGCAGCGACTCGCGGCCCGGCAGGTCGAAGATGACCGAGTCCCACGACGCGGCGGCGACCTGGTCGGCGTACTTCTCCAGGCAGCGGCCGCGGAAGTAGGCCCGGGTCTCCGGCGGCGGGTCGGTGATCGCGGCGCCCACCTGGTCGTCGGTCAGCAGCCGCTGGATCCGGCCGGCGCCGACGAGGCGGTGGTAGAGCCCCTTCTCGGGCCGGATGTCGCTGTACTGGAGGTCGATGAGCTGGAGCTTCGCGTCGTCCCAGGCCAGGCCGTCGCGCGAGCGGTACTGCTCGAGCAGCTTGAGCTTGGCGACCCAGTCGAGCTGGTCGGCCAGCGACATCGGGTCGCGCTCGAGCCGGTCCAGCACGTCCTCCCACCGCGCCAGGACGTCGGCGGTCTGCGGGTCGACGTCGGTTCCGAGCCGGTCCTCGACGAACTTCTTGGCGAGGTCCAGGTACTCCATCTGGAGCTGGACGGCCGTGAGCCGCCGGCCGTCCGACAGCGTGACCGTGTGGCGCAGGGAGGGGTCGTGGGAGACCGCGCGCAACGAGGCGACGGGCGAGTCGACCGTGAGGTCGCGGCCGATGAAGCGGGCCTCGACCATCGCCAGCACGAGTGCGGTCGTGCCGACCTTCAGGTACGTCGAGATCTCGGCCAGGTTCGCGTCGCCGATGATCACGTGGAGCCGCCGGTACTTCTCCGGGTCGGCGTGCGGCTCGTCGCGGGTGTTGATGATGGGCCGCTTGAGGGTGGTCTCCAGGCCCACCTCGACCTCGAAGAAGTCGGCGCGCTGGCTGATCTGGAAGCCGGTCCCCCGGCCGTCCTGGCCACGACCGACCCGGCCGGCGCCGCAGACGACCTGGCGGCTGACGAAGAACGGGATCAGGTGCCGCACGATGTCGGCGAACGGTGTGGAGCGCCGCATCAGGTAGTTCTCGTGCGCCCCGTAGGAGGCGCCCTTGTTGTCGGTGTTGTTCTTGTAGAGCACGATCGACGGGTTGCCGGGCAGCTGCTGCGCGAGCCGGGCGGCGTCGAGCATGACGGCCTCCCCCGCCTTGTCCCAGCGCACCACGTCCAGCGGCGTGACCACCTCGGGCGTGGAGTACTCGGGGTGCGCGTGGTCGACGTAGAGGCGCGCGCCGTTGGTGAGGATGACGTTGGCCAGACCCAGGTCCTCGTCCGTGAGCTGCGACGGGTCGGCCACCTGGCGGGACATGTCGAAGCCGCGGGCGTCCCGCAGCGGCGACTCCTCCTCGAAGTCCCAGCGGGCCCGTCGGGCACGCACCGTCGCCGAGGCGTAGGCGTTCACGACCTGGGACGACGCCACCATCGGGTTGGCGCCTGCCTGGCCCTGGACCGCGATGCCGTACTCGACCTCGGTGCCCATCACGCGTCGCACGCTCATGCATCGAGCGTACGCGAGGGGTGCGCCTGGATGGCCCGAACCGGCGCCGCTTCCCCCGATAGCCTGCCTGCATGGTGAGACGACTCCGGCGCCGCCCGGACCGCCGGCGGGCCGCGCTCGAGGTGGAGCTGGAGCGCCTTCGCGAGGAGAGCGCCCGGCTCCGTCGCCGGCTCGGCAGGCTCGAGGGTGAGCGTGACCTCGGCTACCTGTTCGTGCTGACCTACGGCCGGTCGGGATCGACGCTGGTCCAAGGCATCCTCAACTCGATCCCGGGCTTCCTGATCCGCGGTGAGAACCGACAGGCTCTGCGGCACCTGTGGGAGTTCGACCGGGGGCTCGTGGCCGAACGGTCCCGGATGCGGCGTCTCCAGCGGCGGGCCGGCGACGAGCCCGGCAGCTCGGACACCACCGCGCCGTGGTTCGGCATCGACGGCTACCCGCACCGGCGAGCGCTCGCACTGACCCGCCAGCTGGCGCTGTCGACGCTGCTGCGGCCGGACGAGGACACCCGGGTCACCGGCTTCAAGGAGATCCGCTGGGACCAGGAGGACACCCCCGAGTACGTCGCCTGGCTGCGCGAGGTGTTCCCGGGCGCGCGGTTCGTGATCAACACCCGCGACCTCGGCGCGGTCTCGCAGAGCGCCTGGTGGGGTGAGCAACCGGGAGCGACCGCCAAGCTGGTCGAGCGCGAGCGGGTGCTGGACGCGCTCGCGGGCCAGCTCGGCGAGGTGGCCTACCGGGTGCACTACGACGAGTTCACCGCCGACCCGACCGTGCTCCGCGGCCTCTTCGACTGGCTCGGCGAGGCGTTCGACGAGGAGCGGGTGCGCGCCGTGCTGGACACGCGCCACTCCTACCAGCCGCCCGCCGCGGCACAGCCCGCCGCGGAGGGCGACGTCGACGCGTGACGGCCCGGGACGCACCGCGGACCGGGGGCGGACGTGACTGCGGGCGGCACGCCCGGGGGATCCCCGGACCGTGCCGCCCGCAGTCAGCGCTTCGCCCGGCTCAGCGGCTCTTGGCCACCTTGAACGCGATCGCGCCGATGCCGGCGGCGACGAGGACGATCAGGACGAACTTCTTCATGTGACTTCCTCCGGTAGGGCGACGCGGGACGACTTGCCCCGCGGGGTTGATTCAATCAGGTCACAGGTACTGCCCGGTGTCCGACACCGTGTCGATGGAGCGTCCCGGCTCGGTGCCCTGCTTGCCGGTCACCAGCGTACGGATGAACACGATGCGCTCGCCCTTCTTGCCGGAGATCCGCGCCCAGTCGTCGGGGTTGGTGGTGTTGGGCAGGTCCTCGTTCTCCTTGAACTCGTCCACGCACGCCTGCAGCAGGTGTGCGATCCGCAGGCCCTTCTGCTGGTGGTCGATGAGGTCCTTGATCGCCATCTTCTTGGCCCGGTCGACGATGTTCTGGATCATCGCGCCGGAGTTGAAGTCCTTGAAGTACAGGACCTCCTTGTCGCCGTTGGCGTAGGTCACCTCGAGGAACCTGTTCTCCTCGGTCTCGGTGTACATCCGCTCGACGGTCGCCCGGATCATGCCCGCGGCGCAGGCCTCCCGGTCGCCGCCGAACTCGGCGAGGTCGTCGGCGTGCAGCGGCAGGCGCGAGGTCAGGTACTTGCTGAAGATGTCCCGAGCGGACTCGGCGTCCGGGCGCTCGATCTTGATCTTCACGTCCAGCCGGCCGGGACGAAGGATGGCCGGGTCGATCATGTCCTCGCGGTTCGAGGCGCCGATGACCAGCACGTTCTCCAGGGTCTCGACGCCGTCGATCTCGCTGAGCAGCTGCGGGACGATCGTGTTCTCCACGTCGGAGGAGACGCCCGATCCGCGGGTGCGGAACAGCGAGTCCATCTCGTCGAAGAAGACGATCACGGGCGTGCCGTTGCTGGCCTTCTCACGGGCCCGCTGGAACACCAGCCGGATGTGGCGCTCGGTCTCGCCGACGTACTTGTTGAGCAGCTCGGGGCCCTTGATGTTGAGGAAGTAGGACTTCCCCTCGGCGCCGGTGCGCGCCGCCACCTTCTTGGCCAGGCTGTTGGCGACCGCCTTGGCGATCAGCGTCTTGCCGCAGCCCGGGGGGCCGTAGAGCAGGATGCCCTTCGGCGGCTTCAGCTCGTGCTCGTCGAACAGCTCCGGGTAGAGGTACGGCAGCTCGACGGCGTCCTGGATCGCCTCGATCTGGCCGGACAGGCCACCGATCGACTCGTACGCGATGTCGGGGACCTCCTCCAGGACGAGCTCCTCGACCTCGGACTTGGGCACCCGCTCGTAGACGTAGCCCGCGCGCGAGTCCAGCAGCAGCGAGTCGCCGGCACGCAGCTTCTCCGACATCAGGGGCTCGGCCATCCGGACCACGCGCTCCTCGTCCGCGCCGGCGATCACCAGGACCCGCTCCCGGTCGGCGAGGATCTCCTTGAGCATCACGACCTCGCCGACGCTCTCGTAGTCGAACGCGCCGACCACGTTGAGCGCCTCGTTGAGCATGACCTCCTGGCCGCGGCGGAGCTCGTCGACCTCGACGGCCGGGCTCACCGTGACGCGCAGCTTGCGGCCGCCGGTGAACACGTCGACGGTGTCGTCGTCGTTGCGCTGGAGGAAGGTGCCGAAGCCGGCGGGCGGCTGGGCCAGCCGGTCGACCTCCTCCTTGAGCTTGAGGATCTGGTCGCGCGCCTCGCGCAGGGTGCCGGCCAACCGCTCGTTCTGCGCGGTCACCGCGGCCAGCGAGCGCTGGGCCTCCGCGAGCCGCGCCTCGAGGGTGCCGGACCCGGCTCCCGGGGTGTCGGAGAGGCGCCTGCGAAGATCGCGCACCTCGCCCTCCAGATAACCGACCTGGTGCGTGAGCTCCTCGCGGCTCAAGTCGTCCCGGTCGTGGCTGCCACTCGTGCTGGGTCCATCCATGTTGGACATCGCCCCACCTCCTCAGACACAGCCGACCCTACTCGGACGGATGTTGCGGGAAGGTGCGTCACACCGCTCCGCGCGTCACGTTTGTATTGCGACGCACGGTGCCGGGACCGCCGGTGGCGGCTACTCGGCGGTCACCGGCCGGTTACCCGCCGGTCACGTGCGCGGCTACTCGGCGGGGGTCTCGGGGACCCCCGCCGGGCGCGGCCCGGCGTAGTCCGGACCGTACGCACCGGGGGCCGGCCGACGCTTCTTCAGCGGCGCCCGCTCGCCCGGCGCCAAACGGCGCGCCGTGACCAGGAAGGCCGTGTGGCCGATCATCTTGTGGCCCGGGCGGACCGCCAGTCCCTCGACGTGCCAGTCCCGGACCAGCGACTCCCACGGTGCCGGCTCGGTGAACCCGCCGTGGACCCGGACGGTCTCCACGAAGCGCGACAGCTGCGTGGTGGTGGCGACGTAGGCGCAGAGGATCCCGCCGGGCAGCAGCGCGTCGGCCGCGGCGTCGAGGCACTCCCAGGGCGCGAGCATGTCGAGGATGATCCGGTCGCACCGCTCCCCCGACGCCGGCAGCGCCTCGGCCAGGTCGCCGATGGTCAGGGACCACGCCGGGTGGGTCTCGCCCTCGGGGGCGCCGAAGAACTGGTTGACGTTGCGGCGCGCCACGTCCGCGAACTCCTCGCGTCGCTCGAAGGAGGAGACCTTGCCGTACGGACCGACGGCGCGGAGCAGCGAGCACGTGAGCGCGCCGGACCCGACGCCGGCCTCGACCACGTGGGCACCCGGGAAGATGTCGGCCATCGCCACGATCTGGGCCGCGTCCTTGGGGTAGACGACGGCGGCGCCCCGCGGCATCGAGACCACGAACTCCGAGAGCAGGGGCCGGAAGACCAGGTACTCGCCGCCCGCGGAGGAGGTGACGGTGAAGCCCTCCTCGCGGCCGATCAGCTCGTCGTGCTCCAGGTGACCCTTGTTCGAGAAGAAGCGCTTGCCCGGGACCAGCTCGAAGTTGTGCTTGCGGCCCTTGCCGTCGACCAGGCGGACCCACTCGCCGACCCGGAGGGGGCCGCGGTGGACGCCGGACCAGGCCTCGGTCGGGACGTCGCCGGTGGCAGGGTGGGGGTGCTCGCCGTTCGTCACCGACGAAATCTATCCGGCCCGGCCGGGAACCGCCGAAATCGTCGGCCGGCCGCGGGCGGGCTCAGCCGCCCGAGCGCACCACCCGGGCCACGTCGGCGGTGGCCAGCACGCCGCACAGCGTGCCGTCCTCCTCCACGAGCACGTACTCCGATGCCGGGGTGCGCCGGATCGCCTCGACCAGCGCCTCGCCGGTGATCGACGCCGGCAGCGACAGTCCGGGCTCGACGCTGCGGGCGACCGTCGAGGTGGCGACCCAGGGGCGCCGCTCGCCGGGGACCGCCGCCGCCGCCCGCTCGTCGACGACGCCGACGGGCGCGCCCGCGGAGGTCACCGTGACGATGCTGCCGGCCTCGGCCGCCTGGGCCCGGCGGATCGCCTCCGCGAGCGGGAGCTCGGCCGGGACCGCGAGCGTCCGGCGGGCGAGGTCCCGGGCCACGATCCGGCCGATCTGGTCGCGGACCTCGGCCGCCTGCAGCGCCTGGGAGGCACCCATCCAGAGGAAGACCGCGACGATGACCGCCATCAGCGGGCTGAGGGTGCCGCGCGACGAGTCGACCAGCTGCGCCTGGACCAGCGCCCAGAGCACGACCCCGGCAGCCGCCACGCGACCGGCCCAGCCGGCCACCAGGGTGCCGGTGCGGGCGCGGCCCGTCAGCGCCCACACGCCGGCCTTGAGCACGCGGCCGCCGTCGAGCGGGAGCGCCGGGACCAGGTTGAGCACGCCGATCAGCAGGTTCGTCCAGGCCAGTCCCTCGACGATCAGCAGCAGCACGCCGCCCGGCGTCACGAACCACAGCGCGAGCGCCGCGAGGCCGACGCCGAGCGAGGTGATCGGGCCCACGACCGCGATCCAGAACTCCTGGCGCGGCGTGCGCGCCTCGCCGTCGATCGCGGTGGCGCCGCCGAGGAAGTGCAGCGTGATCGACTCGACGCGGAAGCCGAACCGCTGGGCCACGACGGCGTGGGACGCCTCGTGCAGGAGCACGGCGCCGTAGAGGACGACGGCGAACAGCAGGCCGACGACGTACTTGAGCGGACCCAGGCCCGGAGCGATCTGGTCCACGCGCGGCGCCATCACGAAGGCGATCAGCGCGGCGACCAGGAACCAGCTGCTGGAGACGAGCACGTCGCTGCCCGCGATGCTGCCGATCCGGAGCATGCCGCGCGTCGCGGGCCTGCGGGGTGCAGGCGCGCGGGGCGGGGAGGGATCACCGGACACACTCCGAGGCTACCGGCGTGGCGGGGGGATCCGCTGTCGGAGGTGTCACCTAGCCTCGGGGCCATGACGGGCGAGGTGCTGGCCGGGTCGATGCGGACCGGAACGACGGCGGCGCCGTCCGAGGTGCCCGACCCGGAGGTGCTGGGCTCCCTCTCCCCCTCCCGCGCGGGCGACTTCCTCACCTGCCCGCTGCTCTACCGGTTCCGCACCATCGACCGGCTCCCGGAGACGCCGTCGCCCGATGCGGCGCGCGGGACCCTGGTGCACAAGGTCCTCGAGGACCTGTTCGACCTCCCGGCGGCCGAGCGGACGCCGGCCTCCGCGGAGGGGATGCTGGAGCCGACCTGGGCGACGCTGGCGGAGGCCGAGCCCGCCCTGCGCGAGATGTTCCCGGCCGACGGCGAGGAGATCGTGGGCTGGCTGGACTCCTGCCGCGCCGTCCTCGCCCGCTACTTCGCGCTCGAGGACCCGCGCCGCCTCGAGCCCGCGGAGCGCGAGCTGTACCTGGAGACGGTGACCGGGTCCCACCTCCAGCTCCGCGGCATCATCGACCGGGTCGACGTCGCCCCCGACGGCGCCGTCCGGGTGGTCGACTACAAGACCGGCCGGTCGCCCCGCGAGGGCGGCGAGGCGCGAGCGCTCTTCCAGCTCAAGTTCTACGGGCTGCTGCTCTGGCGGATCCGCGGCGTGGTGCCCCGCCGGCTGCAGCTGATGTACCTCGGCAACGGCGAGATCGTGCACTACGAGCCCGACGAGCAGGACCTGCTGGCCACGGAGCGCAAGGTCGAGGCCGTGTGGCGGGCGATCGAGCAGGCCCGCGACTCCGGCGACTGGCGCCCGAGCCCGGGCCCGCTCTGCGCCTGGTGCGACCACCAGGCGCTGTGCCCGGCCTACGGGGGCACCCCTCCCCCGCTGCCGGTGCTGCCGGTCCCCGAGGTGGCCGCGGCCCGAGAGTCGGCCTGAGCCCCGGTCAGCCGTCGCCGGGGTAGAGCACGCAGGCGACGTCGGCCCCGCCGGCGCGGCGCAGGGCCGGGTCGACACCGTCGACGAAGTCGATCCGGACGCCGTCCCCGTCGTCCTCGATCGACCGCACGCCCTGCCAGATCGGCTCCTCCGGCGCCTCGGCGCGGACCCGCGCCAGCAGGTCGCGCACCGCGGCCGCGCCGCCGGTGCCGATGGTGACCGACGTGGTCGACTCGTCGAGTGCGTCCAGCGACCCGAGCACCGCCCGGTCGGCGTCGTACTCGTCCGCGCTGCGGCGGGTCCAGTGCCCCTCCAGCAGCGCCCGCAGGTCCCGCGCCTCCCAGCCGCACTCCGCCCGGGCCACCGGGCACCGCGGGTGGAAGGAGCAGCCGAGCGGCGGCGCCGCCGCGTCGGGGATCTCGCCGCGCGGGATGGTCCGCGGCAGCTGGCGGTCCGGGTCGGGGTCCGGGATCGCGGCCAGCAGCGCCTTCGTGTATGGGTGCCGCGGATTGGCGAAGATCTCCTCGGTCGGGCCGATCTCGACGATCCGGCCGAGGTACATGATCGCGATCCGGTCGCAGAAGTACTTCGCGCTGGCCAGGTCGTGGGTGATGTAGACGTAGGTCAGGCCGAGGTCGCGCTTGAGGTCCAGCATCAGCTGCAGGATCTTGGCGCGGACCGACATGTCGAGCATGGAGATCGGCTCGTCGGCGATGAGCACCTCGGGCTCCAGGATGATCGCCCGGGCGATGACGGCCCGCTGCTTCTGGCCGCCCGACAGGTCCGCGGGGTACTTGTCGAGGAAGTTCTCCACCGGGCTGAGCCCGACCCGCTCCAGGGCGTCGACCACCCGGGCGCGCAGCTCGGGGCCCTTCGCGCGGCCGTGGATCACCAGCGGGTGGCCGACGGCCTCCTCGATCGTCATCGACGGGTTGAGCGCCGCGTGCGGGTCCTGGAAGACCATCTGCAGGTCCGTGCGGAGCTGGCGCAGCCGCTTGCCGCGCATCGCGGAGACCTCCGCGTCCCCGCTCGTGCCGTGGTACTGGATCTCACCCTCGGTGGCCGGGGCCAGCCCGAGCAGCGCTCGGCCGAGCGTCGACTTGCCGCTGCCCGACTCGCCGACCAGGCCCACCACCTCCCCGCGGCGGATCCCCAGCGTGATGCCGTCCACCGCCTTCACCGTCCGCGAGCGCATCCCGAGCAGGCGGCTCAGCGCGTTGCCCTGGAGCGCGAAGTGGACGGACAGGTCGGCGATGTCCAGCACGAGGTCGTCGTCGAGCTCGCGATCGGCCACGGTGTCGTCAGGCCTCGTCGGCAACGGAGAGCTCCTCTCGGTCCAGCGGCGTCGCGTCCGCGCCGGCGGGCAGCGAGCCGCCGTCGCGCAGGTCCGCCGCCCAGCAGGCCACGCGGTGCCCGGGGGCGCCGGCGCGGTCGTGGTCGATGGGTTCGGTGGTCGCGCAGACGCGCATCGCGTCCGGGCAGCGCGGGTGGAAGTGGCAGCCGCTGGGCGGGTCCACCAGGTTCGGCGGCGCGCCCTCGATGAACTCCAGCCCGGTGGTGGAGAGCGAGATCGTGGAGCGCAGCAGCTCGCGGGTGTAGGTGTGCTGGGGGTCCTTGAAGACCTGGCGGGCGTCGCCGATCTCGACGATCTTGCCGGCGTACATCACCGCGACGCGGTCGCAGGCCTCGGCCACGATGCCCAGGTTGTGGGTGATCAGCAGCATCGCGGTGTCGAAGTTCTCGCGCAGGTCGTGCAGGATCCGGATGATCTGGGCCTCGACCAGCACGTCCAGAGCCGTGGTCGGCTCGTCGGCGACCACGAAGGCCGGACGCAGCACGAGCGTCAGCGCGATCAGCAGGCGCTGGCGCATGCCGCCGGAGAACTCGTGGGGGTAGGCGCGGTAGCGGGTGGGTGGGATGCCCATCACCCGCAGCACCTCCAGCGCCCGGCGCTGGGCCTCCTTCTTGCCGATCTTCGGCTCGTGGGTGCGCAGCGCCTCCTCGAAGTGGTCCGAGATCCGCATCAGCGGGTTCAGCCGGGTCATCGGCTCCTGGAAGATCATGCCCAGGTCGCCGCCGCGCATCCGCTGCTGCTCGCGCTTGCTGAGGGCGAGCATGTCCCGGCCCTGGAAGAGGAGCCGGCCGTCGCGCTCGGCGCCCGGCGGCAGCAGGCCGAGCAGGCCGCGCCCGAGGGTGGACTTGCCGCAGCCGGACTCCCCGACCAGGCCGAGGATCTCGCCGGGGCGGAGGTCGAAGGTGACGCCGTCGACGGCGCGGACGGCGCCGCGCTCGCTGCCGTACCAGACCTTCAGGTCCTTGACCTCGAGCGTCGGCCGGCCCTCGCCGGTCCGGCTGGTCGCGGGCGCGCTCATCGGCCGGCCTCCGTCTCTCGCTCGTCGGCCCCCGCACGCGCGGGGAACCGGACCGGCAGCATCCGCCGGCGCCGCAGGGCCGGGTTGAGGGTCTCGTTGAGCCCCTCCCCGACCAGGGTCAGGCCAGTGATCAGCAGCACGATGGCCAGGCCCGGGAAGAGGCCGGTCCACCAGACGCCGATCAGCGGGTCGTCCAGCGCGCGGTTGAGGTCGTAGCCCCACTCCGCGGCCTCGTTCGGCTGGATGCCCATGCCGAGGAAGCCCAGGGCCGCCAGGGTGGACAGCGCGTCGGCGGCGTTGAGCGTGCCGATCACGGGCACGGACTGGATGACGTTGCCGAACAGGTACTTGCGCATCACCGTGAACGGGTTGGCGCCGAGCGCCCGCGCGGCCTCGACGTAGGTCGCCTCCCGCACCGAGACGGTCGTGTTGCGGACGACCCGGAAGTACTGCGGGATGTAGATCACGGTGATCGAGAGCGCGGCGGCGACGATGCCGTTGCCGAGCTTCTGGTTGAGCAGGAACGCCATCACGATCGCCAGCAGCAGCGACGGGAACGCGTAGAGCGCGTCCATCAGGAACACCAGCACCCGGTCCACGACGCCACCGATGAAGCCGGCGACGAGGCCGAGCGGTACGCCGATCGCCACCGAGAAGATGACCGAGATGACGATCACCTCCATCGCGGTGCGGGCGCCCCACACGACGCGGGAGAAGACGTCGTAGAACATGTCGTTGGTGCCGAAGATGAAGTAGCTGCTCGGCGGCGCCAGCTTGGGCAGCTTCACGCCGTCCACGCGGCTCTCGGCGAAGCCGTAGGGCGCGATCAGCGGGGCGAAGATCGCCAGCACGACGAAGGCCGCGGTGATCGCCAGCCCGATCCAGAACATCCAGCGGGCGAGGCCGCGGGTGCGCCAGACGCGGGTGGTCCAGCCGAATCCGGGGAGTGCCATCTCAGTACCTCACCCTCGGGTCGATGAGCGCGTTGATCACGTCGACCACCACCGAGACGATGACGACGATCAGCGCGAAGAAGGTGACCAGGCCCTGCACGGCGACGTAGTCGCGCGCGATCACGTAGTCGACCAGGTCGGTGCCGAGGCCCGGCCAGTTGAAGGTGTTCTCCGTGAGCACGGCACCCGAGAGCGTCAGCGCCACCTGGAGCCCGATCACGGTCACCACCGGCACCAGCGCGTTGCGGAAGGCGTGGTCGCGGACGACCACCCGCTCGGAGATGCCGCGGGCGCGGGCCGCCTCGACGTAGTCGGCCTGCATGGTCTGGATGACGTTGATCCGGACCAGGCGCACGATGACGCCGGCCAGCAGCAGCCCGAGCACGAAGCAGGGCAGCAGGTGGTGCTGGAGCACGTCCCAGAAGTAGGTGCCGTCGATCGCGGCGTCCACGAGCAGGATGTGGGTGTGGGTCGGCACCTCGAAGATCGCCTGCGGCGAGGCGATGCCGGAGGTCGGCCAGGACGGCCAGAGGTTGCCGATCAGCAGGATCAGCAGGATGCCCATCCAGAAGACGGGGGCGGCGTACACGACGATGCCGAGCAGCCGGATCGGCGCGTCGATGATCGTGTCGCGGTGCCGGCCGGCCCAGCGGCCCAACGGCACGCCGACGCCGACCGCGAAGATGAACGCGCCGATGGTCAGGGTCAGCGTGGCGCCGCCGTGGTCGCGGATCAGGGTGGTGACCGGCGTGCCGTCGGAGATCGCGTTGCCGAACCGGAAGCGGACCACGTCGCCGAGGTAGTCCAGGTACTGCTGGAACAGCGGCTGGTCGAGACCCAGCGCGGCCTGGCGCCGGGCGATCTCGTCGGCCGAGAGCTTGCCGCCCGCGGCGGCGGTCACCGGGTCGCCGGGGGCGACGCGGAGCAGGATGAAGACCATCGTGAGGAGCACCCACATCATCGGGATGACGAGCAGGGTGCGGACGGCGATGTAGCGGGGCAGGGATCCCCTGCTCGAGCTCAACGGACCTCCGAGAAGTATGTGATGCGGTCAGACACGGACCCGGGGGGCGCCCGCACGCGGACGCCCCCCGGATGCCGGGGTTCAGCTCTTGGTGATCATCCAGAAGCGGAAGATGTAGGTCGGGTCGAGCGTGTCCTGCACGCCGCCCATGCCCTCACCGACCGCCGCGATGTTCGCGCCGTTCCAGCTGGGGATCAGCGGGACGTCCTCGGCGACGATGTCCTGGATCTGCCCGATGATCTCGTCGCGGGCCGCCTCGTCGGTCTCGGCGAGCTCCTCGTCGACGAGCGTGTTGACCTCGTCGTTGGAGTAGCCGTTGGCGAAGAAGCCGCCGTCGACGACGAACGGGCTCAGGTAGTTGTCGGCGTCCAGGAAGTCCGGGTACCAGCCGAGCATGAAGAGGTCGTAGGCGTCCTTCTTGTAGTCGGTCTGGTACTGCTCCCACTCACCGGTCTCGGTGGTGACGTCGAACAGCCCGGTGTCGTTGAGCTGCTCGGCGATCTCGGTCGCCTCGTCGACGGCGTTGGGGCCGTAGTGCTCCTGCGGGTAGCCGAGCTTGAGCGCCACCGGGGTCTCGACGCCGGCGTCCTCGAGGAGGGCCGTGGCGGCGTCGACGTCCGGGTCGCCGTACACGTCCATGAAGGAGTCCTTCTGGCCGCCGAAGCCCGGCGGGACGATCGAGTACGACGGCGTGACGGTGCCGTCGTAGGCGTTCGCCGAGATCTGGTCGCGGTCGAGGACCTGGGCGACGGCCTGGCGGACGGCCGCCTCGGTGCCCGCGCCCTCGTTCATGTCCCAGACCCAGTAGCGGAACTCGGAGCCGTTGCCCTTGAGCACGGCGACGCCGTCGTCGGCGAGGCCCTGCTGCTGGGTCGGGCTCAGCGAGCGCCACGCGATGTCGATGGCGCCCTTCTTGATGTCCGAGGCCAGCGAGGCGTCGTCCTTGTAGTAGGAGACGTAGACGCGCGGCGCGATGCCCGGGTGGGGGCCGGCGTAGTTCTCGTTGAGCTCGAACGTCGCCTGGACGCCGTCCTTGTACTGGGCGAGGACGTAGGGGCCCGAGCCGGAGTGCTCGTCGGTGTCGGCGAGCTCCTTGTTGGCCGGGTAGACCTCCTCGTCGACGATCGAGGCGGTGGCCGTCGACAGGACCTTGAGGAAGGTCAGGTCCGGCTTGTTGAGGTGGAAGACGACGGTGGTGTCGTCCGGGGTCTCGACGGCGCCCTTGGCCAGGACCGGCTTGTCGGGGTTGCTGTCGTCGATGATCGAGCCGAGCAGGATCGCCGAGCCGTTGGGGTCGTTGATCGCGATGTTGCGCTCGAGCGAGTACTTCACGTCCGAGGAGGTGAGCTCGTTGCCGTTGGCGAAGGTCAGGCCCTCGTCGAGGTCGCAGGTGATCGTCTGCGGGTCGTCGTACGCGCAGGAGGCCGCGTCGGGCTCGGGCTCCGAGCCGTTGGCCGGGACCGAGACCAGGGTCTGGAACATCTGGTACTGCAGGTTCCAGGAGCCGAAGTCGTAGGCGCCGGCGGGGTCGACCGCGGTGATCGTGTCGGTCGTGCCGAGCGTCCACTCGTCGCTGCTGTCCGCAGCGGGGTCGCCGGTCGAGTAGTTGACCCCGAGGGGCTCACGGTCCTCCGACGCCGGCGGCGGCGTGTCGCTGCACGCTGCCATGCCGACGGCGAGGACGCTCACTCCGAGGAGTGCACCAAGCTTCCGCTTCACCGCTGTCACCATCTCCTTGAGAAGAAACCTCTGCTGCTCAGAGGCTCGATGGCGACGGAAGTTACTCAGATAACGGCAGGTCGGCTACGGATTCGTGCCCGAATCGAGGTCTCGAATAGGCAACGTTTCGAGGTCGGCGACCGTTACCTCGACCAGCGAGTCCCGGAAGTTCAGCCCGGGCACGGCCGGGACCGGGACGTGGTTCGGTACCGCCAGCACCCGGGCGCCCGAGGCGAGACCGGAGGCGGCGCCGGTCGGCGAGTCCTCGATCGCGACGCAGTCCTCGATCGGTACGCCGAGCAGCTCCGCCGCCCGCAGGTACGGCTCGGGGTGCGGCTTGCCGTTGTCGACCTGGTCGCCGGTCACGACGACGTCGAAGGTGTGCTCGGGCAGGTGCTCGAGGATCGGCTCCACGAACCGCTGGTAGGACATCGTCACGAGCGCGCACGGCACGCCGGCGGCGCGGAGGTGGAGCAGCAGCTCCCGGGCGCCCGGCCGCCACGGCACCTGGTGGCGCACCTGCTCGACCACGCCGTCGAGCAGCAGCTCGACGACCTCCTCGACCGAGTACGGCAGGTCGAGCTTGTCCTTCAGGTAGCGCCCGGAGACCGACAGCTCGTTGCCGACGAGGTTCATCGCGTCCTCGGTGGTCCACGTCCCGCCGTGGTCGTCCGCGATCTTGTGCTCGGCCGCCATCCAGTACGGCTCGGTGTCGACCACCGTGCCGTCCATGTCCCACAGGACGGCCGCGAGCGGTCGTCGGTCGTCCGTTGCCACGTCACTCGGTTCCACAGCGCCAGCATGCCGGGTGGGCGGCCGACCGACGCAAACCGCGGCGACCGCGGCGGATGGCAGGATGCCCGGCATGCGGCAGGCGGGCGGGCACGAGGGGCGACGGCGGTCGGTCGCGCCGGCCACCACCGCCGGGTCCGACGGGATCCCCGCGGACCTGATGCTGGGCCCCGGCGGCCGGTACGCCGGCTGGGCGCTCTGGCTGCGCCTCTACCGGGCCGGGACGCTCGTGCTGATCACCTTCGGAGTCGCGGTGGCGGTGGCGGTCGGCCGTGCCGCCGACCTCGAGGCGGAGCAGCTCGACAGCGCGGAGGACCTGGTGGGGGCCGTGGTCTCGCCGCTGGCCCTGTTCGCCGTCGGACTCATCCTGCGGCTGCTGCTCGGGCCGGTGGTGCTCGTCCTGGTGCTGGTGGCGGCCTCCCGCTCCGGCTACGACATCCAGCCGGGCGAGGACCGGCGATCCCGCCGCGCCCGTGCCTTCGACCGGTTCCGCCTCGCCTCGGCAGGCCGGTCGCTGCTGTGGACCTCGGCGGTCAAGGACGAGGCGGTCGCCCACCTGGGCGGTCGCGGCCGCAGGCTCGCCGTGGCGGAGGTGGTCCTCCGCATCCTCGCCGTGGTCGGGCTGGTCGCGATCGTGCCCGCCTCGGTGATCGGCTCCTGAGCTCGCCCGTCACGGTCCCAGGTGACGCCAGGCGACGTACTTCTCCACCGCGATGCCGGCGAACGCCGGGTGGCAGGCGAACGCCGCCCGGGTCTTGAACGTCTCCCGGCGCAGGGCCCGGGTGCCGTCGTCGGAGAAGCTCCACTCCGGGCCGATGTCCTCGGAGACCTCGACCGCGATCGGCACCCGCAGCCCGTGCTCGGCGGCGGCGTCCAGCGCGGGCAGGGAGAGGCGGACGATGCCGCCCTCGCCGAAGGCCCGGTCGACGAAGGTGATCACGGTGCCGCCGTCCGCGCGGGCGAACATCGCCGCCGCCATGCTGGACTCGCCGGGGAAGGACTCGTCGGCGAGCCAGTACGGCACGTCCACGTGCACCACCGGGCGGGCGGGCGTCGCCGCCACCTCGTCGAGCATCCCGATCAGCTGCGCCTTGACCGTCTCGCGGTCGGTCTCCCACTCCGGCAGCGACCACGGCTCGACGTCGAAGTTGACGCCGTCGAACGGGATCCCGGCGCTCGTCGCGTCGCCCATCCACTGCACGGCCAGCGCCGGCTCCGCCGCCCAGGAGTTCTCCCCGCCCAGTGCGAGGACCTCGATGTCCAGGGCGTGCGCGAGGAGCACCACCTCGCGCAGCCACGCGCGGGTGTTCACCCAGGCACCGTCCGGCAGCGCCCACGGCACGGCGACCATGATCGTGTCGACACCGCGTGCCGCGGCGAAGCCGACGAGCGTCACCGGCTCGTAGTCCTCGGAGATGTTCCCGCTCTCGATCTGGGCGGGGTCCTCCCAGACGTACATCGAGTCGTCGCGGGCGATCACCGCACGCCCCGTGCCCCCGAGCCAGCCGCGGCACCAACCCCGGTCCCCGGCGCAGAGCCGGGGCCAGGCGAACCGCCGGGGGCCGCACCCGAAACCGGGGTGGTCGGCCGGGCCCGCCCCCGGGACTGCCCTGCTGGCGGCGCCGTGCCCGGGACGCCCCGGGCCGGCGCCGGCGACCGCCGGGTGGACGGCCACCAGGCCCACGAGGAGGGCGATGGCCGCCGCGCGCGCCACGCCACGGCCCCTCCCCCGCCGTCGTCGTTCCCGGAAACGTTCACGGACCCCGAGCATCCCTCCATCGTGCCCCAGATCACGGGACACGCCGGAGTAGTTGCGGGTGCCAACCGGTGGGGCACGGTGGTTTCGAGGCTCGCTTCGCTCGCACCTCAACCACCGGAGCCGGCTCGCTTCGCTCGCACCTCAACCACCGGAGCCGGCTCGCTTCGCTCGCACCTCAACGACCGGCAGGGCTCAGTCCTCGGGGTCGTAGCCCAGGTTCGGCGAGAGCCACTTCTCGGCCTCGGCCACCGTCCAGCCCTTCCGCTCCGCGTAGTCCTCGATCTGGTCGCGACCGAGGCGGCCGACGACGAAGTACTGCGCGTCGGGGTGGCTGTAGTAGAGGCCGGAGACCGAGGCGCCCGGCCACATCGCCATGTGGTCGGTCAGCTCGATGCCGGTCGACGCCTGCACGTCGAGCAGGTCCCAGATCGTCAGCTTCTCGGTGTGGTCCGGGCACGCCGGGTAGCCGGGCGCCGGACGGATGCCCGAGTAGCGCTCGGCGATCAGGTCGTCGTTGGAGAGGTCCTCCCCCGCCGCGTGGCCCCAGAACTCGGTGCGCACGCGCTGGTGCAGCCGCTCCGCGAACGCCTCGGCCAGGCGGTCGGCCAGCGACTCCAGCAGGATCGCCGAGTAGTCGTCGAGGGCGTCCTTGAACGCCTGCACCCGCTCCCCGAGCCCGATGCCGGCGGTCACCGCGAACGCGCCGACCCAGTCGTGCCCGCCGGCGTCGGTGCCGATCGGCGCCACGTAGTCGGCCAGCGACCGGTTCGGGATGCCCCCGCGGTGCTGGCCCTGCTGGCGCAGCTGGAAGAGCGTCGCACGCTCCTGCGAGCGCGTCTCGTCGGTGTAGACGACCACGTCCTCGCCCGTGCTCGCGGCCGGGAGCAGGCCGTAGACGCCCTGGGCGGAGATCCACTGCTCGGCGATGATCGTGTCGAGCATGGCCTGCGCGTCGTCGTACAGCTTGCGGGCGGCCTCGCCGCTCGCCGGGTTGTTGAGGATGTCGGGAAAGCGCCCCTTCATCTCCCAGGCGTTGAAGAACGGCTGCCAGTCGATGAACTCGCGCAGCTCGGCCAGGTCGTAGTCCTTCAGCACATGCACGCCGGGACGCGCGGGCTGCGGCGGCGCGTAGCCGTCCCACTCGATCGGGCTGCGGTTCGCGGACGCCTCGGAGAACGCCAGCTGCGGCCGCTCGGTCTTGTTGGCGTGCCGGGCCCGCAGGGCGTCGTAGTCGGCCTGCACGTCGGCCATCAGCGCCGGACGGCGCTCCTCGGAGAGCAGCGACGCGACGGTCGGGACCGAGCGGGAGGCGTCCTTGACCCACACCACGGGCCCGTCGTACTTCTTGTCGATCTTGACCGCGGTGTGGGCGCGCGAGGTGGTGGCGCCGCCGATCAGGAGCGGTACGTCGAGGCCGACCCGCTGCATCTCCGCGGCGAACCCGACCATCTCGTCGAGGCTCGGGGTGATCAGGCCGGAGAGGCCGATGACGTCCGCGCCCACCTCGGCGGCGGTGTCCAGGATCCGCTGCGCCGGCACCATCACGCCGAGGTCGATCACCTCGTAGTTGTTGCACTGCAGCACGACGCCGACGATGTTCTTGCCGATGTCGTGGACGTCGCCCTTCACCGTGGCCAGCACGATCGTGCCGTTGCTGTCGCTCTGCGCGGCCAGTGCCGGGTCGTTCGCCTTCTCCTCCTCGATGAAGGGGATCAGGTAGGCGACGGCCTTCTTCATCACGCGGGCCGACTTCACCACCTGCGGCAGGAACATCTTGCCCGCGCCGAAGAGGTCGCCGACCACGTTCATGCCGGCCATCAGCGGGCCCTCGATCACCTCGATGGGGCGGCCGCCGCGCTCGGCGATCTCGGCGCGCAGCTCCTCGGTGTCGGCCTCGACGTGCGCGTCGATGCCCTTCACCAGGGCGTGCGTGATCCGCTCGGCCACCGGCAGGGCGCGCCACTCCTCGGCGGCCGCCTCCTCGACCTTGCCGCTGCCGCGGTGCTGCTCGGCCAGCTCGAGGAGCCGCTCGGTGGCGGCCAACGAGTCGTCGGTCCGGTTCAGCACGACGTCCTCGATGGCGTCGCGCAGCGCGGGGTCGATCTGGTCGTAGGTGACCAGGGCGCCGGCGTTGACGATGCCCATGTCGAGCCCCGCGGCGATCGCGTGGAACAGGAAGACCGCGTGGATCGCCTCGCGCACCGGGTTGTTGCCGCGGAAGCTGAAGGAGACGTTCGAGATGCCGCCGGAGACCTTCGCGCCGGGCAGGTTCTCCTTGATCCACCGGGTCGCCTCGATGAAGTCCAGCCCGTAGGAGGCGTGCTCCTCGATGCCGGTGCCGACCGCGAAGACGTTCGGGTCGAAGATGATGTCCTCGGCCGGGAAGCCGACCTCGTCGACGAGGATCCGGTAGGCGCGGGCGCAGATCTCCTTGCGCCGCTGCAGGTTGTCCGCCTGCCCGTTCTCGTCGAACGCCATGACGACCGCCGCGGCGCCGTACTTGCGGCACAGGCGGGCCTGCTCGACGAACTTCTCCTCGCCCTCCTTGAGCGAGATCGAGTTCACGATCGCCTTGCCCTGGACGTTCTTCAGGCCGGCCTCGATGACCTCCCACTTGGAGGAGTCGACCATCACCGGCACCCGCGAGATGTCGGGCTCGGCGGCGATCAGCTTCAGGAAGCGATCCATCGCGGCGACGCCGTCGATCATGCCCTCGTCCATGTTGACGTCGATCACCTGCGCGCCGTTCTCGACCTGCTGGGCCGCGACCGACAGCGCGGTGTCGTAGTCGCCGCCCTTGATCAGGTTGCGGAACCGGGCCGAGCCGGTGATGTTGGTCCGCTCCCCGACGTTGACGAAGAGCGAGTCATCGGTGATCGCGAACGGCTCCAGCCCCGAGAGCAGCATCGACGGCGCCGCGGCCCCGGGCCGGCGGGCGGGCTCGTCCTCCACGGCGGCGGCGATCGCGGCGATGTGGTCGGGCGTGGTGCCGCAGCAGCCGCCGACCAGGTTGACGAAGCCGGCGCTCGCGAACTCCGAGACCACCGCGGCCGTCTGCTCCGGCGTCTCGTCGTACTCTCCGAAGGCGTTGGGCAGCCCCGCGTTCGGGTAGGCGGAGACGAAGGTGTCGGCCACGCGCGCCATCTCGGCGATGTAGGGCCGCATCTCCTTCGCGCCCAGCGCGCAGTTGAGTCCCACCGCGAGCGGGCGGGCGTGCCTGACCGACGCCCAGAAGGCCTCGGTCACCTGGCCGGACAGGGTGCGGCCCGAGGCGTCGGTGATCGTGCCGGAGATGATCACCGGCCACCGGCGACCTGTCTCGGCGAAGAGGGTCTCGACCGCGAAGATCGCGGCCTTGGCGTTCAGGGTGTCGAAGATCGTCTCGATCAGCAGGACGTCGGCACCGCCGTCGACCAGGCCGCGCCCGGCCTCGACGTACGCCGCCACCAACTCGTCCCACGAGACGTTCCGCGCGCCCGGGTCGTTGACGTCGGGGCTGATCGAGGCGGTACGGGTGGTCGGGCCGAGCGCGCCGGCGACGTACCGCTTGCGGCCCGTCTCGGCGGCCACCGCGTCCGCGGCCTCGCGGGCCAGGACGGCGGAGGCGTGGTTCAGCTCGTAGGCCAGGTCCGCCATGCCGTAGTCGGAGAGGGAGACCGCGTTGGCGTTGAACGTGTTGGTCTCGATGATGTCGGCGCCTGCCTCGAGGTACTCGCGGTGGATGCCGGCGATGATCTGCGGCTGGGTCAGCGTGAGCAGGTCGTTGTTGCCGATCAGGTCGCTCGGCCAGTCCGCGAACCGCTCGCCGCGGTAGCCGGCCTCGTCGGGGCGGTCCCGCTGGATCGCGGTGCCCATGGCGCCGTCGATGATCACGATCCGCTCGCGCAGCAGCGCCGCGAGCTCGTCGGTGGCGTCGGGGCGCCAGGCGGCCGCTCCCTGGGACTCAGTCATTCCAATTCCTTCCTCAGCGGGAAGGCGTCCTTGATCCACGGTGGGAGACCGAGCGTGGCGGTCGGGGAACGCCCTTCCGTTGCAACGCCTCTCGGCTGCGGGCAAGTCTACGGCAGCCGGTTCCGCGTCCCTGCCCGGTTCCGGTCCGCGACCCGTCTAGGCTCGTAGGTGTGATGGAGATCGACGAGGTTCCCGACCTGGAGCGGCCGGTGGTCATCGCGGCCTTCGAGGGCTGGAACGATGCGGCAGAGGCGGCGAGCGGCGTCGTGGACCACCTGATGGACGTCTGGGACGCCAAGGTGGTGGCGGCGATCGACCCCGAGGACTACTACGACTTCCAGGTGAACCGGCCCTCGGTCGGCCTGGACGACAACGGCTTCCGCAAGCTCACCTGGCCGAGCACCCACGTGGCGGTGGCCTCGCCGCCCGAGCTCGACCGGGACGTCATCCTGATCCGCGGGATCGAGCCGAACATGCGCTGGCGGGCCTTCACCGCCGAGCTGCTCGCGGCGGTCGACGACCTGGGCGCCGAGCTGGTGGTCACGTTCGGGGCGCTCCTGGCCGACTCCCCGCACACCCGGCCGATCCCCGTCACCGGTACGGCGACCGAGCCCGAGCTGATCGACCGGCTCTCGCTGACCGAGTCCACCTACGAGGGGCCCACGGGCATCGTCGGGGTCGTCCAGGACGCGTGCGTGCGCCTCGACCTGCCGGCGGTCTCGTACTGGGCCGCGGTCCCCCACTACGTCGCCCAGCCGCCGTGCCCCAAGGCGACGCTGGCGATGCTCGGCCACCTGGAGGAGCTGCTCGGCACCAGCATCCCGCTCGGCGACCTGCCCGAGGAGGCGCGCGCCTGGGAGCGCGGCGTCGACGAGCTGGCCGGGGACGACGAGGAGATCGCCGACTACGTCCGGTCCCTGGAGGAGTCGCGCGACACCGCCGACCTCCCGGAGGCGTCCGGCGAGGCGATCGCCCGGGAGTTCGAGCGTTACCTCAAGCGGCGCGGCGGCGACGCGAACGACTGATCGGCGGGTCAGACGGTCAGGCCGAGGGCGGCGTCGAGGACCGGGAGCAGCGTGGCCGCGGCGTCCGGGTCGGAGGTGTCGGCCAGGCCGTCGGTGCCCAGCGTCGCGGCGGCCCAGGCGTCGACCGCAGCGGTCGCCCGCGGCGCGTCGAGGTCGTCGGCCAGTGCCGCGAGCACCTCGGTCACCACCGGCCCCGCCGCGGCGCCGGCGCCGAGCGACAGCGCGCGACGCCACGTGGCCAGGTCGTCGACCGCCTGCCACAGCTGGTCGTCGGTCCACTCCCAGTCGGTCCGGTAGTGGTGGCGCATCAGCGTCAGCCGGACGGCCATCGGGTCGATGTCGCTGTTGCGGAGCGCGGAGACGAAGACCAGGTTGCCCAGGGACTTCGACATCTTCTCGCCGCCGTAGGCGACCATCCCGGCGTGCGAGTAGACGCGCGCGAACGGCTCCCCCGAGACGACCTGCGTGTGGCCGGCGCACATCTCGTGGTGCGGGAAGACCAGGTCGCTGCCCCCGCCCTGGACGTCGAAGGCCCCGCCGAGGTGCTCCAGCGCGATCGCCGCGCACTCGATGTGCCAGCCGGGCCGGCCCGGCCCGAAGGGGCTCTCCCAGGACGGCTCGCCCGGACGCTCGCCCAGCCAGACGACCGGGTCCAGCGGGTCCTTCTTGCCGGCGCGGTCCGGATCCCCGCCGCGCTCGCCGAAGAACCGCAGCATCGTCTCGCGGTCGTAGTTGGACTCGCGGCCGAACGCCGGGTCGGCGGAGACGGCGTAGTAGAGGTCGTCCTCGACGCGGTAGATGGCGCCCGCGGCGTCGAGGCGCTGGATCAGGTCGATGACCAGCGGGATCGACTCGACGGCGCCGACGTACTCGGCCGGCGGCAGGATGCGCAGCGCCTCCATGTCCTGCCGGAAGAGCTCGGTCTCCCGCTCGGCGAGCTCCACCCAGTCCACGCCGACCTTGTCGGCGCGCTCCAGCAGCGGGTCGTCGACGTCGGTGACGTTCTGGACGTACCGCACCGGGTGGCCCGCGGTGCGCCAGGCCCGGTTGAGCAGGTCGAACGCGAGGTAGGTGTTCGCGTGGCCGATGTGCGTGGCGTCGTACGGGGTGATGCCGCAGACGTAGAGGCGCGCCGTTCCCGTGGGGGTGGCGGTCACCCGGCCCTGGGTCGCGGTGTCGTGCAGCGACACCTCGGGGCCGGTGACGGCCAGGGTGGGGATCTCGGCCGAGGTCCATGCGCGCATGCCGCCGATGCTAGTCACCGGACCGGAGGACCACCGCGACGGGGCCGCACCCGGCGCTCCCCCGGGGTCGCCGCGAAGCGCCCCGGTGTCAGAACGGCGGCCACGGGATGGAGGGCCACCCGGCCCCGGCCCGCGGCAGCGCGCCGCGCTCCACGAGCAGCTCCGCCCGCCGCCGCGCCGCCTCGATCTCGTGATCGACGAGGAGGTCGGCGAGCCGGTCGCCGAGGTCGCCGCCGAGGGCCTCGGCCACCCGCGTGACCACGGCGCACTCGTCCCGCGCGAGCGACGAGCCCGCCCACCCCCAGAGCACGGTGCGGAGCTTCGGCTCGTGGTGGAAGGTCAGGCCGTGGTCGACGCCGTAGCGGCTGCCGTCGGGCATCGCGAGCACGTGACCGCCCTTCCGGTCGGCGTTGTTGGCGATGACGTCGAAGACGGCCATCCGCCGCAGCGCGGCGGAGTCCTCGTGGACCAGGGTGATCGGGCGGTCGAGCTCGTCGAGACCCTCGACGACCGGCAGCCATCCAGCCGGCACCTCACCCTCGGGCACGAGCGTGACGGGCTCCTGCTCGGGGTCCACCTGCTGCCACTCCTGCAGCATCCCGAGCCCGTGCGGACCCTCCCCCAGCCAGGTGCGCGGCACCAGGTCCCAGCCGGTGGCCTCCGAGAGCAGGTAGGCCGCGACCTCGCGGTCGGCCAGCGTGCCGTCGGGGAAGTCCCACAGCGGCCGCTCGCCGGCCACGGGCTTGTAGACGACCTCGGTGCCGTCGAGGTCGGCGAGGAAGGTGGCGTTCGACGCCGGCATGATCCGGCCGCGCAGCGTCAGTCCCATGCCGTGTCCCCCTGGCTCACGGATCGCGGCGCTTGAACCCGTTGGCGCGGACGCAGAGATGGCCCTCGGCGTCGATCGGCTGGCCGCAGAACGGGCAGGTCGGCCGGCCGGCCTCCAGCACCCGCTCGGCCCGCTGCACGAACGCCCGCGCCTGGCCGGGCTCGAGGCGCACGACCAGCATCTCCTCGGGCTCGGTCTCGTCCTCGAGGTCCTCGCCGAGCCGGAACACCTCGATCACGACCCGCTCGTCCGACGGGTCCCACGACAGCGTCATCGTGCCGGCGCGGAACTCCTCGTCGATCGGCTGGTCCAGCGGTCCGTCGTCGACCATGCCGAGCGGCGCCATCGCGGGCACGACGCTCTGGGTGGTCGCCTCCGCCATCACCTGGTCGAGCAGCTCGTCGACCCGCTCGGCGAGCGCGGCGACCTGCTGCTTCTCCAGTCCGACGCTGACAAGGCGGGCGTCCTCGCGCGCCTGGAGGAAGAACGCGCGCTGGCCGGGCTCGCCGACGGTGCCCGCGACGAACCGCTGCGGGGAGTCGAATCCGTGCACGATCGCCATGACGCTCAGCCTAGGGGGCGGCCCCACCCCCGGGACTACCCGGCGTCTCCGGCGGGCTCGGGTCCCGCGCCGCCGCCGACCTCGGCGTCACCGGCCTTCCGACGGCGCCGTGCGCGCGGCGGCGGGGCGAGCCAGCCCAGGTCGCCGGCGTGGGTGTTGGTGCCGAGCACGAACGGTCGCTCGGCGGTGTAGCGGACCACGGAGATCGACGCCGGGTCGACGTGGACCCGCTGGAACAGGTCGAGGTGGAGCCCGAGCGCGTCGGCGAGCACGGACTTGATCACGTCGCCGTGGCTGACGGCGACCCAGACCGCGTCGGCGCCGTGCTGGTCCGTGATCGCCGCGTCCCGGCGCCGTACCGCTGCCACCGCCCGCTGCTGCATCTGCACCAGCGACTCGCCGCCGGGGAAGGCCGCGGCCGAGGGTTGGGCCTGGACCGTGCGCCAGAGCTTCTCCCGCGCCAGCTCCTTCAGCGGGCGGCCCTGCCAGTCGCCGTAGTCGCACTCCGCCAGCGCGCGGTCGGTGGTGGCCCGCAGCGACCGCCCCGCGTCACGCTGCGCGGAGAGCACCGCCTTGGCGGTCTGGCGGCACCGCTCCTGCGGGCTGGTGACGACCGCGGTCAGCGGCACCCCGGCGAGTCGCTCGGCCGCTCGGGTCGCCTGCCTCTCGCCGGTCTCGTCGAGCAGCACGCCGGGGAGGCGTCCGGCCAGGATGCCGGCGGCGTTGGCGGTGGTGCGGCCGTGCCGCACCAGGATCAGGGTGGCCACGGTGCGCGAGCCTAGCCGTGGGTACTCCAGCCGCTACCTTGATCGGGTGATCGTCGACAGCGCGGTGTACCGCAACGGCGCCCGGGTGGAGGTCGACTGCCACCGGCACGACTACACGACGCTCCGGGCGGCGGCGACCGAGCCCGGCGACTTCGTGTGGGTCGGCCTGTACGAGCCCAGCCACATCGAGCTCGACACCGTCGCCGAGGCGTTCGACCTGCACCCGCTCGCCGTCGAGGACGCGGTCACCGCCCACCAGCGGCCCAAGCTGGAGCGCTACGAGTCCGGGCTGTTCCTGGTCCTCAAGACCCTCTGGTACGTCGACGCGGACGACGCCGTCGAGACGGGGGAGATCAATCTCTTCGTCGGTCGCGACTACGTGATCACGGTCCGGCACGGTCGCGGGTCCCCGCTCCGCGACGCCCGGCACGCGCTCGAGGCGCGGCAGGCGGTGCTCGACCACGGGCCGTCGGCGGTGGTCTACGCGGTGTGCGACGTGGTCGTCGACGCCTACACCGCGGTCGTCGCCGACCTGCAGACCGACGTGGACGAGGTGGAGACGTCCGTCTTCAGCGACCGACGCACCAAGGACTCCGGCCGGATCTACACGCTCAAGCGGGAGCTCGCCGAGGTGCGCCGCGCGGTGATGCCGCTGCGCGAGCCGATGCGGCGCTTCGCGACCGGCTCGGTGCCCTTGGTGGAGGAGTCGTCGGCGCCGTTCTTCCGCGACGTCAGCGACCACCTCGCCCAGGCGGCGGAGGAGATCGACACGCTCGACGCGCTGCTCTCGTCCGCCTTCGACGCGCACATGGCGGCGATCGCCGTCCAGCAGAACGACGACATGCGCAAGATCTCCGCCGGCATCGGCCTGGCCGCCGTGCCGACGCTGATCGCGGGCTTCTACGGGATGAACCTTCCCCTGCCGTTCCCGCAGTCACCCGCGAGCACCCTGATCGCGATCGGCCTGATGGTCGCCTCGATCCTGGCGCTGTGGATCTTCTTCAAGCGCTCCGGCTGGATCTGACCCGGTCGCGCCGCCACCGGTTCAGGGGGTGAGCACGCCGCCGGCGAGGAGGCTGAGCACCGCCGCGCCCAGCACCACCCGGTAGATCACGAACGGGCGGTAGGAGTGCGTGGAGACGTAGCGCAGCAGCCACGCGATCGCGGCGTACCCGACCAGGAAGGAGACGATCGTCGCGGTGATCGTGGGTCCCCAGCCGTACGCCGCCTCGCCGGGTGCCGCCTCGCCGACGTGGGAGATCTCCTGGAGCTCGAACAGCCCGGCGCCGACGACGGCGGGGATCGCGAGCAGGAAGGCGAACCGGGTGGCCGCGGCGCGGTCGAAGCCGAGGAACCGGCCCATCGAGATGGTGGCGCCGGAGCGGGAGACCCCGGGGATCAGCGCGCACGCCTGTGCCACGCCCATCAGCAGCGCGTCGCGGAGGCGGAGGTGCTTGATCTCCCGATCGGTGCGGCCGACGCGGTCGGCGATGCCCAGGATCACACCGAGGACGATCAGGGTGGTGCCGATCACCCACAGGTTGCGGAAGTCGGACTCGATGACGTCCTTGAGCAGGATGCCGAGGATCACGATCGGCAGCGAGCCGAGGATCACGTACCAGCCCATCCGGGCGTCGAGCGTGCCGCGGTGCTCGGGCTTGAAGAGCGAGAGGACCCAGGCGCGGGCGATCCGCCAGATGTCGCGCCAGAAGTAGAGCAGCACCGCGACCTCGGTGCCGATCTGGATCACCGCGGTGAACGCCGCGCCCGGATCTCCCCACCCGAAGAGCTCGGGGAAGATCCGCAGGTGCGCGCTGCTGGAGATGGGGAGGAACTCGGTGAGTCCCTGGAGGACGCCGAGGAAGATCGCCTGGAGGTACTCGACCACGAGGGGTGATCCTAGGCCGTGGCGGCGTGCCCAGTCGGAGGTCCCTGGGATCGGCCGCTACCTTGTGCCCCATGCAACAGCGGTACGTCGGCTCCAGCGGCCTCCGGGTGTCCCGACTGGGCCTCGGCACGATGACCTGGGGCAAGGACACCGACGAGCACGAGGCGCGCGACCAACTGGTCGCGTTCGTCGAGGCCGGCGGCACCCTCGTCGACACCGCGGCGGGCTACACCGACGGTCGCTCCGAGGCGCTGATCGGGAGCCTGCTCGGCGACGTGGTTCCGCGCGACGAGGTCGTGCTCGCGACGAAGGCCGGGATCTGGCGGCGCGGCGGCGACCGTGCCACCGACACCTCCCGTGGCGCCCTCCTGCGCGGCCTGGACACGTCGCTGCGCCGGCTGGGGACCGACCACGTGGACCTGTGGCAGGTCCACATCTGGAGCGACGACGTGCCGCTCGAGGAGACCCTCGGCGCTCTGGACCACGCGGTGTCGAGCGGCCGGGCCGCCTACGTCGGCGTCTCCAACTTCACCGGTTGGCAGACCGCCCAGGCCGCCACCTGGCAGCGAGCCGTGCCGGGGCGCGCCCCGCTGATCTCGTCCCAGATGGAGTACTCGCTGGTGAACCGCCGGATCGAGCACGAGGTGCTGCCGGCGGCGGCCGCGATGGGCATGGGCCTGCTCCCGTGGTCGCCGCTGGGCCGCGGCGTGCTGACCGGGAAGTACCGGGGCGGCACGCCGTCGGACTCCCGCGGCGCCTCGCAGTCGTTCTCCTCGTTCGTCGAGGCCTACCTGGACGAGCGCAGCCGCGGGATCGTGGAGGCCGTCTGCCGGGCCGCGGACGGGCTGGGGTGGTCCCCGCTGGAGGTCGCGCTGGCATGGGTGCGCGACCAGCCGGGCGTGACGGCCCCGATCGTCGGCGCGCGCACGGCGGCGCAGCTCAAGGCGGTGCTCGGGGTGGAGGACCGCGTGCTGCCGCCGGAGATCCGGTACGCCCTCGACGACGTGTCCGACGGCGCTCGGTGACCCGGCCCCCGACGATGCCGCGACCGAGCTTGCTGAGGGGGCTCGGGCGGGCCGTCGAGTGGGAGTTCGACCGGGTCACGTTCGACCGGGACTTCTCCCGCGGCGCAGTGGCGAGGATGCTCGTCGAGCGCGCCGAGCACGGCGGCTGGGAGCTGGACCGGGTCCAGATCGGGCCGGACGGGAAGCGGCGCGTCGTGCTGAGGCGCAAGATCATCCGGGCGGTCCGCACCGCCTGATCGCCCTCCGCACGAGGCCGTGTCCCACTAGCGTGTGGACATGCGTCTGACGCGCCGCGGGGCGCTGCTGGGGACCGGTGGCGTGGCGGCGACAGGGCTGCTGGGTGTGGCGACCCTCGAGGCGGCGCCGTGGCGGATGCGCCGGGCGCTCGGCCTGACGCCGGATCCCTACATCCCGGACGCCGAGGAGGGCGTCGTCGAGCTGACCACGGTGAGCTCACGCGCGCTGGGCGCCGACGTCGACCTGTTCACCGCGGTGCCGGCGGGCCACGGCGACGGCGCCGGGCTTCCCGTGGTCGTGGTCATGCACGGCGCCAGCGCGTCCGCGGCGGAGTTCCGCGGGTTCGGGTTCGGGCGCTTCGTGACCGCCGCCGTGGCGGCGGGTGCGCCGCCGTTCGTGCTCGCCGGCACCGACGACGGCCCGTACGGCTGGGTCCCCGGCGCCGGGGTCGACCCGTTCACGATGCTGCGGGACGAGCTCCCGGGGTGGCTGGGCGAGCGCCGGTTCGACGTCTCGCGGCGCGCGGTCTGGGCCTGGTCCCGCGGCGGCTACGGCGCGCTCCGCCTGGCCCTGGACACCCCGCAGTGGGCGCGCTCGTGGGCGCTGTTCAGCCCCGCGGTCGCCGACGACGACCCGGCGCTGACCGACCTCTCCCGGCTCGCGGGCGCCCGGACGGCCCTGTGGTGCGGCACCGGCGACCAGTTCTACGACGACGTCTGCGCCGTCGCCGACCGGCTGCCGACGCCGCCGGAGGTCCAGACCTACACCGACGGCGGTCACACCCGCGTCTTCTGGAACGACCACACGGTCGAGGCGCTGACCTGGCTGGCCGGCTCGCTCTGACACCGGTACGCCGGGCGCTCAGACCTCGCCGAGGAACCGGTCCATCACCCGGGCTCCGAACTCCAGCGCGTCGACCGGGACGCGCTCGTCGACCCCGTGGAACAGCGCCGTGAAGTCGAGGTCCGCCGGGAGCCGCAGCGGCGTGAACCCGTAGGTGCGCATGCCCAGCCGGCCGAAGTGCTTGGCGTCGGTGCCCGCACTCATCAGGAAGGGAGCGACCAGCGCGTCGGGGTCCTCGGCGACGAGGCTGCGCGTCATCGCGTCGACCACGGCGCCGTCGTACGGCATCTCCCAGGGTGGCTGGCGGCTCACGAACTCCGTGGTGACGTCGTCGCCGATGAGCTCGGCGAGCGTCGCGAAGAACTCGTCCTCGTAGCCCGGGAGGAAGCGTCCGTCGACGTGGGCGGTGGCCTCGCTGGGGATCACGTTCACCTTGTAGCCGGCGTCGAGCATCGTCGGGTTCGCGGAGTTGCGCAGCACCGCGCCCAGCATCCGCGTCGCGCTGCCGAACTCCTCCATCAGCGCCACGGCGTTCTCGGGCGTCGCCTCCTCGCCGACCACCTCGCCGACCGTCGCCAGCAGCGTGCGCATGGTCGGGGTGAGCCGCAGCGGCCACTCGTGGGCGCCGATCCGTGCGATGGCGGAGGCGAGCCGGGTCACCGCGTTCTCGTCGTTGATCATCGAGCCGTGCCCGGCGCGGCCGCGCGCGGTGAGCCGCATCCACGCCATGCCTCGTTCGGCCGCCTCGATCAGGTAGAGGCGCTGGCCGCGCACGGTCGTGCTGAAGCCCCCGACCTCGCCGACCGCCTCGGTGCACCCCTCGAACAGCTCCGGCCGGTCGCGGACGAGCACCTCGGCCCCGTGGTGGCCGCCAGCCTCCTCGTCGGCCGTGAAGCAGAGCACGACCGGGCGGGCGGGTGCGCGTCCGGCGGTCTGCCGCGCACGGACCACGGCGAGCACCATGGCGTCGAAGTCCTTCATGTCGACGGCGCCGCGACCCCACACGTAGCCGTCCTGGACCTCGCCGCTGAAGGGGTCCACTGTCCAGTCCTCCGCGGCGGCGGGCACCACGTCGAGGTGGCCGTGCACCAGCAGTGCGTCCTCGCGCTCGCCGTCGCCGCCCCAGCGGGCGACGACGTTGGCCCGCCCGGGGGCGGTCTCGATGATCTCGGCGGGTACGCCGACCTCCTCCAGCCGCGCGGCGACGTACTCGGCCGCCCTGCGCTCACCGGGGCCGTCGGCGCCGCCGTAGTTCGAGGTGTCGAAGCGGATCAGATCCCGGCACAGGTCCACCACCTCGGCGGCCGGATCGGCGTGCTCGACAGGGGCGCGGTCTGCGTCGTGGGCCACATCCATGCGCTCATCCTTCCACGCCGGGCGCAAGCCCCGGACGGTGTGAGTTCGGTCGCACAATTCGCGGATCTGAGCGGGGCCGTCGGCGCCGACAGGTGACCGGCGCCACAGATTGCGTTCCGAGGAATTGGGGTATCCGGCCCGATTTTGGCGCACTGGATCGCGGCGCCCGTGACAGCGGGCACTGTAACGAACGAAGGAATCAGACCTGTGACGCCCCTGCTCAAGACCCTGCGCAAGGCACTTGTCGTGCCGTCGCTGGCCGGGTTGATGCTGGCTGGTGCGTTCCTGATGCCGGAGCCTACAGCAGCCGCTCGGGAGCGCTTGAGGGTGGTCCCCGTGGCCGCCACCGTGGAGATCGCACGCAACGCCGAGCTCGAGCCCGAGCGTCGCCAGGCGCTGCGGCCGGTCCGCACCGTCATCCAGCGCCCCGCCCTCCGCCCGGCTCCCGAACCCGTCAAGAAGGTCGCGCGGCCCGAGATCGCGCCCGTGACGGCCGTGCTCCCCGTGACCGGGTACCGACTGACCGGACGCTTCGGCAACGCGGGCTCGATGTGGTCCTCGACGCACACCGGCCTCGACTTCGCCGCGCCGCTGGGCACGCCGGTGCGCGCGGTCGTCTCCGGCCGCGTCGAGTCGGCCGCGTACGCCGGCGCCTACGGCCTGCGGGTGTCGGTCGTCGACGCCGAGGGAAGGACCTGGTGGTACTGCCACCTGTCCGCCTCGTCCGTCCAGATCGGCCAGCAGCTCTCCGCCGGCGACGTGCTCGGCTCCCTCGGCTCGACCGGCAACTCGACCGGTCCCCACCTGCACCTGGAGATCCGCCAGGGCGACGTCCCGGTCAACCCGGAGACGCTGCTGCCCTCGCTCGGCGTCCAGCCCTGACGCGCCGGCGGGCGCGGAGACCGGCCCGCCGCCTGCTCAGCCCGCGACCACCGGGACGCCGGCCAGTGCGGCCGCGAGGTCCGCGTCCGACAGCGGGTCGTCCTCGAGGCGCCCGCCCAGGTAGCTCTCGTAGGCCCCGAGCTCGAGCAGGCCGTGGCCGGACAGGCCGACCACGATCACCGGCTCCGTGCCGGCCTCGGCGGCGGCGAGCGCCTCGCGGCGGGCCTGGGCGAGCGCGTGGGAGGACTCCGGGGCGGGGACCACGCCCTGGGTGCGTGCGAACTCGACCGCGGCGGCGAAGCACTCGCTCTGGTGCAGCGAGGTCGCCTCGATCAGCCCCTCGGCGTACACGTGCGAGACCAGCGGCGCCATCCCGTGGTAGCGCAGCCCGCCGGCGTGGATCGGCGAGGGCACGAAGTCGTGTCCCAGGGTGTGCATCTTCATCAGCGGCGTGAGCCCGGCGGTGTCGCCGAAGTCGTAGCGGTACTCACCACGGGTCAGCGTCGGGCACGAGGCAGGCTCGACGGCGAGGATCCGCGGCGCCTGCCGCCCGGCCAGCTTCTCCCCCAGGAACGGGAACGCCAGGCCGGCGAAGTTGGACCCGCCGCCCGCGCAGCCGACCACGAGGTCGGCGCCGTCCTCACCGGCGTCCGCGAGCTGGGCCAGCGCCTCCTGGCCGATCACCGTCTGGTGCAGCAGGACGTGGTTGAGCACCGAGCCGAGGGCGTACTTGGTCGCCTCGTCCTGCGCGGCGACCTCGACCGCCTCGGAGATGGCGATGCCCAGCGAGCCGGGGTGACCCGCGGCGAACGCCTTGCCGGCCTCCGTCATCGTGCTCGGCGAGCGGTGGACCCTGCCGCCGAAGACCTCGATCAGGGTGCGGCGCTGAGGCTTGGTGTCGTACGACGCCCCGACCTGCCACACCTCGCACTCGACGCCGAACAGGGCGCTGGCGTAGGAGAGCGCGGTGCCCCACTGGCCGGCACCGGTCTCGGTCGTGAGCTTCGTGATCCCGTTGAGCGCGTTGTAGTAGGCCTGCGGCACGGAGGTGTTGACCTTGTGCGAGCCGGCCGGCGAGACGCCCTCGTACTTGTAGTAGATCCGGGCGCCGGTGCCGAGCTTCTCCTCCCAGCGACGGGCCCGCACCAGCGGGGAGGGTCGGTACTGGGCGTACACCTCGCGCACCGGTTCGGGGATCGCGATCATCCGCTCCGCGGAGACCTCCTGCGCGATCAGCTCCGGCGGGAACAGCGGCGCCAGGTCGTCCGGGCCGACGGGCTCGTGGGTGCCCGGGTGCAGCGGCGGGGGCGGCGGCACCGGCAGGTCGGCGACGACGTTGTACCAGTGCGTCGGCACCTCCGTCGTCCCCAGCGTGCTGGTGCCCTGCTCGTCGCCCATCGGTGCTCCTCGGTGTCGGTGGTCCGTCCGTGCGGAGCGTGCAGCCTAGCGGCGCCTCCGGTCGCCGGTTGGCACGTTTCACCAGAGAGACGGGACGGGTCCCCGGCGGCCCCGGGCGCGCAGCCGGTCGGGGAGCCGCGCGTGCGGCTCCCCGACCAGGGGGAGGGCTCGTCAGCCGACGCCGACCTCGTGCCACGCGCCGCGGACGACCTGGGTGGCGCCCTTGTGCACGGCACCGGCCTTCACCAGGATCCGGGCCGACTCCGCGGTCTGGGCGGCCGCGTGCGCGAAGTTGGCCTTGGGCTTGAGGAAGTTGAGCGCGTGGTACCAGATCCTGGCCGCGACCAGGGTGTCCCCGAGCTCGGTGGCCACGCGGAAGAAGACCCGGTTCGGGATGCCGGAGTTGATGTGCACCCCGCCGTTGTCGGCGTTGCCGGTGTAGCGGTCGGCGTAGTGCGCCGGCTGCGGGTCCTGGCCGAGGATCGGGTTGTCGTAGGCCGTGCCCGGGTAGCGCATCGAGCGCAGGGCCTCGCCGTACAGCTCCGGACCCATGATCTCGTCGCCGATCAGCCAGTCCGCGTCCTCGGGTCGCTCGCCGGCCGCCCACTGCGTGATCGCCGTGCCGAAGACGTCGCTGAAGTGCTCGTTGAGCGCGCCGGACTCGCCCTGGTAGACGAGGCCGGAGGCGTGCTGGGTCACGCCGTGGGCGAGCTCGTGGGCCACGACGTCGAGGGACCGGGCGAAGCCGCTGAAGATCACGCCGTCGCCGTCGCCGAAGGTCATCTCGTCGCCGTCCCAGAAGGCGTTGTTGTAGTCGGTGCCGAAGTGCACGTTGAGCACCAGGTCGAGGGCGCGGTTGTCGATCGAGTTCCGGTTGAGGGTGTCCTTGAAGAAGCCGCGCACCAGGCCCGCGTTGTCGTAGGCGTTGATGACGTCGGCGTCCTTGGTCTCGGGACCACCCTCCGGTCGGACCAGCGTGACGCGCTGGTTGTTGGTGTTGCCGCTGTCGTAGACCTCGCGGCGGGAGGTGCCGGTGGCGGGCGGCGCCAGCGGCTGCACGGCCTCCTCCGCCTCGGCCTTCGCGGCGGCCTCGTCGAGGACCCCGGCGCGCCGGTCGCGTGCCGCGCCGGTGAGGTCGGCCTGGGTCTGGTCCATCGAGGGCGCCTCGGCGCTCTCGACGAGCGCCGACTCGACGTACGGCGGCACGTAGAAGCAGTGCGTACGGGCGACTGTGGTGGTCATGATGCCTCCTGGGTAGATGAGTCGCTGGAACGTCATCCCTAGGAGCCGCGGGGTGGCGCGGTTGATACATCCGAGGTTACGCCGCGAGCATGGGGTCATGACTGGGGAGATCTCGTGAGAGCCGTCGCCTACGACCGCTACGGCCCGCCCGACGTGCTGCGCCTGGTCGACCTGCCCGAGCCGGAGCCCGGACCGGGCCAGGTCCAGCTCCGGGTGGCGGCGACGTCGGTCAACCTCAGCGACTGGGAGACCCTGGTCGGCTCCCCCGCCTACTCCCGGATCGGCGGCCTGCGCGCCCCGCGCCGGCGGGTGCTCGGCTCGGACATCGCCGGACGGGTCACCGGCGTCGGTCCCGGCGTCTCCGGCTTCGCCGTCGGCGACGAGGTCTACGGCGACAACCTCGACCTGAAGGGCGGCTTCGCCGAGTACGCCGTCGCGCCGGTCTCCGCGCTCGCCCACCGCCCCGACGGGCTGAGCGCCGTCGACGCCTCGACGATCCCCCAGGCCGCCGCCATCGCGCTCCAGGGGACCGCGACGGCGACCGCCGGCAGCCGGGTGCTGATCAACGGCGCCGGCGGCGGGAGCGGGACCTTCGCCGTCCAGCTCGCCAAGCGGGTCGGCGCGCACGTGACGGGCGTCGACAACGCCGGCAAGCTCGACTTCATGCGCTCGCTGGGCTGCGACGAGGTGATCGACTACCGCAGCGACGACTACACCCGCGGCCGGCCGCCCTACGATCTGATCCTGGACATGGTCACCGGCCGGTCGGTCTTCGCCTACCGCCGCGCGCTGGCCCGGGGCGGGCGGTACCGGTGCAGCGGAGGTCCGGTGCGGGCGCTGCTGCGGGTGGCCACCGTCGGCGCGGCGGCGGGGCTGCTGACCGGGCGGCGGATCGGGATGCTGATCGTCAGGGAGGGCCCGGAGCACTTCGAGCCCATCGCCCGGCTCTGCCTCGACGGCGAGGTCACGACGCGCGTCGACCGCGTGCTGCCGCTGGAGGAGACGGCCGACGCGCTGGCCCGGGTCGGCCACGGGCGTGCGCTCGGCAAGGTGGTCGTCGTACCGGGGTAGGGCGTGCCTGATCGGCCGGGCTACCCAGTCTGGCGGTGTACGCCGACCGCTCGCGGTGGTCTACTCCCGTTAACGCAGACCGCCGCAAGGCGCATACCCGGACGAACGGAGCGTGGGAGTGGCGCCGGAAACCACCACCCACCGCCTGGACGCGGTCGGCCGCGTCCTGCCGGGCGTGGCCGGCCTGCGCAGCTATCGGCCCTCGCTGTTCGGCAAGGACCTCGTCGCCGGTCTGGTGATCTCGACGCTGCTGGTCCCCCAGGGCATGGCCTATGCCGAGCTGGCCGGCCTGCCCGTCATCACCGGCCTCTACACGACGGTGCTCGGGCTGATCGGCTACGCGCTCTTCGGGCCGTCCCGGGTGCTGGTCCTCGGTCCGGACTCGGCGCTCGGCCCGATGATCGCCGCGACCGTGCTCCCGCTCGCCCTCGCGAACGGCGATCCGCAGACGGCCGTCGCCTACGCGTCCGTGCTCGCGCTGATGGTCGGCGCCATCACGGTCCTGGCGGGGCTGTTCAAGCTCGGGTTCGTCGCGGACCTGCTCTCCCGGCCGACCCAGGTCGGCTACATGAACGGCCTCGCGATCACAATCCTGATCGGCCAGCTGCCCAAGCTGTTCGGGTTCTCCGTCGACGGCGACAACCTCCTCAGCGAGATCACCGGTTTCATCCGGGCCGTGGCCGAGGGCGAGACCGTCGCGCCCGCGCTGGCGATCGGCACCGGCTGCCTCGTCCTGATCCTCGTCCTGCAGCGCCTCTGGCCGGTGTTCCCGGGGGTGCTCGGCGCCGTGGTGCTGGCGATCGCGGCGGTCGCGGCCTTCGACCTCGGCGACCGCGGGGTCGCGGTGGTCGGCGAGCTCCCGGCCGGGTTCCCCCCGTTCGAGATCCCGACCGTCCCGCTCGCCGACCTGACGGTGCTGTTCGCCGGCGCGCTCGGCATCGCCCTGGTCTCCCTCACCGACACGATCTCGACGGCCAGCGTGTTCGCCCGCAAGACCGGGGCGGAGGTGGACGGGGACCGCGAGATGGTCGGCGTCGGCGCCGCCTCCGTCGCCGCCGGGCTGTTCCAGGGGTTCCCGATCAGCACCAGCAGCTCGCGGACCGCCGTCGCGTTCCAGGCGGGTTCGCGGACCCAGGTCACGGGCCTCGTCGGCGCCGCCGCCGTGACCGTCATGCTGGTGGCCGCGCCCGGGCTGCTGCGCGACCTCCCGCAGCCGGCGCTGGCGGCCGTCGTGATCGCCGCGTCGCTCTCGCTCGCGGACATCGCGAGCCTCCGGCGGCTGCGCCGCCAGCGCCGCTCGGACTTCGTGCTGGCGCTGGTCGCGTTCCTCGGCGTCGCCGTGCTGGGCGTCCTGCCCGGCATCGCCGTGGCGGTCGGCCTGTCGATCCTCAACGTGTTCCGCCGGGTGTGGTGGCCGCACCAGGCGCTGCTCGGGCGCTCGGGCGATCTGCGCGGGTTCCACGACTCGGCGTACCGGACGACCACCCAGCACCTGCCGGGGCTCGCCATCTACCGCTTCGACGCACCGCTGCTGTTCGCGAACGCCCGCACCTTCCGCGACCAGGTGCAGCGCATCGCCTCCCTCGATCCGCGGCCGCGCTGGATCGTGGTCGCCGCCGAGCCGATCACCGACGTGGACACGACCGCGGCCGACATGCTCGAGGAGCTCGAGGAGGAGCTCGACGACGCGGGCACGCTCCTGGTGTTCGCCGAGCTGAAGGACGCGGTCCGCGAGAAGGTGCAGCACTACGAGATCGCCCGCACCCTCCCGACCGAGCGCTTCTTCCCGACCATCCATGCCGCGGTCGACGCCTACGAGCGCGCGCAGGGTGCCTCGTGGGAGCCGGGGCCCGGCCCCTACGACCTGGACGAATGACCGCGCCGCGGGCGGAGTGATGGCACCGCGGCCATCGCCAGCCCTCGCTCACCCGTCGTAGCGTTGTCCCAGGAGGCGCTCATGACCAGTGATCGGGTAGCGGAGCACGCCGGGACGGACGCCTGGGAGGGATTCGTCGCCGGACCATGGCGGTCGGCGATCGACGTCGCCGACTTCGTCCGGACCAACCGCACGCCGTACGACGGCGACGCGTCGTTCCTCGTCGGCCCGACCGACCGCACGACGGCCGTCTGGAGCGCGATCAGCGCACTCTTCCCGGAGGAGCGCGAGCGCGGCATCTACGACGTCGATCCCGCCACACCGGCCGGGATCACCGCCTTCGAGCCCGGCTACATCGACCGGGAGAGGGAGCTGATCGTCGGCCTCCAGACCGATGCGCCACTCAAGCGGGCGATCATGCCCAACGGCGGGCTGCGCATGGTCGAGTCCGGGCTGGCGGCGTACGGCTACGAGGTCGATCCGGGCGTGCGCGAGACCTTCACCAAGTACCGACGCACCCACAACGACGGCGTCTTCGACGCCTACACCGCGCAGATGCGCGCGGCGCGCAAGGCCGCGATCATCACCGGCCTCCCCGACGCCTACGGGCGCGGCCGGATCATCGGCGACTACCGGCGCGTGGCGCTCTACGGAGTCGACCACCTCATCGCGGACAAGAGGCGCGACCGCGCCGGCATCGACGACGTGCCGTCCACCGACGACGTCATCCGCGACCGCGAGGAGCTGGCCGAGCAGGTCCGGGCGCTCGGCGAGCTGAAGGAGATGGCGGCCTCCTACGGCTACGACATCTCGGGGCCCGCCCGCACCGCCCGCGAGGCGATCCAGTGGCTCTACTTCGGCTACCTGGCGGCGGTGAAGGAGCAGAACGGCGCGGCGATGTCGCTGGGCCGCACCTCCTCCTTCATCGACGTCTACCTGACCCGCGACCTCGCCGCCGGCGCCCTCGACGAGGCCGGTGCGCAGGAGCTGGTCGACGACCTCGTCATCAAGCTGCGGATCGTGCGCTTCCTGCGCACCCCGGAGTACGACGCGCTCTTCTCCGGCGACCCGACGTGGGTGACCGAGGCGATCGGTGGGATGGGCGCGGACGGCCGGACGCTGGTCACCCGGACCAGCTTCCGGTTCCTGCAGACCCTCTACAACCTCGGACCGGCACCCGAGCCCAACCTGACCGTGCTCTGGTCCCCGTCCCTGCCCGAGGGGTTCAAGCGGTTCTGCGCGCAGGTGTCGATGGACACCAGCGCGATCCAGTACGAGTCGGACGACCTGCTGCGCGACAGCCTCGACGACGACGCGGCGATCGCCTGCTGCGTCTCCGGCATGCGGGTCGGCAAGGACATGCAGTTCTTCGGTGCGCGGGTCAACCTCGCCAAGTCGCTGCTGTACGCCATCAACGGCGGCCGCGACGAGATGAGCGGCGAGCAGGTCGCTCCGCCGACGCCGCCCATCACGGACGACGTGCTCGACTACGACAGCGTGCTCGCGGCCTATGAGCGGACGCTCGACTGGCTGGCCGGTGTGTACGTCGACGCGCTCAACGTCATCCACTACATGCACGACAAGTACTCCTACGAGCGCATCGAGATGGCGTTGCACGACTACCCGGTGCACCGGTTCATGGCCTGCGGCATCGCGGGGCTGTCGGTGGCCACCGACAGCCTCTCGGCGATCAAGAACGCGACGGTCCGGGTCCAGCGGGACGAGACGGGTCTCGCCGTCGGGTACGACGTCGAGGGCGACTTCCCGTCGTACGGCAACAACGACGACCGCGCCGACGACATCGCCGTCTGGCTCGTCGGCGCCTTCATGGACCGCATCCGCCGGCACCCGACCTACCGGGACTCGGAGCACAGCCAGTCGGTGCTGACGATCACCTCGAACGTCGTCTACGGCAAGGCCACGGGTTCGACTCCCGACGGCCGCAGGGCCGGGGAGCCGTTCGCGCCCGGCGCGAACCCGATGAACGGGCGCGACCGGCGCGGCGTGGTCGCCTCGGCGCTGTCGGTCGCCAAGCTGCCCTACGACGCGGCGCGCGACGGCATCTCGCTGACCACCACGATCACGCCCGCCGGGCTCGGGCGGGAGCGCGAGGAGCGGATCGGGAACCTGGTCGGCGTGCTCGACGGATTCTTCGACGCCGGCGGCTTCCACATCAACGTCAACGTGCTCGACCGGGCCACGCTCGAGGACGCGATGGCGCACCCGGAGGACTACCCGCAGCTGACGGTCCGGGTCTCCGGCTACGCGGTGAACTTCGTGAAGCTGACGCCCGAGCAGCAGCGCGACGTCATCTCGCGGACCTTCCACAAGGGGATGTGACCGTGCGGGCGAGGCGCGGGTGAGCGACGGCTGGGAGGCGTCCGTCCACTCGTGGGACCTCTCCACCGGGGTCGACGGACCGGGCACCCGCTTCGTGCTGTTCCTATCCGGCTGCCCGCTGCGCTGCCTGTACTGCCAGAACCCCGACACGTGGCACATGCGCGACGGGCAGCGGCGGCGGCTGGAATCGATCATGGAAGACGTCGAGCTGTACCGGCGGTTCCTCAAGGTCGCCGGCGGCGGGGTGACGGCGAGCGGCGGCGAGCCGCTGCTCCAGTCGGAGTTCGTCACCCGGTTCTTCCGCGCCGCGCGGGAGTGGGAGCTGCCCACCGCGCTGGACACCTCGGGCCATCTCGGCCTCCGGGCCGACGAGGAGCTGCTCGCGGTCACGGACCTGGTCCTGCTGGACATCAAGTCCTTCGACCCGCGCACGTACCGCCGCCTGACCGGCGAGGCGGTGGGGCCGACGCTCGCGTTCGCGGAGCGGCTCGCCTCGGTGGGCCAGGCGATGTGGATCCGGTTCGTGCTGGTGCCGGGCGTCACCGACGACCCCGAGAACGTGGCGGGGCTCGCCGGCTTCGCGGCCGCGCTCGGCCCGGCGGTCGAGCGCGTGGAGGTGCTGCCCTTCCACCGGCTCGGTCAGCACAAGTACGACGCCCTCCGGCTGCCGTTCCCGCTGGCCGACACGGAGCCGCCCGACGACGCGCTGATCCGACGGGTCGTCGGCCAGTTCGCCGACCAGGGGCTGCCCGTCCTCAGCGCGTAGCGCTGCGCGCCCGGCGCCGGTCCCCCAGACTGGGTCCGCTTGCGACGAGGCGACGACGAGGAGTGGCGATGGTCCTGGAGGTCCACGACGAGGCACGGGTGCGGACCCTGACGCTGAACCGCCCCGAGGCGCTGAACGCGTTCAACGAGCAGCTGTACGACGCCACCGCGGAGGCGCTGGTGGCCGCCGCCGAGGACCCGGAAGTCGCCGTCGTGGTGCTCACGGGCCGCGGCCGGGCGTTCTCCGCCGGCACCGACCTGCTCGAGATGGCCCAGATGTCCTCGGACCCCGATTTCGAGCGCGGCGAGCACGGCTTCAACGGCCTCATCGACGCCCTGGTCGACTTCCCCAAGCCGCTGATCTGCGCGGTCAACGGGATCGGGCTGGGCATCGGCACCACCATCCTCGGCTTCGCCGACCTGGCCTTCATGTCGGTCGAGGCCCGGCTCAAGTGCCCCTTCACCAGCCTGGGCGTGGCCCCCGAGGCCGCCTCGAGCTTCCTGCTCCCCCGGCTGGTCGGCCGGCAGAACGCAGCCTGGGTGCTGCTCAGCTCGGAGTGGATCGGGGCACAGGAGGCGGTCGAGATGGGGCTGGTCTACCGCGTCTGCGAGCCCGACGAGCTGCTGCGGGTGGCCGGCGAGCACGCCGAGACGCTCGCGCGGCGGCCGATCTCGTCCCTGGTCGCGGTCAAGGAGACGATGACCGCGCCGCTGCGGGAGCAGATCGGTGCGGCGCGCGAGCGGGAGAACGCCGCCTTCGGCCGCCTGATGGGTGGACCGGCGAACGCGGAGGCGCTGGCCGCCTTCGCCGAGGGGCGCGAGCCCGACTTCACCGCGCTGCCGCCCGGTCACTGAGCGATGCGGCGGTGGCTCCCGGGGCGGGAGCCACCGCCCGGTGGCCCGTCGATCAGCGCAGCGCGGCCTGCGCCCAGGGTGTGACGACGACGGGGCCGAGGAGCCCGTACTCCTGCCGGGTGCTGCCCCCGAAGTTCTCGGGGCGGCTGATCCGGAGGCGGTTGAGGAGCGTGGTCGCCACCTCGATCTCGACGGTGTTCCGGCCTCGCCGCAGCAGGCGGCCGATCTCGACCGTGGGCGCCAGCACGTCCATGCCGCCGACACGCCTGCCGTTCACCGCGACCCGCGCCGTGCCGCCGGCGACCGTACCGAGGTTGAGGGTGGCGCCCCACGCGCTGACCCACTCGTCGAGGACCAGGGTCGCCGTGTAGGTACCGATGCCGGAGACATCCTCCAGGCCGCCGATCTGGGTCCACGGGACGAGGTCGGTCGTCCCGACGTCGATCGCGCGCCTGGTGGTCTCGGCCGACCGGTCGCCCGTGGCGCCGGGGTACGTCGGCTCCCAGCTCTCGACGCGGAGGGACCAGTCACCGAGCGTGGCAGGGTCGGGCACGCCGGTGATCGTCGCGGACAGCCTGCCCGCGTTCGTCGTGGCGGTGTAGGTCCCGGTGCCCCCGCGCACCGCGAGCCTGCCGTCGGCATAGACCATCGACGGCGCGTCGGTCGACGAGGCGCGCGCGGTCGTGCCGATCCGGCACAGGTCCCGCCCGGTCAGGATGACGAAGCGGGAGTCGCCGCCGGCCAGGTCGACGTCGACGGAGACCCTGCCGCCCGAGGCCTCGTAGACGGGGACGGGCTCGATGCGGCCGGACCACGGGTCGACCAGGTAGGGACGACCGGAGCCCTCCAGCGCGACGGTCGCCGTGAGCCGGGAGGTGCCCGAGTTGTGCAGGTAGTAGTCGTCCCGGCCCTGACGCGCGCGCCGGACCGCCAGGAGTCCCGTCGGCGCTCCGCCCACGGAGGGCGTCGCGCCCAGCGTGGCCAGCGCGGCTGGCACGTCGGACATGGCGGCGACCTGCCGCACGCTGCGGAGGCGCACCAGGCGGGCCAACGTGCGGGCGAGGGCCCGATCGCGGGCCGCGGCGTCGGCGTACCCGGGCACCCGGGCGGGGAGGTCGCCGACCAGGACGATCGGCAGGCCGCGCCGCGCGTAACCGAGGAGTCCGCCGGCCACCTCGAGCAGCAGGCTGTCCCCGGCCGGGACGACGAGTGCCTTGAACGCCTGGTGCGCGGGCGCGAGACGCCTGCCCCGGACGGTTGCCGCCGGGAGTCCCAGCAGGCCCATCGTGACGGGCTGGTAGGTGAAGCCGGCCGCGGTCAGCGGGTCGCCGCCGACGTCGGTGTCGGTGGCATCGAATCCCTGGTGGTACACCGCGAGGTCCACGCGGTTGGTCCCGGTCTGGAGGAGCTGGTTGGTGGTGGCCATGTTGTCCGCCACCGGGCCGGAGAACTCCCACTGGGGCTGACGCGGCCCCCACGGCTCGGCGAAGGTGAACGTCGACGTCGGGCCGCCGAGCGGGAGGAAGGCGTGGTAGCCGGGCCACTGGGAGTCCGGCGCCGTGGCGTAGGCGAAGCCGTGGATCAGCTGCTGGTTGACGCCGACCGCGCAGTCGAACTGCGCCGTGGTCGCCAGTTGCGCCAGAGGGATCTGGTAAGCCCCGAAGAAGGCGCCGAGCTCGTTGCTCAGGACGGTCCGGTCGCCGAGGTCGCGGCCGGCGGCGATGACCCGGTAGGAGTCCGGCGAGCTGCCGAACGCGAGGCTCTCACCCTCGGGGACGTCGGTGTGCGCCGCGGCGAGGGCTCCGTCGATCGAGGTGCCGTACGCCTGGTTGCGCAGCGACATTCCCAGGGTATGGGCCCAGGCGCGCAGGGGGTCGGCGCGGTGGGCGATGAACAGGTCGCTCAGGGTCTGCTCGTAGTCCCAGCGGACCCGTTCGGCGACCGTGGCGTCCTCGAAGGTGAACCGGACCGTGTTCTGGTCGTGCACGAGCGGCAGCAGGTCCGCGACGTCGTACCCCCGGCGGGCCTCGAACTCGGCGAACAGGTCCGGCGTCCAGTGCCGCAGCGTCCTCAGCTCCAGGGAGTCCTCGAAGAAGGCGCCTCCGTTGCGGCGCAGCTCGCGCCGGAGCTCGCTGGTCAGCAGGTCCCGCTCCCACCAGTCGATGACGGCCTGGGCGCCGGGCTTCCCGAAGTGGTCGACGACGAACGACTGCGGGTCGGTGAGCTGGCTGTGGAAGCTCGGACCGAAGTAGAACATGTTCTGGATCTGCGCGGTGCCACGCGACCACGAGGCGATGACGATCCACTCCCCCGGGCCGGGCGGGGTCCAGTCCAGGGCGCCGTCCACCACGCTGCCGGTGAGGTTCACCAGGGACGTCTGGTCGAGCACCACCGGCGTAGCCGCGTCGCTGCCGACGAACCTCGCCGCATGGACGGCCTCGAGGACCGGCGTCACGGTGAACTCGATGCCTGAGAAGGCCCCGGAGGGATCGGACGTCGGCTTCGGCAGCTCGCCGGAGAAGGACTCGCCGCCGGCGAGGGTGTGCGTGGCGTAGGTGAGCTCCTTGGCGGCGGAGTCGTCGTCCGGCACGATCCCGGGCACGGCCGTCGGCCAGTGGGGCGCGAGCGTGATGTCCGCCTTGATGCCCCGCTGGTTGGCGGTGCGAACAGCCGCGAGCACGGCGGCCTTCCACCGCGGCGACCCCCAGCCGTACTCCTCGGGAGGCATCACCTCGTAGACGCTGTCGCGGACGTCGGCGATCTCGAAGCCGCCGAACCCGGCATCGGCGATGGCGCGCACCTCGGTCGCCACCTCCGCGGGATCGGGGTAGGCGCCCGGCCACCAGTAGCGGAAGCGGCCGCGCGTCGCGGCCGGCGCCGGGGGGACCTTCGCGAAAGCGTGGTGCGGCGCCGAACGGGAGCGCGCGCCGGCCGCCGCCAGCGCCGGCGAGAGCGCGTCGGAGGCGATGCCGGCACCGACGACGGCGGCGGTGGCGGTGGCTCCGCCGAGCCGCAGCGCGCTGCGGCGGGTGAGTGGGCTGGTCATGATGGCTCCTCTGCCGTTGGGGTGCGGCCCGGACGGCGGCTGTGCCGTCCGGGCCGCGGGTTGGTCGTGCGTCGCCCGGGTTAGCGCCCGCGGCCGCCCGTGGAGGCGGGCGCCGCCACGAACGTGTAGGTGCCGGAGCCCACGGTGAAGGCCGCGCGGTCGTCCGAGACCTCACCCGGCTGGGCGCCACGGGGCGTGCGGACCGTCTGGCCGTCCTCGATGGGGACGAGGACCTCGGCCGTCGACCCGACCGGGACCGTCACCCTCAGCGTCAGGCGGTCACCTCGCCGCCGCCAGGTCGAGGACACCTCGCCCTGGGGCGTCTCGATGGAGGCCGCGGCCCTGCGCAGGTCGCCGACCGGGTACGGCTGGATCCGGATGGTCCGGTAGCCGACCGAGGCGTTCTGGATGCCGGCCACGTACTCGTACAGCCAGTCGTCGATCGTGCCGCGGAACGCGTGGTCGTGCGAGCGGGCGCCCTCGCCCCAGGCCTCCCAGAAGGTGTCGACGACGATCTCCTCGCCGCCCGCGGCCGTGCTGCCGTCCAGCGTGAGGAACCAGTAGCCCCAGCCCGGGAAGGTCGGGTTGGTCGCGGCGGCGTACGCCGTCTCCGCGCCGCCGCACTCGGTCAGCGCCGGGAGGACGTCCTTGAGCACGACCGCACCGGTGGTGACGTGGTTCTCCTGGGTGACCGCGACGTCGTCGATCAGGTTCTCGCACAGCTGGTCGCGGTACTCCTCGGGCACCAGGCCGAGCTCCAGGGCGAGGACGTTGTCGGTCTGGAACTGGTCGGCGTTGATCTCGGCCAGCTCCTCCTCGGTGGGCTGCGGCGCACCCGGGAAGCCGCCGCCGCCGACGTACGGCCAGTCGTAGGTCGCCGTCGCGGGGTCGAAGTACTCGGCGTTCAGGGCGTCGCGCACCTGAGCGGCGAACGCCCGGTACTCGGCGGCCTTCTCCGCGTGGCCGAGCACGTCGGCGATGTCGGCCATCGTCGTGGCGGACTCGTAGACGTACGCCGTGCCGACGATGACGTTGTTCACCCCGCTGCCGTACGCCGGCTCGTGGTCGCCCCACGTGCGGTAGAGGGTGGTGTCGAAGAGGTAGCCGGTGTCGGCGACCATGCCGACCCACTTGTCCATGTAGGCCTCGAGGCCGGCCCAGTTCACCTCGAGCGTGCGCTCGTCACCGGTGCGTGCGTAGAGCGCCCAGTTGATCAGGGTGTAGCTGGACGACCAGATCGGGTCGTCGGTGCGGCCGATGAAGGGGTCGGACTGTGCCTCGCCGGGTGTCTGGTTCGGCACGATGACCGGGATGCCGCCGTCGTCGGCCTGGTTGGCCGTGTGGGTGACCATCCAGCTCTCCCAGAACGCGGCGGAGTCCAGGTTCATCAGCGAGTTGTCGCCGAACAGCATCGCGTCGGCGGTCCAGCCGCGCTTCTCGTACATCGGAGTGTCGGTGGGGATGCCGTGCAGGTTGTTGAGGGTCGAGCGGACCATCGCGTCGTGGTAGCGGTTCAGCAGCTCGTCGGAGCTGGAGAAGCTGCCGGTCACGTCGACGTCGGAGTGCAGGACCTGACCCTCGATCGCCGTCACCTCGACCCCCTCGGGGACGAGGACCTCGACGAAGCGGTAGCCGTAGTAGCTGTAGCTCGGTGTGTAGGACTCCCCCTCGGGGGCTCCCTTGAGGATGTAGTGGTTGGTCTGGCGCATCCCGGAGCTGAACTGGGCGTTGTAGTCGATGTCGACCGTGCCGTCCTCCTGCAGCTTCTCGCCGTAGGTGATCCGGACGTCGGCGCCCTCGGGACCGGTGAGGCCGACCTTCGCCCAGCCCGCGGTGATGGTGCCGAAGTCGTAGACCAGCGCGGTTCCGTCCTCGGTCTCGACCGTGCCCTGCAGCACCGGCTCGTCGAGCGTGTCGACGACCCGGATCGGCTCCATCTCCTGGGCCTCCAGCGCCCCGGTCGGCGGAGTGGTCAGCAGCGCGGGCTGCCAGGCGGAGTCGTCGAAGCCGACCGTGGCCCACCCGGGCTGCTCCTCGCGGGCGTCGTAGACCTCGCCCTCCTTGAGCGAGTTGGTGAGCGTCGGGCCCTCGTCGGCCGTCCAGGTGTCGTCGCTGACGATGGACTCGGTGCGGCCGCCGCGGTAGGTGACGTCGAGCTGGAGCTTCACCTCGGGCTCGCTCAGCCAGGGCGCCTGGTCGGTGTCGCCGTCGCCGTAGCCGGAGTAGTTGCCCCGCCCGAGGCTGACGCCGATGGCGTTGTCTCCCTTCCCGAGCATCTCGGTGACGTCGTGGGTGACGTAGAGGATGCGGGTGTCGTAGGGCGTGTACCCCGGGTCGAGCTCGTGGTCGCCGACGCGCTCACCGTTGAGGTACGCCTCGTAGAAGCCGAGGCCCGAGATGTAGAGCCGCGCCGACTCGATGCGGCGCTGGTCCAGGTCGAACTCCTTGCGCAGGAGCGGTTCGGGGGTCTCCTCGTCCGCCACGTCGTCGAGGCGGTCGACCTCGCGCAGGCCGATCCACTGGCCGCCGAACTCGTCGGCGTCGAGGAAGGCGGTCTCGAACCAGGCCGGACGGCTCCAGCCGGAGCTGCGCGCGCCGTCCCACACCCGGACCGTCCACCAGTACCGGGTGCGCGACTCGAGTGCGCCGCCGGCGTACTCGATGTCGGTCGAGTCGTCCGAACGGACCTTGCCGGAGCGCCACACGTCACCCGTCGCCGAGCGGGTCGAGGAGACCCGGATCTCGTAGGCGGACTGCTCGGCCCCGTTGTAGCCGGCCCCGACCACCCACGAGAAGCGCGGTGTCGACTCGTCGATCCCCAGCGGGTTGGTGAGCCGTTCGGTCGTCAGGTCTCCGACGGTGAGGCGGCCACCCGCCTGGTGGTTCACGGGGCTCGCTGCCGGGGCGGGTGGCGCGGCCCCCGTCGTCGCGCCCAGCGCGGCGATCGTGAAGCAGCTGATGAGTGATGCGGTGCGTCGACGTAACCTCATCGGTCCGTCCCTTCTGTCGTCCAGCAGATCCCGGCCGCCCGGTCTCTGAAAGGTTTCAATTCCCGGGCGTCAGCCATCCTGCATGGATGTGACGCAGGCCACATCCGTCGGGACGGGGACGATTTCGTACGTCAGACGACGTACGGATCACGGCGTGATGTGACTCACAATGGGCCCATGGTTGGTACGAGGAGTGGTGCACCGGGAGTTCTCTCCGGGGCGGGGTGGAGCGTGCTGCTGATCGGCTTCGTGTGGTGGACGACGCTGCTCGGGCCGGGGCCCCACGACGACTTCACGGTGCGCCTGCCCGGGCCCGTCGGCGTGCTGGTGCTGACGGCGGCCTCGGTCGGGCTGCTGGCCCGACGCCGCAACCCGGCGCTGTGCCTCGCGTTGACGGTGGGAGCCGACCTCGCCTCGGTGGTGCTCGACCTGGAGGGACTCGGCTACCACTACGCCGGCCTGTTCGGGGTGTTCTTCGTCGCCACGAGCTACTCGCTCGGCCGGGCGGTCGCCCTGGCGGCGCCCGCCATGGGCCTGGTGTACCTGGCCGAGGTGGTGAACGCCGGTGGGCGCTCGGTCGCGTTCGCCCCCGTCTGGGTCATCATCTCGACGGCGCTGGCCCTGGGCTTCGGGCAGGTGCGCTACCTCCGCGAGCACCTGGTGGTCTCGCTCCAGGAGCAGGTCGACAGCGCCGAGCGCACCCGGGAGGCGGTCGCCCGGACGCGCGTCGCGGAGGACCGTCTCCAGACCGCGCGCGAGCTGCACGACGTGGTCGGTCACCGGATCGCGGTCGTCCACCTGCGCGCGGCCGCCGCGCTCCGGTCGCTCGACGACGATCCCGAGACCACCCGCCGCGGCCTGGTGGACATCGACCACGCCGCGCGCGACATCCTGGTCGACATCGACCAGCTGCTGGCCGACCTCCGTGCCGACGAGCCGGCGCCCGCCCTCGACCACGGGCCCGTCAGGATCGAGCGCCTCCTGGACGAGTTCCGCAGCTACGGCCTGACCGTCCGCGCCCGCATCGACGGACAGCTCTCCGGCGTCCCGCCCCAGGTCGCGTGGACCGCCCACCAGGCACTCACCGAGGCCCTCACCAACGCGCTCAAGCACGGCGGGCCGGATGCCGTTGCCGAGCTGCACGTCCGGCTCGGCGCCGACGCCCTCGACCTGCGGGTCAGCAACCCCATCGGCGGGGCGGAGGGCGGCGCGGCCCGCGACGGCTGGGGCCTGCGCGGCCTCCGCGAGCGCGTGAGCGAGCTGGGCGGTCGGGTGAACGTCACGCGCGGCACCGACTTCGTCCTCGAGATCACGCTGCCGACGGCGAGGGCGGCGGTGACGCGATGATCCGGGTCCTGCTCGCCGACGACCACGCCCTGATCAGGGTCGCCATGCGCGAGCTCATCGACCGCGAGCCCGACATGACCGTCGTGGCCGAGGCCGGCGACGGCCACGAGGCGGAGCTGCGCGCGCTCGAGACCCGGCCCGACGTCGTACTCATGGACGTCCGGATGCCCGGCTGGGACGGGATCCAGGCCACCCGACGGATCACGATGCACCCCGAGCTCGAAGGGGTGCGGATCATCGTGCTGACCACCTTCGAGCAGGACGCCAACGTCGTGCGCAGCATCCGCGCCGGCGCCAGCGGGTTCCTCGGCAAGGCCGCCTCGGCGGAGGTGATCCTCGATGCGATCCGCACCGTCGACGAGGGTGGCAGCCTGTTGACCCCCGGCGCCACCCGCTCGCTGGTCGAGCACGTGGCAGCGTCGCAGAGCCGGCCGGACCAGTACCCCGGACTGGACCGGCTCACCGAGCGCGAGCGCGAGGTGCTCGAGCTCGTCGGCCGGGGCGCGTCCAACGACGAGATCGCGGACGCGCTCGGCATGTCCGCCGCCACCGCGCGGACGCACGTCGGCCGGCTCCTGTCGAAGCTGGAGGCCCACACCCGGGCGCACCTCGTCGTGGTCGCCTACGAGAGCGGCCTGCTGGTCCCCGGGGGCCAGTGACGCGCGTCGCCGACTACCTGCGGTCGATCCGGTACTGCAGCGTCAGGAACGGGAGTCCGAAGAGCCAGAACGCGTGCTCGGCGCGGAGCGCCCCGCCCTCGGCCCACACGTCGAGCTGCTCCTCGAACCCGTGGACGGCGAGGGCGGTCAGCTCGTCGGCCGCCGTGTCGATGTGGGTGAGGTAGTGGCCGGCCTGGCCGTCGTGGACCCGGCTGGTCAGCCTGAGCCCGGCGTCCGGTCTCGCCCGGGGCCGCAGCGTGGCGGTGAAGCTGCCCTCCGGGACCGGGAAGCCGACGCTGACGTAGCCACACCCGTCGACGCTGTAGGTGGTGTAGATGCCGAGCATGATCGGCTCGTCGTCGTCCGCGAACGACCGGACCCAGCCGCGGACCGAGATCGTGCCGTCGACGTCGGTGATGGTGTCGATGCGGCTGCGTACGCCGCGCTGGGCCTCCCGCTGGTTCATCGGCAGGCTGGCCTGCCCGAGCCGACGGGCGACCACGGTGCGGTACGCCAGGTACCAGGGCCGGACCCACGTCCGCCAGACCGGCACGACGTCGAGCGAGAAGCGCGTCGTGTGCTCGTAGAACTCGCGGACCAGCGGGTCCACGCGGGCCGGATCGAGCCCCGGACCGGCCAGGGCGTCCAGCGACGCCACGATCCCCGTGTCGGGCGCGGCGGCGGTGTAGGTCGCGCCGAGCTCGTCCGCGAGCTCGCGGACGTACCCGGTGCCGACGTACCCGGTGCGCGCGGGTCGCGGCACCACGAACGGCAGCTCCGAGGCCGGGACGCGCTCGGCGAGCAGGCTCACCTGGGCGTCCGGGAAGAGCAGCGCCGCCGCGGTCCGGTAGGCCACCACCGTGCTGCTCGCCACCAGCGCCGCCGACGCCCGCCGGCGCGACAGCAGCTGGCCGACGGCGAGGCCGATCGCCGGCCCCAGCGCCAGCTTCTGGGGACGCAGGCCCATCGCTCCCACGACGGCGCCCGCGCCGGTGCCGACCGCCCGCGGACCCGCGCCGCTCACCGCTCCGGCGGCCGCGCCCAGCGATGCCGCGAGCGCGCCGCTGACCGCGATCCGCTGCCACAGCGCCGGGATCTCCCCCTCGCGCTGCCGGGCCCTCGCCACGGCCTCGGAGGCACCCAGGGCGACCGCGCCGACCGCCGCTCCGCGACGCCCGCCCAGCGAAGCGCCCGCCGCGGCCCCGGCCAGTGCGGAGAACCCCACGGCCGACGCGACCTCGGAGGTCCGGCCCATGCTCGCCTCCCGCCGTTGCCGGTGCTCTGTTCCAGGATGGTGTCCCGGCGCGGTGCCGGTCCAGGGCGCGCTCTGGTAGTCATGCGATGTGATGCTGCGACGCCTGGAGTACCTGGTCGCCCTCGAGCGTGAGGGCCACTTCGGGCGCGCGGCCGAGTCGTGCCACCTGTCCCAGTCCGCGCTGTCGTCGGCCATCAAGAAGCTGGAGGCGGAGCTCGGCGTGCCGATCGTGCGCCGGGGCCAGCGCTACGAGGGGCTGACGCCCGAGGGGCTCGAGGTCCTCGCGTGGGCGCGGCGGGTGCTGGCCGACCAGGCCGCGCTCGCGCAGCGGCTGAGCGCCCTGCAGTCGGGCCTGACGGGCACGCTGCGGCTGGGCGTCATCCCGACCGCGGTGCCGGCGGTCTCCCGGCTGACCGCACCGCTGCGCGCCGCCCACCCGGACCTGCGCTTCCAGGTCCGATCGATGTCGGCCCGCCGGATCGTCGCCGAGCTCGACGGGTTCTCGATCGACGCGGGGATGACCTACCTCGGCGACGGGCTCGCCGGGTTGCGGGTCGTGCCGCTCTACGAGGAGCGGTACCTCCTGCTGACCCCGGCGGGTGGGGCGGCGTCGGATGCCGGCCCGGCCGCGTGGGCCGACGCGGCCGGCGTGCCGCTGTGCCTGCTCACCGGCGACATGCAGAACCGCAGGATCATCGAGGCCGAGCTCGCGGCCGCCGGGGTGAGCCCGGACGTGGTGGTGGAGACGGACAGCGTCGGTGGCGTGTACGACCACCTCACCACGATGGGGCTGTCCAGCATCGTCCCGCACGCCTGGCTCGCCAGCCACGGCGTCCCGCAGGGGTACGCCGCCCGGCCGCTGCCGCAGGCCGGCGAGTCCCACCCGGTGGGGCTGGTGCTCGCCGGGTCAGGCCCCGACCCGCTCGTCGTGCAGGCACTCCTGGGCGTCGCCCGCGACCAGGACCTGGGGCGCACCCTGTAGCGGCGCCTCGGCCACGCGGTCGGCGCGCGTGTAGACGTTCATCGAGGACCCGCGCAGGAAGCCCACCAGGGTCAGCCCGTGCTCGTCGGCGAGCTCGACGGCCAGCGACGACGGCGCGGAGACCGCCGCCAGCACGGGGATGCCGGCCAGCACCGCCTTCTGCACCAGCTCGAAGGACGCGCGCCCGCTGACCATGAGGACGGCACCGCGCAGCGGCAGCATCCCGTTGCGGGCGGCGTGCCCGATCACCTTGTCCACGGCGTTGTGCCGGCCGACGTCCTCCCGGAGCACGAGCAGCTCGCCGTCCGCGCTGAACAGCGCCGCCGCGTGCAGGCCGCCGGTGCGGTCGAAGACGCGCTGCGCCTCGCGGAGACGCTCCGGCATCTGCGCCAGTGCACCCGGCGCGACCACGACCGGGTCCGTCGCCACCGCCCAGGTCGTCGCCATCCGGACGGCGTCGATGCTCGCCTTGCCGCACAGCCCGCAGGACGAGGTGGTGTAGAAGTTGCGCTCGAGGCCCTTCTCCGGGAGGCGGACCGACGGGTCGAGCGCGACGTCGACGACGTTGTAGGTGTTCTGGCCGTCGGCGGTGGCCCCCGCGCAGTAGCGGATCGCGCGCACGTCCTCGGACGCGTGCACGACGCCCTCCCCGACGAGGAACCCGACCGCCAGGTCGAAGTCGTCGCCGGGCGTGCGCATGGTGACCGTGAGCGGGCTGCCCGCGAGCCGGATCTCGATCGGCTCCTCGGCGGCGAGCACGTCGGCGCGCCGGTCGACGACGCCGTCGCGGTACCGGACCACCGGCCGGCGCACCGTCACGCGGCCCATCAGCGCGTCCCCTCCGCGACCGGCTCCAACCGCACCACGATCCCCTTCGAGGTGGGCGTGTTGCTGATGTCCGCGACGCTGTCGAGCGGGATCAGCACGTTGGTCTCCGGGTAGTAGGAGGCCGCGGAGCCGCGCGCGGCCGGGTACGCGATCACGGTGAAGCCCGGTGCGCGCCGCTCGACGCCGTCGGACCAGACGCTCACGATGTCGACGCTCTGCCGGTCGGCGATGCCCAGGTCGGCCAGGTCGTCGGGGTTGACCATCACCACCCGGCGGGCGCCGTGGATGCCGCGGTAGCGGTCGTTGTCGGCGTACGGGATGGTGTTCCACTGGTCGTGCGAGCGCAGCGTCTGCAGGACGAGGTGACCCGCCGGTGCCTCCACCCACTCCAGGTCGTTGCGGGTGAAGACGGCCGTCCCGCTCGGCGTCGGGAAGCGGTACTCGTTGACCGGGTTGGGCAGGCGGAACCCGGCCGGGTCGGCGATCCGGTCGTTGAAGTCGTGGAAGCCCGGCACGACCCGCTCGATCCGGTCGCGGATCAGGCCGTAGTCGCGCGCGAGCTCCTCCCACGGGATCGTCGATCCCGGCAGTGCGCGGCGGGCGAGGCGGCTGATGATCGCGACCTCGCTGAGCAGGTGCTCCGACGCCGGGCGCAGCCGGCCGTAGGAGGAGTGGACCTGGCTCATCGAGTCCTCGACGGTGACGAACTGCTCCACCCCGTCCTGGAGGTCCCGGTCGCTGCGGCCGAGCGTCGGCAGGATCAGCGCGGTGTCACCGCAGACGGTGTGGGACCGGTTGAGCTTGGTCGAGATCTGCACCGTCAGGCGGCACCGGCGCAGCGCCTCCTCGGTGACGTCGCTGTCGGACATTGCCCGCACGAAGTTCCCGGCGACGCCGAAGAAGACGCTGGCGCGCCCGTCGCGCATCGCCCGCACCCCGTCGACGGAGTCGTAGCCGTGCCGGGTGGGCGGCGTGAAGCCGAACTCCTCCCCCAGCGCGTCGAGGAACCGCTGCGGCATCCGCTCCCAGATGCCCATGGTGCGATCGCCCTGCACGTTGCTGTGGCCGCGCACCGGGCAGACCCCGGCTCCGGGGCGGCCGATGTTGCCGCGCAGCAGCAGGAAGTTGACCACCTCGCGGATGGTCGGCACGCCGTGCTTGTGCTGGGTGAGCCCCATCGCCCAGCAGACGATGATCCGGTCGCTGGCCAGCACCAGGTCGCGGAGGCCCTCGATCTCCCCGCGGGTCAGGCCGGTCGCGGTGAGCACGTCGTCCCAGTCGGTACGGCGCAGGTGCGCCGCGGCCTCGGCGAACCCGCTGGTGTGGGCGTCGATGAACTCGCGGTCCAGCACGGTGCCCGGAGCGGCGTCCTCGGCCTCCAGCAGCAGCCGGTTGAGCATCTGGAAGAGCGCCAGGTCGCCGCCGGGGCGGATCTTGAGGAAGACGTCGGCCAGCGCGGTGCCCTTGCCGACGATGCCGCGCGCCTTCTGCGGGTTCTTGAACCGCATCAGGCCGGCCTCGGGCAGCGTGTTGACCGCGACGACCCTGCCGCCGTTGCGCTTGGTCTGCTCCAGGGCCGACAGCATGCGCGGGTGGTTGGTCCCCGGGTTCTGCCCGACCACGAGGACCAGGTCGGAGCCGTGGATGTCGTCCAGCGACACGCTGCCCTTGCCGATGCCGAGCGTCTCGTTGAGCGCCGAGCCGCTGGACTCGTGGCACATGTTGGAGCAGTCGGGCAGGTTGTTGGTGCCGAACGCCCGGGCGAAGAGCTGGAGCAGGAAGGCGGCCTCGTTGCTGACGCGCCCCGACGTGTAGAACATCGCCTCGTCCGGGGAGGCGAGCCCACGCAGCTCGTCGGCCATCAGGTCGAACGCCTCGTCCCAGGCGATCGGGACGTAGTGGCTGGCGCCGGGACGCTTCACCATCGGCTCGGTCAGCCGACCCTGCTCGTTGAGCCAGCGGTCGGAGCGCGTGCCGAGGTCGTCGATGGCGTGCTCGGCGAAGAAGTCGCGCGTGACACGGCGGGTCGTCGCCTCGTCGCTGATGTGCTTCGCGCCGTTCTCGCAGTACTCGTTCCGGGCGCGGTGCTCGCCCTCGGGCCAGGCGCAGCCGGGGCAGTCGATCCCCTTGGACTGGTTCAGGCTGAGCAGCGTCAGCGCGGTACGCCGCGTGCCGCTCGAGCCGATCGCGTAGGTGAGCGCGTGGCGGACACCGGGCACGCCGGCGGCGTACGTCTTGGGCGGCGTGACCCGGAGCTCGTCGTTCTCGTCCACTGCCTGGGTCATGACGCCGACCATCGGGTGTGACGCGGGTCCCGGTCAAACACGAAGTTCCGCTCGGCCGATCGGCTCCATCGATCACCCCAGGCGGAGGGGCCTCCGACCCGGTGCCGGGTCGGAGGCCCCTCGCGAGCGTGCCGACGCTCAGGCGTTCTTGATCGCCGAGATGTCGAACTCGAGCTTGATCTTCTCGGAGACCAGGACGCCGCCGGTCTCGAGCGCGGCGTTCCAGGACAGGTCCCAGTCCTTGCGGTTGATCGAGGTCGCGCCCTCGAAGCCGATCCGCTCGTTGCCGAACGGGTCGCGGGCCGAGCCGTTCGGCTCGAAGGTGATCGAGATGGACCGGGTGACGCCCTTGATGGTGAGGTCGCCGGTGATCACCCAGTCGGATCCGTCGCGCGCGACCTCGGTGGAGGAGAAGCTGATCTCCTTGTTGGTGTCAGCGTCGAAGAAGTCCGCCGAGCGCAGGTGGCCGTCGCGGTCCGCGACACCGGTGTCGATGCTGGCGGTCTGGATGGTCAGCTCGACCTTCGAGGCGGCCGGGTCGACGGTGTCGACGTGGGCCGTGCCGGCGAAGTCGGTGAACTGGCCGCGCACGGTGGTCACCATCGCGTGCCGGGCGCTGAAGCCGAGCCGGGTGTGGGTCGGGTCGATCGTGTAGTCGCCGCTGATGTCCTCGACGACGGCCGGCGCGGCGGCCTCCGGGGTGGTGGCCGCGGCAGCGGGGGCGGCCGTGGACTTCGTGGACTTGCGGGAGAAGAACGACATGGGAGTCTCCGATGAAGTAGTTGAATGTTGAACTCTTCACGCTGAACCAGGGCCGCGCCGGATCCATTCCCGCTCCGCCACATCTTCTGCGCGCGGCCCGCCGAGCGGTCGCCGCCGTCGCCACGCAACGACGAAGGAGCCCCGGGGACGACGACCCGGGGCTCCTTCGCGTTCCTGTTCAGCCCTGCTGGTAGAGGCCGAACTCGATCTTGCCGGCGTCGTCGACCCCGGCGTCCAGGATCTTGTCGTCGAGCGCGACGGCGGCGTCCGCGTCCAGGTAGACGATGGCGCCGTCCTGCGCCACGACGGCGTCGTCGGGCTCGGCCGCCTGGGCGGTCGTCACGGCGAACGTGTCGTCGGAGGCGCCGGAGATCCTCAGCCCGGGCGCCCCCTCGGCTGCGGGGTCCGCGGTCAGCTGCTTCACGATGGTCGCGGCGTTCTCGGTCAGGGCGAGCATGGGATGTTGCCTTCCCGTCGGGTGCGAATGAACCGTCCACCGTTCCAGGCCGATGGTTGCGGCTCAAGGGCCCGGGCGTGTCGGGCCCTCCATCACTAGAGTCGTCTGACCGACTCGTGGTCGAGCCTCGCCGGTCGCCGGGACCAGCGGCACGACCGACCGACGGGAGCTGGACGGATGACGTTGGGCCCACCCTCCGGCGGCGCGGCCGCCCCCGACGGCGCACCGCGCGGTGGCCGCACGTGGCTCCGCATCCTCCAGGTGGGCGGCGGACTCTGGGTCGTCACGCTGGCCAGCGTGGCCGTCAGCCGCAACGAGTACCTGGTGCCGACGCTGTTGGTGCTGGGGGCCTTCACGGTGCCGGTGGCCTCGGTCGCGTTCGCGCTGGACCGGGTCGGTCCCGCGCGGCTCGACGGGGCGACCGTGTTGTCGGCCTTCCTGGCCGGCGGCCTGATCGGCCTCGTGGCCGCAGCCATGCTGGAGTCCTCGCTGCTACCGGCGGTCAACTTCTACCTCGGCGTCGCGGTGATCGAGGAGCTGGTCAAGGGGGCGCTGATCGTCGCCTTCGCCCGCCAGCTGGCGACCCGGGAGCCCAGGGTGGGGATGGTGCTCGGCGCCGTCGTCGGTGCGGGGTTCGCGGCGTTCGAGAGCATGGGCTACGCGTTCAACGCCCTGGTGGACGGCACCGGCAAGCCGCTCCTCGCGGCCTCGACGGTCACGATCGCCCGCGCCTTCATCGCGCCGTTGGCCCACATCACCTGGTCGGCCATCCTCGGCGGCGCGCTCTTCGCGTCAGCGGCCCGGACCGGTCGCTACCTGTCCGTCCCGGTCGGGCTCACCTGGCTCGGCGTCACGGCGCTGCACACGCTGTGGGACATCGCGGCACCGATCGCGATCGTGGTCAACGAGGGGACCGACGGCCTGGGTTGGGACTGGAGCCTGCCGCTCCCCACGACCTGGGTGCCCCTCCCCGACGTCCGCGATGCCGCCATCTTCGTGGCGGCGTACGGCGTGCAGTTCATCGCCATCGTCGCCGTCGGGTCCTGGTGGCTCCTGCGCTCCTGGAGCCGCGGGGCCGAGCGAGGCGGCTGAGCCGGGTCAACCCGTCGCGCGGAGCCGTCGCCGCAGGTCGGTGGGGGTGAGCCCGTACCACCGGTTGATCGACCGGGCGAGGACGCTCTGCTCCGCATAGCCGAGCTCCCGGGCGACCTGGGTCACGGTCATCTCCGTGTCCCTCAGGTAGCGCTCGGCGTGCTCGCGGCGGACCTCCTCGAGGATCTCGCGGAACCGGGTGCCCTCCTCGATGAGCCTGCGCTCGAACGTCTTGGGGTGCAGCGCGAGCTGTCGGGCCACCAAGGGAGCCGTGACGGCGCCCGTCGGCAGCAGCTGCCCGACCAGGCGCCGCACTGGCGCCACCAGGCCGGGTTCGTCGCTGGCGACCAGTCCGTCCAGGTAGCGCAGGACCACCTGGTGGGCAGCGGGGTCGCCGTCGATCGGCGCCCCGAGGTCGGCGGCCCTGAGCGTGAACCCGGCCCGCAGCTGCGCGAAGAGCGCGGGGCATCCGTAGGACTCCTCGTAGGAGCGCGGCGGCGTCACCGGGTCGTGCGGGAGGTGCACGTCCAGCGGTTGGTAGGCGGATCCTCGCATGAAGCGGAAGACGGACAGCGCCAACGCCAGGGAGAGCTCCACTGTCTGGACCACGGCGCCGAGACCCTGCTCGACGATCCGGAACTCGAAGAACACGTGGTCGGGGTCGTCGGTCGGCTCGATCGAGACCGCGACCGACGGGCTGTACGCCGACAGGTAGGTCCCGCTGATCCGGATCGCCTCCCCCATGGTCGACGCCGTCCTGGTGGCCACCCCCACCGGCCCCAGCGTCTCCAGGCCCTGCCGGGCCCCGAGCAGGCGGCCGAAGTCCGCGCGACCGGTGACCCGGGCCGCCGCGTTCGTCACGGCGACGACGCTCCGATAGGTCAGGAAGGCGTCGTGGTCACCGGCGTCGACCGGCCGGATACCGGCGCTCCGGAGCAGCGGATCAGGGTCGGCGCCGAGCTCGGCGACGAGGTCTCGGTAGTACAGAAGGCCCGATCCTCGCAACAGCGCCATGTTCGTAACTGTCAGGGATCGTGTCGAAAAGTGTCAAGGCATGTGGGTCCGGTCACAGTCAATCTTGTGATGGCGGTCACCGAGAACCGCCGGCGCACGACCAACGTCGGGCTCTCCTCATCGCCGAACAAGCGAGGACACATGAAGGCACTACTGGCTGACATCGCCATCCAGCGCTACCTGTTCACGGCCGCCGCGCAGAAGCTGCCGCGCGGGCTCGGGAAGAACGCCGGATGGGGCCCCGGGGGCATCCTCCGCCTGATCGAGGACGACCCCGCGCCCCAGCTCCCCAAGGCCCCCGGTTGGGTGCGCCTGCGCCCCGAGCTCTCCCTGATCTGCGGGTCGGACGTCGGGCTCGCCCATGCGAAGGTGTCACTCGAGCTCGCCGCCTACTACCAGGAGACGCAGCAGATCCCCGGCCACGAGTTCGTCGCGGTGGTCGACGAGGTCGGACCGGGCGTGACCACGGTCAAGCCCGGCGACCGCGTCGCCGTGGACGCCGTGATCAGCTGCGCCCAGCGTGGCTTCGACGACCTCTGCCGCAGCTGCGAGGCGGGGATGCCGAACGTCTGCGAGCGGTTCGAGATGCCCGGCGTCAGCGGCTGCTGCTCGCCGACCCTCGGTTTCGCCCGGACCCTCGGCGGCGGCATGGCCGAGCAGGCGATCGCCCACGAGAGCCAGCTGTTCCCGATCGGCGACCTCCCGTCGAGGTTCGCCGCGCTGACCGAGCCGGCCTCGATCGGCCTGCACGCCGCGCTGCGCTGGCAGAAGCCCGCCAAGGGCGCCCGGGCGGTCGTCATCGGCCCCGGCGCGATCGGCCTGCTGACGGTGGCCGCGCTGCGCCGACTCCACCCCGACCTCCACATCTCGGTGGTCAGCCCCGGCCAGTTCGGCTCCGACTGGGCGTCCCGGGTGGGAGCGGACAGGATCCTCCCGGCCGGCCCCGCGGCCATCACCACGGTGGCCGAGCAGGACGGCGGCCGGCTGCTCAACCCGACAGCGACGCCCGGCAACCCGGCCGTCCCGATCCTCGAGCAGGGCGTGGACCTCGTCGTCGACTGCGTGGGCTCCTCCGACACGATCCACCTCGGACTGCACCTCCTGCGTGCCAAGGGCACCTTCGTGCTGGCCGGCGCGGCCGGGCAGCAGCAGATGAACTGGTCGCTGGTCTGGAAGCGGGAGCTCGACGTGCTGGGCACGACCGACCCCGGCCCGGAGCCGGCGCTGGGCGGTCGGCGTACCCAGGAGCAGGTGCTCGAGTGGATGAACGACGGCTACCCGGTCGACGGCATGGTCACCCACACCTTCGAGCTCGACGAGTGGCAGAAGGCCTTCGAGACCGCCTCCGCCGGCCCGGCCGCCCGAGCGATCCGGGTCGGCATCCGCACCAACCCGGACCTCCCGCTGGTCACCGGCTGACGGCCCCCTACCCCCACACCCACGAGGAGAGACATGAGCACGCAACGTCCCGCACCGGCCGTCCCGACGTCGGTCTTCATCACCGGCGCCGGCGGCTTCATCGGCCGGACGCTCGCCGCCCGCCTGCGTGAGCTCGGCGCCACCGTCACCGGCGTCGACCTCGTCGCCGACCCCGAGAACGGGATCGTCCAGGGCACGACCACGGACCCCAGCACCTGGGCGCACGCCCTCGAGGGCGTCGAGGCGGTGGTGCACACCGCCGCGATCGTCAGTACGGTCGCGCCGACCGCCGCGGCCTGGGAGGTCAACGTGCTGGGCACCAAGAAGGTGCTCGACGCCAGCGTCGCCGCGGGCGTGGGCCGCTTCGTCCACCTGAGCTCGATCGCGGCGTACGGCTGGGGCTTCCCGAAGTTCGTCACGGAGGACTACCCGGCACGGGTCACCGGCGGGGTCAGCACCTACGTCGACACCAAGACCAACTCCGAGCAGGTCGTGCTCGCCAACGCCCACCGCGGCACCGAGGTCACGATCGTCCGCCCCGCCGACGTCTACGGGCCCGGATCGGTCTGGGTCCGCGAGCCGCTGGCGATGGTCGAGGCCAACCAGATGCTGCTGCCTGAGGGCGGCCGAGGCGTCTTCGACGCGATCTACATCGACAACTTCGTCGACGCGATGGTGCTGCTGCTCGCCGCCGACGCCGCCGCCGTCGACGGGCAGATCTTCAACTTCGGCGAGGAGCTCGAACTGACCTGCGCCGAGTACTTCGGCGAGCTCGCGTCCTGGAAGGGCGGCAAGGTCAAGACCCTGCCGATCAAGGTCGCGGCGCCCGCGCTGACCGTCGTCGGCGCGGTGCAGCGCCGGCTCGGCATGAAGAGCGAGCTCGGCCCCGCGCTGATGCACATGCTCAACCGCGACGCGCTCGTCTCCAACGAGAAGGCCCGCAAGGTCCTCGGCTGGGAGCCGGCCGTGTCGTACGACGACGGAATCGCCCGCTCCAAGCAGTGGGCCCTGAACGAGGGACTGATCTGATGGCCACGAAGATGGACGCCGCGCGCGTCTACCGGATGATGGTCCGCAGCCGGATGGTGGAGGACGCCATCGTCGAGGCGTGGGCCGAGGGCCTGGTGCCCGGCGAGTACCACGCCGCGATCGGCGAGGAGGGCATCAACGCCGGCATCATCGCGCACCTGACCGAGCACGACACGATGGCGCTGGACCACCGCAACACCAGCCCCTTCATCATGCGCGGCACCGACCCCAAGGCGCTGATGCTCGAGGTGCTCGGCTCCGACGAGGGCATCAACCGTGGCATGTCCGGCCACATGCACATCTTCGACAAGTCGGTGAAGGCCGGCTCGGACGGGATCGTCGGCTCCGGCGGCCCGCTGGCCGTCGGCCAGGCCTACGCCCACACCCGGCTGCACCCGGGCAGCGTCGCGATCACCTTCCACGGCGAGGCGACCATGAACCAGGGCCTGCTGATGGAGTCCTACAACATGGCGGTGGCCTGGAACCTCCCGGTCGTCTTCGTCTGCAAGGACAACAAGTGGGGCATCACCACCTACTCCAAGGACGTCACCGGCGGTGACCCGGTCTCGCGCGCCAAGGGCTTCGGCCTGCACGTGGAGACCGCGGCCGGCCACAAGGTCCAGGACGTGTACGCCGCCGCCGGACGACTCGTCGAGCGCGCCCGCGCCGGCAAGGGCCCGGGCTTCCTCTACCTGACCTGCCACCGGCCCAACGGCCACTTCGAGGGCGACCCGCTGGTCGGGCTGCTGCGCAACCCGAAGAAGCAGCTCAGCGTCTGGGTGCCCGAGCTCCAGGGCGGCCTCGTCGCCGAGGGCGGCTCCGTGGCCGACAAGGCCAAGGCGATGGCGGGCGTCGGCGTCCGCGCCGGCCGCTACACCCGCGACGTCGCGCTGACGCTGCGCAAGGACCCGGTGCGCCGCGGTCGCTCGCTCGTCAGCAGCAGCGTCGCCACCAAGATCGAGGAGCAGGAGCGCGCCGAGATCCGGGCCGCGATGGACGAGGCGCGCGAGCGCGTCGGCCACCGCGTCGGCTTCGGCGTCAAGGGAGGAATCCGATGAGCATCACCGCCACCACCACCGCGACCACCACCATGCGCTACGACGAGGCCGTCGACCACGCGCTCGGCCAGGCGATGGCCGAGGACCCGACCGTGGTCACCTACGGCGAGGACGTCCAGATCCTGCGCCGCGTCCTGCACAGCCGCTTCGGCGGCGACCGGGTCAAGGACACCCCGATCTCGGAGTCGGCGTTCATGTACGCGGGCGTCGGCGCCGCGATGGCCGGCCTGCGCCCGGTCGTCGAGCTCTACATGATCGACTTCGCCACCGTCGGCTGGTCCGCGATCCTGAACGCCGGGTCGAAGTTCAAGGACTTCTCCGCCGGCGAGTGGAAGGTGCCGATGGTGCTCCGCGCGGGTGTCGGCGGCTGGTACTCCGACGGCGGGGAGCACGCGCAGACCCTGTGGGGCTCGCTGGCGTCGTACCCGTCCGTCGAGGTGGTCGTGCCGTCGACCCCGGCCGACGCCGCGGGCCTGATGCTGAGCGCCGTCCAGAGCGACGAGTTCACCGTCTTCCTCACGCCCAAGCTGCTCGACCAGCAGATCCTCGACTACCTGGCCGGCGACCAGCGCGACACGCTCGACCTGTCGCACATCCAGCCGGCCGCCGGTGTTCGCGGCGAGGTCCCCGCCCGTGTCGAGCCGATCCCGTTCGGCCAGGCCGCCCTCCGCCGCGACGGTGGCGACGTGACCCTGGTGTCGGTCGGCACCGGCGTGCACCGCTGCCTGGAGGCCGCGGACCGGCTGGCCGCCGACGGTATCGAGGCCAGCGTGCTCGACCTGCGCACGCTCGCCCCGCTGGACAAGGAGGCGATCGTCGAGCACGTGGCCCGCACCGGCCGCGTCGTCGTCGCCGACGAGGACTACGTCCGGGGTGGCCTCACCGGCGAGATCGCCGCGCTGCTGCTGGAGTCCGACACGAGCGCCCGCTACGCCCGGGTCGCGGTGGAGCAGACGATCCCGTTCGCCCCGCACCTGGAGTACGCCGCCCTGCCCAACGCCGAGCGCATCGCCGCCGCGGCCAAGTCCCTCGCCTGACCACGACGGTCAGCACCCCGAATGATCAGCCCCGAAGTGGAGCACTGACATGACCACCACCGACACCAACCGCCCGCTGGTCCAGATCGCACTGAGCGTCCACGACGTCCAGCACACGCAGCGCTGGTACGCCGACGTCTTCGGCCTCGCCGAGTCCGGCGGCACCCACGCCTTCATCCCCCTGCTCGGCTCCGAGGACGTCCAAGGCGTCCCGGGCGCCACCAGCGTCTGCTGGTGGATGCTCGACGGGAAGCCGGGCTTCCAGATGGAGTTCTTCGAGTTCTCGAAGCCGGAGCCCAAGCCGGTCCCCGCCGACTGGACCCCCGCGGACATCGGCTACACCACGGTCGGTTTCCACGTCGCCGACTTCGACGCGACGCTGGAGCGCCTCGCCCGCCGGCACACCCCGCTGCTCACCGAGCCGATGGGTGAGCCCGGTGCCCGCCGGGTCTGTGTGAAGGACCCCAACGGCGTGCTGTTGGAGCTGCTCGAAGCCGACGTCGCGCGCCCCGGCATGGCTCCCCGTCCGGCCACTCCGGCCGTCGCCCGGTTCGTCACGCTCTCGGTGCCGGACCTGGTCGCCGCCCGGAACACCTGGGTCGACGTGATGGGCCTGCCCGAGGTCGCCGACCCGATCCATGAGCCCGAGCACGAGGCCCTGTGGGGCCTGGAGGAGGCCAAGCGCGACTCGTTCGTGGTCCGCGCCGGCGATGCGCTGATCGAGGTCGTGCAGTACCTCGACCCGGCCGGCGAGCCGTGGCCCGAGGGCTACCACATCAGCGACATCGGCATCCTCAACATCGCGTTGGGCACCGACACCCGCGAGGAGCTCGACGCGCTGGTGGAGAAGGGGCGCCCGTTCGGGATCACCCCGAACTCGACCAAGGACACCATCGTCTCGAAGTGGTGGTACGCCTCCTACGTCAACGACCCGATGGGCTTCTCCATCGAGCTGCTCTGGCACGGCAGCAAGGGCAAGCGCTACCCGGTCGACCCGATGAACCTGCTCGAGCTCGGGTTCACCGCCAAGAAGCCGCCCGTCAAGCGCGCGGTCGCCACGGCAACCTCGAAGGCGTCCATCGAGGAGGTCTGGGCGGTGCTGGTCGACCACGAGGAGATGGCGGAGTGGGCTCCGTTCAAGTCGACCACGGTGGTCCGTGAGGGCGACCGCGACGGTGTCGGCCTGGTCCGTCGCCTCAGCGGCGGCCCGCTGGGCATGGGGCTGACCGAGACCATCGCGGCCGTCGAGGCGCCGTACCGCCTGGAGTACCGTGCCAAGGGTGTGCCGGGCCAGAGCCGTTACCACGGTTTCGTCACCCTCGACAGGGCCGGTGACGGTGGGACCCGCATCACCTGGGAGGCGCAGTACCGCAGCCTCCTCCCCGGGTCGGTGCCGATCACCGGCGCCATGCTGCGTACCCTGTCGGCAGCGCTCGCCCGGGCGGCCGAGGTCGCGCACGGCTGACGCGCGGGAGCCCCGTCGTGTCGGAGCAGCCTCCGGCCAGCCGTTGCCGGTCAGGGGCTGCTCCACCCGCACGACGGGGTGCTGCTCGTCCCGCGATAGACACCTTCCGCAACCGGCCGCACGGCGCGCTGGGGGCCAGGCCGCCCTGCGACGCTGAGAAACGACCGACACAGAAAGAGAGCCCGCCTTGCGCTCCTCCATCTTCGACGAGGACCACGAGTCCTTCCGTCAGACCCTGCGGTCCTTCATCGCCGCCGAGGTCTCCCCGCACTACGACGAGTGGTTCGCCGCCGGCGAGGTCCCCAAGGAGCTCTACAGCAAGCTCGCCGACCTCGGGGTGTTCGGCATCTCGGTGCCCGAGGAGTTCGGCGGCGCCGGGCTGGAGACGCACAAGTTCGAGGCCGTCCTGTACGAGGAGACGTCCCGCGCCGGCGTCACCCTCGGCGGTTCCGGCGTGCACGTGCTGCTCGCACTGCCCTACATCAAGATGCTCGCCACCGACGAGCAGAAGAAGCGCTACCTGCCGAGCTTCGTGGCGGCCGAGGAGATGTGGGCCCTGGCCATGACCGAGCCGGGCACCGGCTCGGACGTGGCCGGCATCCGGACCACCGCCAAGCTCTCCGAGGACGGCACCCACTACGTACTGAACGGGGCGAAGACCTTCATCACCGGCGGCGTCCTGGCCGACCGGGTGATCGTCGCGGCGCGGACCAGCGCCCCGACCGAGGGCGACCGCCGCTCCGGCCTCTCCCTGCTCGCCGTCGACGCCCACTCCGAGGGGTTCTCCATCGGTCGGAAGCTGGACAAGCTCGGGCTGCGCACCTCCGACACCGCCGAGCTGGCCTTCACGGACGTCAAGGTGCCGGTCGAGGACCTGCTCGGCGAGGAGGGCAAGGGCTTCTACTACCTGGGCCACAACCTCGCCTCGGAGCGCTGGGGCATCGCGTACGGCGCGTTCGCCCAGGCCAAGGCGGCCGTCCGCTTCACCCAGGAGTACGTCGAGCAGCGCACCGTCTTCGGCAAGACCGTCGCCTCCTTCCAGAACACCAAGTTCGAGCTCGCCGGCTGCAAGGCCGAGGTGGACGCCGCCGAGGCCGTCGCCCAGCGGGCCCTCGAGGCGCTCGACGCCGGCGAGCTCACCGCGGCCGAGGCCGCGTCGGCGAAGCTGTTCTGCACCGAGGTCGCCCACCGCGTGATCGACCGCTGCCTCCAGCTCCACGGCGGCTACGGGTTCATGAACGAGTACCCGATCGCCCGGCTCTACGCCGACAACCGGGTCAACCGGATCTACGGCGGCACCTCCGAGGTGATGAAGCTGATCATCGCCAAGGACATGGGGCTCTGAGGAGACACCACCAGCGGTGGAGCCGCCGTCCTCCTTCCGAGGGCGGCGGCTCTGCTGTGTGTGCGTGTCTGTGCCCGCGTCGGCCGGAGGGGGCGGAGCCAGCTCCGGCGTCACGGCACCCAGATCGAGGCCGCGCCTCATGCTCGCGGCGCTCTAGACACTCGCACCGACGTTGCGCGTCCGCGTCGTAGTCTGCCTGCGTGGACATCTCCAGCCTGAGCGCCTCGGAGATCGCGATCCAGGCGACGATCGCCGTCTTCATGATCGTCAACCCCATCGACCCGGTGAAGATCGTCATCTTCAACGACGTGACGTCGCGCCGGGGCCTGGACCGGCGGGCGGCCGCGCTCAAGATCGCGGTGATCGTGTTCGCGGTGCTCGGCACCATGGCGCTGGTCGGGCGCGAGCTGCTGCAGCTGTTCGGGATCGACCTCGGGGCGTTCGGCGTCGTCGGCGGCCTCGTCGTGGCGCTGATGGGATTCGAGATGCTGTACGGCGGCGCCTCGAGCCGCGCGCAGGGATCGGCGGAGGTCGCCGCGGAGACGCCCGAGCAGTCGGAGGAGGACGGGCTGATCATGCCGCTGGCCATCCCGCTGATGGCCGGACCCGGCGCGATCACGACCGTCATCACGATGTCGTCGGCGACCGACGACGTCGCGGCCCTGATCGCGACACTGATCGGCGTCGCCGTCGTCTCGGTGCTGGTGTGGGTCGGGTTCGCGCTCTTCGGGAACTGGTTCTCCCGGCTGAACGCCTCGACGACCGCCATGCTCGCGCGCATCGGCGGACTGCTCCTGGCCACGATCGGCATGCAGCTCGCCCTCGGCGGCATTCGCACGTTCTACGGGTTCTGACCCGCCCGGCGGCACCCCGGCTCGGCAGACGGAGACATCCCCACACGCCCATCCAGGAGGCGGAGCGACATGGACGAGGACCACCCCGACGGCCCCTCCCGCGCCGCCCGCCTGCGCCGCACCGCGCTGCGGATCCTCCTGATCGGCGTGGTGGCGCTGATCGTCTGGTTCGTCCTGAAGGACGTCCCGTGGGCGGACGTCGGCGACGTGCTGACCTCCGTCGCACCGCTGGACCTGATCCTCGTGCTCGGCCTGGTGCTGCTGCGGTGGGTCGTCGTCGGCTGGCCGATGAAGGTGCTGATCCCGGAGCTGACCATGACACAGGCGACGCGCAACGAGCTCGCCGCCCAGGTCGTCACCAAGGTCACGCCGCCACCGGCCGACCTCGCGCTCCGCTACGCGATGTTCCGGAGCTGGCGGATCGACCCCACCGACGGGCTCGCAGCGCTGACGCTCTCCTCCCTGATCTTCTACGTGGCTCGGTTCGCGGCGCCGATCATCGGCTTCGTCCTGCTCCTGCTGCTGCGCCGCTACGACGAGGAGTACCTGAAGTCGAGCCTGCCCGCCGCCCTCGTCGCCGTGGCCATCCTGGTGGCGATCATCCTCATCGCGCGGGCCGAGGGCACCGCCGCCTGGCTCGGACGGACCGCGGGGAGGATCGCGGCTCGTGTCCGTTCCGTCGACCCCGAGGCGTGGGAAACGGCGACCGTCATGTTCCGGCGCCGGATCCACGAAAGGTTGCGGGCGGGGTGGCCACGAGCGGTGCTCGCCACCTCGGTCCTGCTCGTCGTCGAGGCGGCCATCCTGGTCGCGTGCCTCCGCGCCGTCGGTGTCTCCGGGGAGACGCTCGCCCTCGCGGAGATCGCGGCCGCCTTCCTGATCACCTACCCGCTCAACAGCCTCCCCTTCGACGGCATCGTCGTGATCGACGGCGCGCTGCTGGAGATCTTCCTGCGGCGCGGGGCCGGGGAGGTCGAGGCCCAGGTCGCCGCAGGGCTCCTCCTCTGGCGACTGGCCACCCTGATCTTCCCCAGCATGCTCGGCCTCGGCGTGCTCCTCGACTGGCGACGCAGGGAGGGGCAGGACTTCAACTGGCGGCGCGCCCGCCCCGGCACGACGGAGGATCCCACCGCCGGCTGACCCCGCGGTACGGCCGGCGGTACGGCCGGCGGGAGTGGTCGACCGCCGCCGAGCCGCGCTGGCAGTCTGAGCGCATGAGCGAGCGAGACGGCAAGTCGTACGCCAAGTGGGAGTCGGCGACCGAGGGCCCGCTGCTGGTCCTGGCCCTCGTCTTCCTGGTCGCCTACGCGACCCCGATCGTCCTCCCGGACGCGTCCCTCGGCGTTCGGCGACTGGCCCGGTGGGTCGAGTGGCTCACCTGGGTGCTGTTCGCGGTCGACTACGTCGTTCGGCTCTCCCTGGCGCCGGACCGCCGCCGGTTCGTGCGCACGCACCTGGTCGACCTGGCCGCGGTGGCGCTTCCGATGTTCCGCGCGATGCGGCTGCTCCGGCTCCTGTCGATCATCGCGCTGCTGACGAAGCGGGACGGCGGCCGACGGCGCGCCACCGCTGCCACGGTCAACGTCGGCTCGTTCGCGCTCCTGCTCATCATCGTGTCGAGCCTGGCCGTGCTCGAGGCGGAGCGAACCGCACCGAAGGCCCAGATCGTCACCTTCGGCGACTCCCTGTGGTGGTCGATCACCACCATGACGACCGTGGGGTACGGCGACGTCGTCCCCACGACGGCCACCGGAAGGATCGTCGGGGTCGTCGTCATGCTCACCGGGATCGCCGTGCTGGGCGTGGTGACCGCGAACGTCTCGTCGTGGTTCGTCGCGGGCTTCCAGCGACCGGACGGCACCACGGACGCCGTCCCCGACGGCACGCCGACCCACGACGAGCTCCGGGCCCAGATCGCGGAGCTGACCGAACAGCTGGCGCTTGCACGCGGTGGAGCCGCTCCCACCGCGTCGGACGGCCCGGCGACGCAGACCTGACTCCGCAGGACGACAGGTCGTCGTCAGGAACGCTCTAGACCGGCCGCCGGGAGGGCGTTGCAGGCGCCGCCGGCCCCTGGGATGGTCGAGGAGCACCACCACCCGAGACAGGCGTGAGCACCATGCCCCTCAGCGAGTCCAAGGCCCCGCGGCCGGCCGACGCCATCGATACCGCCCCCACCTCCCGCCGGGGTGCGTGAGAGGCATGGGCACAGCCCGCGTTCCCACCGTCGGCCCCTACGAGATCTGGATGCTCGCCCAGGCCGCGATCGGGTTCTGCGGAGTCGGCGGGATGATGTTCCTCATCCCGGCCTACGTGCTGCAGCAGGGCGGCGACCCGGCGGACGCCGGCGCGGTCATGGCGGTCGCGGGCTCGATCGCCCTCGCCGCCCCGTTCCTGGGATCGTTCGCGGACCGCTTCGCCGTACATCGGGGCCTGCAGCTGATGTCGATCGCGCTGCTCGGGGCGGCGGCACTCGCGTTCGCCGCCGCCGAGCAGGTGCTGACGTGGCTCGTGGCCGCCTCCCTGCTGGGCCTGGGCATGGCGGGCCTCTCGGTGGTGAACGCGACCTTCGTCGTCGGCGCCGGCTTGGACCCGGCGACGTTGGCCAGGAAGCTGTCGCTGCTCCAGCTCTCCCTGCCGGCCGGACAGGTGCTCGGGCTCGCCACGGTGTCCGCGCTCGCCGGGGCCGGCGTGGCCTTCGAGTCGATGTTCGTCGTCCTGGCCGGGGCCGCCGCGGCCTTCGGCGTCGTGGTCGGTCTGGTGAACCGCGGGCCTTCGCAGCGGCTGGTGGCGGCAGCCGCCGCGACCGACTCCGGTGACCGCACCGACGGTGCGCGCGGTCCCACGTTGCGCGCGACGCTGGGTTCGCAGTTCGGTGTCGTGCTCGCGCTGGTGCTCCTCATCACGGTGAGCGCCCAGGCCATCGAGTCGCAGTACCCGAGCTACATGCAGTCGGCTTTCGGCATCGAACCGACCGAGAGCGCCGGGGCGCTCTCGGTGATCGTTCTCGTCTCCATCCCGCTGTACGTCGTCGCCGGCCGCTGGACCGCCCGGGCGGGTCCACGGGTACCGTTCCTCGCCAGCGCCGCAGCCCGAGCCGTCGCCGGTGCCGGCCTCCTGCTGATCCCCGGCGAGAGCGGCATCGCCGCGCTCGTGGTCTTCGGCGTCGTCATGCTCGTCTACCCCCTCTTCGAGCTGAACGCCGCGGCGCTGGTGGCCTCCACGTCGCCCATCGGCCCAGGAGGCGGCCAGGGCGCCCTCGGCGCCGCGATAGCGCTGGGGACGATCGTCGCCGCGGTGCTCGCCGGATGGGTGGCGGCGGAGATCGGATTCGCGGCGCTCGCCGGCATCACTCTCGCCGCGGCCGGTGCAGCGACCGGCCTGGGGCTCGTCGCCCTCAGGTCGCCCGCCCGAGGCCGCCGGGGCCCGGGCTCCTCAGCCGAGAGGAGCGCGCCGTGATCCTGGGGGCCGACGCCCGGGACCGGGTGGTGGCAGGATCGGTGCCGGACAGGGTCTCCTGCGAAGGGCGGGTCCATGCTGCGCGTGATCGCCGAGGTGGCGTTCTTCCTCGTGTTCGTCTGGGTCGTCCGCCGGATGCTGGGCACCCGCCACGCCGCGTTCCTCCGGGCCGCCGTGGCCGCGCTGCTCGGCCTCGCCGCCGGCGAGACCATCCGGGCGCTGCTCGTCCGCCGGGGCGAGCCGTCCGACCTGGCCGCGACCACGGGATTCGTGCTCGCGCTCGTCTTCGCGATGCTCGCGATCCTGGCCCTCGAGGCGCTCAGCGACCCGGCACGCCGCTCGGCCGGGCCAAGGTGGCGGTCGGTGCTCGACCTACGCCACCGGGTCGGCCAGGTGCGCCGGTCCGCGGAGATCGGCGCGATCGCGTCGCGCCACGGCCTCGGGCGCGGGTTCGGCCTCAGCCGTTCCACCGCCGACGACGCGGACCTCGCGGCCTACGGAGCGGACCTCCGTGCGGCGTTCGAGGAGGCCGGCGGCGTCTTCGTCAAGCTCGGTCAGCTGCTGGCCACCCGTGACGACCTGCTCCCTCCGGCCATCACCGGCGAGCTCGCGCTGCTGCACCAGGACGCCCGGCCCGTCGACCGCGAGACGCTCGAGCCGGCGCTCGAGGCGGCTCTCGGGCGGCCTGTCGAGGAGGTGTTCGACGCCTTCTGGTGGGAGCCGTTGGGTGCCGCGTCGATCGGGCAGGTCCACGCCGCGCGGCTACCGGACGGCACGGACGTCGTGGTCAAGGTGCGCCGCCCGGCGGTCTCCGCGACGATCGAGCGCGACCTGCGCATCGCGACCGACGTCGCCCGCGCGGTCCACGCTCGCAGCGAGCGAGCGGCGCGCCTCGACGTGGCCGGGGTGACCGCGCAGTTCGCTGCCCAACTGCGGGGCGAGCTCGACTACGCCGTGGAGGCCGACAACCTGCGCCAGGCCGCGGCCGAGCTCGAACCCGGCTCCCCCGTCGTCGTACCGGCGGTGATCGACGACCTGTCGTCCAGCTCCGTGCTCGTGATGACGACGGTCGTCGGCGTGCCGCTCGGGCGTGCCACGGCCGAGCAGCGCGCGGGCCACGCCCACCTGGCCGACACGCTCTTCCGCTTCCAGATCACGGCCATGCTCGCCGGCAAGCGCTTCCACGCCGACCCGCACCCGGGGAACATCATCCTGATGCCCGCAGGGCGCCTCGGCCTGATCGACTTCGGCTCCGCGGGCCGCCTCGACACGTTCGAGCGGGCATCGATGGGAGACATGCTGACCGCCCTCTCCCTGCGCGACCCGACGCTGCTGCGCAACGCGCTGGTCGAGGTGTCGGGCGACGCCGGCGACCTGGACCCGGCGACGCTGGACCGGGCCTTCGCCCGGATGATGGCGGACCACCTGGCGCCCGGCGCCGAGCCGTCGGCCGCGATGGTGGCCGACCTGCTCGGCATCGCCGCCGAGCTGCAGCTCGCCCTGCCGCCCAGCATGAGCCAGATGCTGAGGGCGCTGACGACGCTCCAGGCCTCCCTCACGACCCTGGACCCGGAGTTCGCGATCCTCGATGCTGCCCAAGCCTTCGCGGCGGACGAGGCCCGCCGCGAGCTGAGCCCCGACACCCTCACCGACCAGCTCAAGCGGGAGGTGATCACGCTCGCCCCGCTCCTGCGCCGCACCCCGCACCACCTGGACCGCATCGCGAGCCAGGTCGAGGGCGGCCGCCTGAGCGTCCGCGTCCGGCTCTTCACCGACGAGGCTGACGTCCGCGTCGTCTCCCGGCTGGTCAACCGGGTCGTGCTGGTGGCCGCGGCGGCGACGCTCGGGATCGTGTCGGTCCTCCTCTTCGGGCGGACGGGCGGGCCGTCGCTCTCCGAGAACGTCCAGCTCTACGACCTGCTGGGATTCCTCGGCCTGCTGGCCGGCGCGGTCCTCCTCATGCGGGTCGTCCTGGAGGTCCTGCGCGAGTCCTGACGAGCGCCTCGTTGGGGGACGACGCACGGCGCCGCCGTTGCTACGTTGAGGGCCATGATCTCGGACCCGTACGCGACCGCCGAGCAGCTGGGCCTCATGCGGGGGTTCCCGCCACCTCCGGAGAAGCGGGTCACCCGGGCCAACGCACTCATGACGCCGCCGTACAACCGGTGGTCCTACCAGCACATGCGCACCATCTATCCCTCGGCGCCGGTGCCGAGCGCGGAGCGCGCCGCGCCCCTGACCGTGGAGAGCGACGCCGGCATCCCGAGCCTCGAGGTGGCACGAGCCGAGGGGGGCGTCATCGACTTCGACGGCTACCTGCGCGAGTCCTACACCGACGCGCTGGTCGTGGTGACCCCGGACCGGGTCGTGCACGCGTCCCTGCTCAACGGGATGGGACCCCGCCAACCCCACCAGATGATGTCGGCGACGAAGTCGTTCGCCGGACTTCTCGGCCTGATGGCGGTGGCCGACGGCCTGGTCTCCGAGAGCGACCCGGTGACCCGGCACGTGCCAGAGCTCGCGGGGGCCACCGCGTTCGCCGACGCGACGTTCGGCCATGTCCTCGACATGGTCAACTCGATGGCGTTCGACGAGGACTACGCCGATCCCGCCTCCGGGATCATCCGGTACGGCCAGGCCCTGGGGTGGCTCGAGTCCCCCGCCGGCGGCCCGCCCGCGGACAGCCTCTACGACTTCCTCGCCACGCTGGAAAAGGACCCCACCGTCGAGCACGGCCAGGTCTTCCACTACCAGACCCCCAAGACCGACGTGGTCAACTGGATCACGAACCGGGCCACCGGGAGGTCGTTCCAGGACGCCCTGCACGACCGCCTGTGGTCCCGGCTCGGGACCGACGGTGAGACCTACGTCCTCCTCGACCGCAACGGGACGCTGGTCGCCGGCGGCGGGCTCAACGCGGGCCCGTGGGACCTCGCGCGCTTCGCGATGATGCTGCTGAACGACGGCGTCGCGGCCGGCGAGCGGGTCGTCGCCCCGGCGGTCATCGACACGATCGCGGCCGGCGCGAGCCGTGAGGCGTTCGCCGCAGGGCCCGACGCCACCGGCCCGTTCGCCGGCGGCGACTGGAGCTACCGGGCACAGTGGTGGGTCCGCCACACCCCGGGGCGGGAGGCGTTCACCGCCATCGGCATCCACGGCCAGTGGATCTACGTCGACCGCGCCCACGGCGTCGCCATCGTCAAGCAGTCCTCCCAGCCGGTGTCGCTCGACCTCGGGCTGGACGCGCTCAACCTCAACGCCTACGACGCGATCATCGACCACCTGTCGACCTGAACCCGGCGGCGTCGGCCCGAGGTTCTTCAGAGGAGGGAGGCGAGGAGATGGCGCGGCGTACCTATGCGGTCCGGCTGGAGCTGACGAGCGTCGACGACCTCTTCGCCGCGCCGTCCATCGACCCGTTCGACCCGCGGTACGGCGACCACAGCGACCGACCCGCGCTGGACTTCATCGCCGACGAGGTCTACTCGAACGGCTCCTACCGAGCCGCCACGGCCACCTTCGTCGTACCCGACCCCGAGCGAGCCGATCTCGACGAGATCCGGGCGGCGGTCCGACGCTGGTCCAGCGCCAGGGCGCGCAGCGCCCGCCAGGACGCCTCGGCCATGCGCTGGCGGGGCCTGCGGAGCCTGGTCTCGGGTCTCCTGCTCTTCGCGGTGCTGATCCTGGCCTCGAAGCTCCTGGAGAGCGACACCGACGGCGTGGCCGCCACCCTCTCCACCGGCCTGGAGGTCGCCGCCTGGGTCGTGCTGTGGTGGCCACTGGACACGCTGCTGTGGTCGGTGTGGCAGCACCGGCTCGACCGCCGCGCTTTCGAGGTGGTGCGTGACATGGACGTGCGGCTCGAGGCTGCCGGGCCCCGCGCTGCCCCATCCGCCGGGTGTGCCTAGACCGCCGGGACCACCGTTGCCATCGCCCTCGACTGCCTGGTAGAAATCGCGAGATGGCTCCGCCTCCGCTCCTGGTACGCCGTCTGGTGGTCGCACCGCTGGTGGTCCTGCTCGCGGTGCTGATGGTCCCCACCACGCTGATGCTGGCCCTGGTCGTCGGCGCGGCGCTGACCTGGGTGCTGCCCGGGCGGCTGCGGATCGTCCGGGCGTTCTGGATGCTGGCCTTCTACATCGTCTGGGACGCCGCGGCGCTCCTCGCGCTCCTCGGCCTCTGGATCGCCTCGGGCTTCGGGCTCGCCATGCAACAGTCGTGGTGCGTCAACGCCCACGTGGGACTGATGCGTCGGATGCTGGCCATCTTCTTCTGGCAGGTGCGCTGGACGCTGCGGCTGCACATCGTGGTGGAGCTCTGGGACGAGGACCACCGCCCCGTGCCCGACGTGCCGCTGGTCGTGGTGAGCCGTCACGCCGGGCCGGGCGACTCCTTCATCCTCGTGGACCAGCTCCTCGCCCTGCACGGACGGGCGCCGGCGATCGTGCTCAAGGACACCCTGCAGTGGGACCCCGCCATCGACGTGCTGCTCCACCGGCTGCCCTCGGCCTTCGTCACGCCCGCCCGGCGGCGTCGCCCCGGCCAGCCCACGACCCGGCAGACGATCGAGCGCATCGCCGGCGACATGGGCCCGGCCGACGCCCTGGTGATCTTCCCGGAGGGCGGCAACGTGACACCGCGACGACGGGCCGCGCGCATCCAGGCGCTGCGCGACGAGGGGCAGGAGTCGCTGGCGGAACGCGCCGAGGCGATGCCGAACGTGATGGCACCCCATGCCGGCGGCTTCGCCACCGCGCTCGACGCGGCGCCGACCGCAGCGGTCCTCGTCGTCGCCCACACCGGCCTCGAACGGCTGGTCACGTTCAAGGACATCTGGCGCGAGCTCCCGATGGACAAGACGATCGCGATCGGTGGCTGGTTGTCGACCGCCGACGAGCTGCCGGCGGGCGCCGTCGACCGGGCGGCCTGGCTCTTCGACCAGTGGATGCAGGTCGACGCCTGGATCAGCGAGCGCACCCCGGAACTCGAGCCCGAGGGCTGAGCCGAGCGCGTAGCCTGGGCATCCGCGATGCCCCGACGCGTCGGGAGGTGAACGCTCGTGCAGGAGGACGACCCCAGGGTGCCCTCCGGCGCGTCCCTGTCGCGCACCCAGAAGAGGCGCGCGCTGCTCACGCTCGCCCTCGGTCTGGCCGTCATGACCGTCGTCTTCGTGGGCATCCTGCCGCAGGTCATCGACTACGAGGCCGTCTGGGAGACGCTCACCTCCCTCAGCCCGGCCAGCCTCGCCACACTCCTCCTGGCCGGGCTGCTCTACCCCGTGCCCGAGGGGGGCAACTACGCCGCGACGGTGCCCGGTCTGTCGTGGTGGCGAGGGATCAAGGCATGGCTGGCCTCGGACGGCGTCGGGAAGACGGTGCCCGGCCTGGACTTCGTGACCCGGTTCGGCATGTACCGCTCCTGGGGCTGCACCGGCGCCGAGGCGACGCGCGGCATGTTCCTCTCCGGCGCCATCGACTGGAGCGTCAAGTTCGCCATGCCCGCCGTGGCGGCCGTCCTCCTCGTGATCGCGGGCGTCACCGACCTCGGCTACGTCGCCGTCTTCGCCGCGATCGGCTCCGTGGCCGCGGTGCTGATCCTCGGTCCGATCATCGTGGCCGTCCGGTCCGAGCGCGCCACGTCCTGGCTGGCCGCTCGCGGGGAGGCCCTGTCAGCCTGGGGGCTCCGGCGCCTGAAGCGAGCCCCCGTGGCGGACGTCGGCGCCCGGATCGTGGAGTTCAGGAACGACACCGCCGAGGTCGCCGGCAAGCGGATCTGGCGTGCCGCCGCCGCGTCCGCGGCAGGGAAGCTGTGGCAGTTCGTCATCCTGCTCCTGGCCCTGCGAGCCGTCGGGGTACCCGCTGACGTGGTCGGCTGGGACGAGCTGTTCATCGTGTTCGCCCTCGTCATCCTGATCACCATGATCCCTCTCACGCCGGGTGGGATCGGGATCGCGGAGTTCTTCTACATCGCGTTCCTGAGCGAGATCGCGGGCAAGGAGTGGGCCTCGATCCTGGCGGCGGGGGTGATGCTCTACCGCGTCTTCCAGTGGGCGCTGCCCATTCCGATCGGGTGGACGGTCACGCTCCGGTGGCGCAGGCAGGTCCAACGTGGTGACCTGCCGGATCCGTTCGCCCCCGGCGACGTCGGTCCGGCGAGATCCGAGGTGAGCGGCCAGGACCTCGGAAGCGGCGATGCAGGGTGAGCACCCATGAACCTCCAGCCTGATGTGGCTTGTCGAAGGCTCACCCCCACCGGACGCGCTACGCGCCGTAGCACGATGCCAGCACCGAACAGAAGAGCCCCTGACCTGTTCTCCCAGGTCAGGGGCTCTTCATCTGTGTCCGAGGGGGGACTTGAACCCCCACGCCCTAATACGGGCACTAGCACCTCAAGCTAGCGCGTCTGCCAATTCCGCCACCCGGACAGGGTGTCTTGCGACGGGTGAAACCGTAGCAAACACCCGCCCGGATCCCCGCATCGGGGACGCACTCAGCGTGCGCGCCAGCCGGTCACCTGCGCGCGGGTCGGCTCCCAGGGGTCGAAGCGCAGCCGCATGCCCGCCTCGACGGGGGTCCGATCGGCCTTGCGGCTGTTGCAGGAACCGCAGGCGGCGACGGCGTTGAGCCAGCTCCACGGTCCACCGCGGGAGCGTGGGACGACGTGGTCGACGGTGTCGGCCCGGGCGCCGCAGTAGGCGCAGCGGCGGCGGTCGCGGCGCAGCACCGCCTCCCGGCCGAACGCGGCCGGGCGGTGCATCCACGTGGCGACGACGTAGCGGACCAGACGCACGACCTTCGGCCACGGATGCGGGCCGATCGTGCGGTCAGCATCTGCCTCGTGCACCACGGCGACACCGCGGAACAGCATCCGCACGGCGTGCGGGAAGGAGACCAGGTCGTGAGGCTCGCACGAGGCGTTGAGCAGCACGACCGGCGCATGGTGGGCCAACGCGACCACCTCCTCGGCACCGCTGTTCTCTTCGAGTGTCAGTGTGCGTGACGGATACGTCCATCCAGTTTCGTCGATGTTGCCCCTCTGGTGCACCACTGTTGGCCTGACGCGCCGGGTCACGGCACCCGCCGACGCGTGCGGGATACTCGGCGGGTGGACCAGCTGCGCGTCGCCTTCGCCCCCGGTGTCACCCCCGACAAGTGGAAGCGCGTCTGGCGCGAGCGGCACCCGCGCCTGCCGTTGACGCTCGTCCCGGTCGAGGCCGACGAGGGGCGCGAGGTGCTCGACGAGGACCGCGCCGACATGGCGCTGCTGCGGCTCCCGCTGGACCGCGAGCGCCCGACCGCGCTGCACTGCGTCGTCCTGTACGACGAGCTCCCGGTCGTCGTCGCCGCCCGGGACCACTGGGTGGCCGCCGCCGGCGACCGCGACGAGATCCCGCTGGAGGACCTGGCGGGCGAGCAGCTCGTGCTCCCCCATCCGTCCGGGTGGACGCCGGACGTCGAGCAGCTGACGTTCCCACCGATGTCGGTCAAGGATGCGATCGAGGTGGCCGCCTCCGGCACCGGCGTGGCCATCGTGCCGATGTCGATGGCGCGGCTCTACCACCGCAAGGACGCCACGCACCGTGTCGTCGCCGGGCTTGATCCCACCCAGGTGGCACTGGTCTGGCACCGCGACGCCGACAGCCCGCTGCACCAGGACTTCGTGGGCGTGGTCCGGGGCCGGAAGGCCTCCAGCAGCCGCTGACGTGCCGGGGGTCGGCGTTCAGGCCCGCGTCACATGGATTCTCGTCGGCTTGCGGCCCGAGAGCGACCGGAATCCATGTGATGCGGCACCGGCTCACGCCAACGGATAGGCCTCGACCAGCCGCGCCGCGAGCACCCGCGCGCTCGCGTCGACCATCGCCACCCAGTCGTGGGCGGACTCGTCGGCGCTGTCCGAGACGTGCTTGATCAGGTGCGCCGGCACGCCGAAGAGGTCGGCGACGTACGCCACCGCGTACCCCTCCATGTCCACCAGGTCCGCCTGCTCCGCCAGGCGTGCACGGACCACCGGGTCGGTGACGAACACGTCCCCGGTGGCCAGCACCACGGACGAGTCGGAGAGCACGAGCCGCTCCCTCGGGTCCTCCCCCAGCGCCCGCAGCGCGTCGGCGCTCAGGTCGTGGTTGAGCACGGCGCCCGGCTCGAAGAGCCCGTCATGGTGGTCGTGCAGCGCGCCCGCGGTGCCGATGTTGACGACGGTAAGGCCGGCCAACCCGTCCGCCGCCTCGAGCGCCGCCAGCCGCCGGGAGACGACCGCGGCCGCGGCGGTCTTGCCCATGCCGGTCACCAGGACGTCGTACTCGTCCGGGACGTGGGCGGCCTCGGCCTCGGTGGCCGAGACCACCAGGACCCGCGCCCTCACCAGCTCGTCGCCAGCGGGCGACCCTCGTGGTAGCCGGCCGCCGACTGCACGCCCACCACGGCGCGCTCGTGGAACTCCGCCAGCGTCCGCGCTCCGGCGTACGTGCACGCCGAGCGGACACCCGCCGAGATCTGGTCGATCAGGTCCTCCACGCCGGGGCGCTCGGGGTCGAGATACATCCGGGAGGAGGAGATGCCCTCCTCGTAGAGCCCCTTGCGGGCCCGGTCGAACGAGGACTCCGTGGCCGTCCGGTTCGCGACCGCCCGCGCCGACGCCATGCCGAACGAGACCTTGTAGGCCCGGCCCTCCGAGTCGAGCATCAGGTCGCCCGGCGACTCGTGCGTGCCGGCGAACCAGGAGCCGATCATCACCGACGACGCGCCCGCCGCCAGCGCCAGCGCGACGTCGCGGGGGTGCCGGACCCCGCCGTCGGCCCAGACGTGGGCGCCGAGCTCGGCGGCCTGGGTGGAGCAGTCGAGCACCGCGGAGAACTGCGGCCGGCCCACGCCGGTCATCATCCGGGTCGTGCACATCGCGCCCGGCCCGACGCCTACCTTGATGATGTCGGCCCCCGCCTCCACCAGCGTCCGTACGCCGTCGGCGTCGACCACGTTGCCGGCAGCGACCGGCACCTCCGGGCTGAGCGCCCGGACCCTGCGGAGCGCGTCGATCATCCGGTCCTGGTGGCCGTGCGCGGTGTCGACGACGAGGCAGTCGACACCCGCGTCGAGCAGCTCGGTCGCCTTGGCGGCCACGTCGCCGTTGACGCCGATGGCGGCGGCGATCCGCAGCCGGTCCTTGGCGTCGACCGCCGGGGTGTAGAGCGTCGAGCGGAGCGCGCCCGTCCGGGTGAGCACGCCGACCAGGCGCCCGTCGCCGTCGACGCCGATCGCCAGCGGCGCGCGGGCGTGGCCCAGGGCGTCGAACGCGGTGCGGGGGTCGACGTCCGTCGACACCGTGACCAGCTCGGTGCTCATCACGTCCCGCACCTGGGCGAACCGGTCCACCTCGGCGCAGTCGTCCTCCGTGACCACCCCCAGCGGACGCCCGTCCCCGACGACCACCGCCGCGCTGTGGGACCGCTTCGGGATCAGCGACAGCGCCTCGGCGACCGTCTGGTCGGGGCGCAGCACGATCGGGGTGTCCAGCAGGACGTGGCGCGACTTCACCTCCGCGATCACGTCGGCCACGACCGGCAGCGGGATGTCCTGCGGGATCACCACCAGTCCGCCGCGGCGCGCGACCGTCTCGGCCATCCGCTTGCCGGCGATCGCGGTCATGTTGGCCACGACGAGCGGCAGCGTGGCGCCGGTGCCGTCCCCGGTGGCCAGGTCGACGTCGTACCGGCTCGACACCGATGACCGGCGCGGCACCATGAACACGTCGTCGTACGTCAGGTCGTGGGGCGGGGTCCGGTCGTCCAGGAAGCGCACCCTACGAATCTAGACGATCCCAGGCCTCCCCGATCGGGGATGATCGGCCGCGTGCGTTCCATCTCCGCCTTCGCGCCCGGCCGGGTCAACCTGATCGGTGAGCACACGGACTACAACGCCGGGCTGAGCCTGCCGTTCGCGCTGCCGCTGGGCACCTCCGTGACCCTCACCGAGCGTGCCGACGACCGGGTCCTGGTCTCCAGCCGCGAGGCGGGTGCGTGGTCAGGGACGCTGGCCGACATCGAGGCCGGCGGGGTGGCCGGCGGGGTGGCCGGGTGGGCGGGGTACGTCGCCGGCGTGCTCTGGGCGCTCGGCAGCGCGGGCCACCGGATCCCCGGCTGCGAGATCGAGCTCGCGTCGACCGTGCCGCTCGGCGCCGGGCTGTCCAGCTCCGCCTCGCTCGAGTGTGCCGTAGCGACCGCCGTCGCCGGCCTCCTCGGCCTGCCGCTCGACGACCCCGGGCGCCGGGCGCTGGCGGCGGCGTGCACCCGCGCCGAGACCGAGTACGTCGGCGCGCCGACCGGCGGCCTCGACCAGCTCGCCGCGATGCTCGGCGCCGAGGGCGAGGCCGTGCTGATCGACTTCGCCGACCACTCCGCGCACCGCGTCCCGCTGCACCTCGCGGAGGCCGGGCTGGCGATCCTGGTCACCGACACCGGGGTCCGGCACGAGCTCGCCGCCGGCGGCGGGTACGCCGACCGCCGCGCCGAGTGCGAGGCCGCGGCCCAGGCGCTGGGGATCGCCAGCCTGCGCGAGGCCGCCGCCGCGGACGTGACGCGCCTGGCGGCGAGCCCGGGCGGGTCGGTCACCACGCGGCGGGCCCGCCACGTGGTGACCGAGAACGAGCGCGTCCTGGCCGCCGTCGCGGCGACCGGGGCCGGCGACTGGGCGGGGCTGGGCCGGCTCCTCACCGCCTCCCACGCCTCCCTGCGCGACGACTTCGAGGTCACCGTGCCGGCGCTGGACCTCGCGGCGGCGACCGCCGAGGCGCACGGCGCCCTGGGCGCGCGGATGACCGGGGGCGGCTTCGGTGGGTCGACGATCGCGCTGCTGCCGCTCGACCGGGCGGACGCCGTACGCGAGGCGATCGACGGCGCGTTCGCCGGCGCCGGGCTCCCCCGCCCGGCCCACCACCTGGTGGAGCCGAGCGGGGGAGCCCGCCTGGGGTGAGGTCCCAGGCGCCCCGGGAGCGGCGGTCTACTTGAGCTCGGCGCTGGACAGGCCCAGGACGCGTCGCGCGATGATCAGCTGCTGGATCTGCTGGGTGCCCTCGAAGATGTCGAGGATCTTGGAGTCGCGGGACCACTTCTCCAGCAGCTCGCCCTCGCTGTAGCCGATCGAGGCGCACAGCTCGACGCAGGAGAGGGTCACGTCGGAGCCGACGCGGCCGGCCTTCGCCTTGGCCATCGAGGCCTCCAGCGAGTTGGGCTTGCGGTTGTCGGCCATCCACGCGGCCTGCATCATCAGCAGCCGGCCGGCCTCCCAGTCCGACTCGAGCTGGAGGAACGTCGCGGCGGCGGCCGACTGCAGCTGGGCCGGGCGGTCATAGTCGACCTCCACGCCTGCCCGCGCCAGGAGGTCCCGGGTGAGGTCGAGCGCGGCGCGGGCGCAGCCCACGGCCATCGCCGCCACCAGGGGCCGCGTGTTGTCGAAGGTCGCCATCGCGCCGGCGAAGCCCTGCTCGACGTTGACCTCCGGCGAGCCGAGCAGGTTCTCCTTCGGCACCCGGGCGTCGGTGAACGTGATCACCGCCGTGTCGGAGGCCCGGATGCCGAGCTTCTCCTCCAGGCGCTCCACCGTGACCCCGGGTGTGCCCTTCTCCACGACGAACGACTTGATGGCGGCGCGCCCCAGCGCCTTGTCGAGCGTGGCCCAGACGACCACGGCATCCGACCGCTCACCGGAGGTGACGAAGATCTTCTCGCCGTTGATCACGTAGTGATCGCCGTCGAGGACCGCGGTGGTGGTGATCGCGGCGGAGTCGGAGCCGAACGAGGGCTCGGTGATGGCCATCGACGCCCACATGCCGCGGAACCGTTCCTGCTGCTCGGCGTCGGCCACGGAGGCGATCGCGGAGTTCCCCAGCCCCTGGCGGGGCATCGAGAGCAGGAGCCCCGTGTCGCCCCAGCACATCTCGGCGATCGTGGCGACCGACGCCATGTTCGAGCCGTTCTTGACCTTGCCGGAGTCCGCGGTCTCCTCGCGTCCGACGCCGGCGGCACCGGCACCCTCGCTGGCGCCGGACTCGGCCAGCCCGTCGATCATCGCCGCCAGCATGTCGAGCTCCTTGGGGTAGGCGTGCTCGGCGGCGTCGTACTTGCGCGAGATCGGCCGCAGCATGTTCATCGCGACCTGGTGGGCCTGCTCGATGACGACCCGATGCTTGCGGGGTACCTCCAGGTTGATCGCCACTAGACCAGCACCGTCCCCTCCATGATCCCGATGGCCCGGAGATCGCGGTACCACCGCTCGACCGGGTGCTCCTTGACGAACCCGTGGCCGCCCAGGAGCTGGACGCCGTCGAGGCCGATCCGCATCCCCTTGTCGGCGCAGGCCTTCCGCGCCAGCGCGACCTCGCGGGCGAAGTCCTTGCCGGCGGCAGCCCGGGCCGCCGCGCGGTAGGTGAGCAGTCGCATCGACTGCAGCTCGATCGCCATGTCGGCGACCATGAACGCGACCGACTGGCGGTGGGCGATCGGCTCGCCGAACGCCTGCCGCTCCTTCACGTACGGCGTCACGTAGTCCAGCACCGCCTGGCCGGTGCCGACGGCGAGCGCGCACCAGGCGAGCCGCGACAGGCGGACGGCCTCGCGGTACGTCGAGCCGTCGGTCGCGCCGAGGACGGCCTCGGCCGGGACCCGGGCGCCCTCGAGCACCAGCCGGGTCATGCCGGCGGCGCGGACGCCCATCGGCGGGTCTGCCTCGACGCGCAGGCCGTCGGTCGAGGACTCGACCAGGAACAGCGTGGGCTGACCGTCGAGCAGCGCGCCGACGACGTACAGCTCGGCGTCGGCGCCGCGCGCGACCAGGCTCTTGACGCCGTCGAGGACGTAGCCGCCCGCGGTCCGCGTCGCCGTGGTCCGCGGCAGCAGCACGTCGGCGAGCACCGCCGGCTCGTTGAGCGCCAGCGCCGCGGCGGGCACGTCGTCGCCCGTAAATGCGGGGAGGTAGGTCTGCTGCTGCTGATCGGTCCCCCAGAGACCGATCGCGGTCGCCACGGACCCGGGCGCGAGCGCGGCCACCGCGAGGCCCATGTCGCCGTGCGCGAGCGCCTCGGCGACCAACGTGCCGGCCATCGCGGAGCGCTCGGGCGAGATGCCGCCCAGGTCCTCCGGGAGCCCGAGGATCGGCAGGCCGATCTCCAGGCTCGCCTTGAGCAGCGGGTCGGGAGCCGCGCAGGCGTGGTCGGCCTCGGCGGCCGCGGGCCGCAGCACCTCCGCGGCGAACTCGCTCACCACGTCGACGAGCATCTGCTCGTCCTCGGTGGGGGTCAGGTCGAAGATCCCGCTGTCCACGGCGGGCGCCGGCCGGACGCCGGGCGCCGCCTTCGTCCCCGCGCGGGCGAAGGTGCGGCTGGCCTTGGTGATCGTGCTGAACCCGGCACGGGTGACCGAGAAGACGGCCTGCTCGGTCTGTCGGCGCAGCCCGACGCGGTCGAGGAGGTCCGCCTGGGCGAGCCGGTGCAGCCCGGCGACCAGGTAGCCGATCGGGTCGCGGCTCTCGGTGGAGGGAACCCCGTTCCGGCCACCCGGCCGGAGTGCGTTCATCAGGGACATGATGTCACTGTAACTCAGAGTTACACTTACCGCCACGAAGTCGGGCAGGACTCCGGATTCGGAACGACCGCCGCCCCGGAGGGCCGCCCGCGGAATGCGTCCGTCGCGATGCTCGCACCTATGCTCGACGCCATGGCGACCGGCAGCAGCGAACCCGCGCAGGAGACCGTCCACGCCCCCTTCGGCCCGCTGCCGAGTGGCGGCTCGGTGCGTCCGATCACGCGCTGGGGGATGCCGGTCATGCACACCGCGCAGCAAAAGGTGACCGTCTTCGACGACGCGCTGCGCGCGCTGGCCGCGGACATGGTCGCCACGATGGAGGCCGCCGACGGCGTGGGCCTGGCCGCCTGCCAGGTCGGCGAGGACGTGGCGATGTTCGTCTTCGACTGCCCCGACGAGGCCGGCGAGCGCTGGGTCGGGGTGGTCTGCAACCCGGTGCTCACCCTGCCGGAGGGCAAGGACCGTCGCCTCGACGACAGCGACGAGGGTTGCCTGTCGTTCCCGGGTGCGTTCGTGGGCTGCGCCCGGCCCGACTACGCCACCGTCGACGGACTCGGCCTGGACGGCGAGCCGGTCCGCTTCTCCGGCGACGGACTGCTCGCCAAGTGCCTCCAGCACGAGACCGACCACACCAACGGGACCGTCTTCGGCGACCGACTCTCCGCTCGGGCCCGCAAGAAGCTGCAGAAGCAGCACGACGCGGCCGTCGACGAGTTTCCCGCCGACTGGCCCGCGTGACGCGCGTCACGCGCTAGCGTCGGGCCCATGCCCCTGGATCCCGACCTCGCTCCCCTGCTCCAGCTCGTCGCCGCCGGCACCCCGGTCCACCAGCTCTCCCCGGTCGAGGGCCGCGCGTCGTTCCGCACGATGGCCGTCGACCTGCGACCCGCCGGGTCCGCGCCCGACGTCGCCTCCGTCGAGGACGCCACCGTCGCCGGTGCCGACGGTCCGCTCGCCGCGCGCGTCTACCGTCCCGAGGGCGACGGGCCCTTCCCGACCGTGGTGATGTTCCACGGCGGCGGCTTCGTCCTCGGAGACCTGGACACCCACGACGCGATGGCGCGCGCGATCTGCGCCGGCGCCGAGGCCGTCGTGGTGAACGTCGACTACCGCCTGGCCCCCGAAGCGCCCTTCCCCGCCGCGGCGGAGGACGCGATCGCGGCCACCCGCGACGTGCTGCAGCGCGTCGCGGACTTCGGTGGGGCTCCCGTGGTCGCCGTGGCCGGCGACTCGGCGGGCGGCAACCTCTCCGCCGTCACCACCCAGCACGTCCCCGGGCTTGCGGCGCAGCTGCTGGTCTACCCGACCACCGACGTCCCCGGGGAGTACCCCTCCCGTGTCGAGAACGCCACCGGCTACTTCCTCGAGCAGGACACGATGGAGTGGTTCCGCGACAACTACTTCGTCGACGCCGACCGCTACGACCCCAAGGCCTCCCCGCTCCGCGGCGCCGTGGACGCCGTCCCGCCCGCCGTGGTCGTGACCGCCGAGCTCGACCCCCTGCGCGACGAGGGCATCGCGTACGCCGAGGCGATGGCCGCCGCGGGCGTCCCGGTCGAGCACACCACGTACCCCGGCCTCATCCACGGCTTCTTCGACATGGGCCCGTGGTCCGCGGCGTGCCAGAAGGCGATCGACGAGACCGTAGCCGCGTTCGGCGCCCTCCTCCGCCGAGCCGGGGCTTAGGGCAGGCCGAGCCGGGGCTCCGGGCAGGCCGAACAGGCGCTCGGGGCACGCCGAGCCGGGGCTTAGGGCACGCCGAACAGGCGCTCGGGCCGCGCCGAGCCGGGGCTCCGGGCACGCCCGGCGGACCACTTGTCTTCCACATGCTCCTGTCGAGGCGTCCCGTGCTCCACAGGTCGACCTCGCAGGCAACCGCTGAGCCCGGGCAGTACCGCACCGTCGGCGCATGCAGCCACCGTGCCCACCCCTTCCCGACCACCCGTTCACCGCCGCCCAGGCCCGCGACCTCGGCATCAGCAAGCACGCCCTCGCCCGACTGATCGCCGCCGGACGCATCCGCCGGGTCGTCCGGGACGCCTACGTGTCGACAGAGCTACCGGACACCATCGAGACCCGCACCGCCGCGGTCGCCCTCGGCGCCTCCGCCCACCACGTGGTCGTCGATCGGACGGCTGCCTGGCTCCACGGGATCGACATCCATCCGATGGTGGAGATGTCGCCGCTGCCTCCGGTCGAGATCTGCGCGATCCGTGGCTTCAACCCCACCCACCGGGACGGAGCTCGAGGACGGGAGCGGGACCTCACGCCGGCGGACATCATGCGTCTCGGACATGTCCAGGTGACGACGCCGCTGCGCACCGCGATGGACCTGGGCTGCGTGCTGCATCGCCGGGACGCGTACGCCGCCATGAACGCGCTCGCGAAGGGCCACGGGTTCGGCGCCGCCGACATCGTCGCCCGGCTGCCCCGCTACCGCGGCCGCCGCGGCGTCGTCCAGCTGCGCGCGCTGGCGGCCATTCTCGACCCGCGACCCGACTCGGTCAGGGAGTCGTGGGTGCTGTTCGAGCTCCTCGCCTCCGGCCTGCCGATGCCGGAGGTGCAGTACTGGGTGCACCGCGACGGCGTCCCGACCTACCGGCTCGACATCGCCTACCCGGCGGCGCGGGTCTGCGTCGAGTACGACGGGCGCGAGTTCCACGGCCCCGAGCAGCAGGAGGAAGACGAGAGCCGGCGCGCCTGGCTCCGCTCACGCGGATGGACGGTGATCGTCATCCGGAGCGGTGACTTCACCGGGCGCCACCTCGACCGCTGGCTCGGCGAGGTGCGGATGGCGCTGAGGGACGGCTTCACCAATCGCCGCTGGTGACACTGCGCGGATGCCTTCTCGACGCGGCACAAGCCCCGGTTCGACGCGGCGCAAGCCCCGGTTCGGCGCGCCCTAAGCCCCGGTTCGGCCTGCAGTGGGTCGCCGGATCAGCGGTGGGCGGTGACGTAGCAGGCGACGGCGCTGGCGGCCGCCACGTTGAGGGAGTCGATGCCCGCAGCCATCGGGATGATCGCCCGGCGGTCGGCCGACTTCTCCCAGCGCTGAGTCAGCCCGTGGCCCTCCGAGCCGAGGACGAGCGCGACCTTGTCGACGCCGGCCACCGCCTCCTCGATCGGGACCGCGTCGTCGGCGAGCGTCAGTGCGACCGTCGTGAATCCGGCCTGGGAGAGCGCCGGCAGGGCGTCGTACCAGTCCGGGAGGCGGGTCCAGGGCATCTGGAAGACCGCGCCCATCGCGACCTTGATCGCGCGGCGGTAGAGCGGGTCGGCGCAGCGGGGCGCCAGCAGCACGGCGTCGAAGCCGAGCGCCGCTCCCGAACGGAAGATCGCGCCGACGTTCGTGTGGTCGACGATGTCCTCGAGGACGAGCACGGAGCGGGCCCCGGCCAGCACGTCCTGGACCGGCGGCAAGGCCCGGCGCTCCAGCGAGGCGAGGGCGCCGCGGTGCACGTGGAAGCCGGTGACCTCCTCGGCCAGCCGCTCGGACATCACGTAGCAGGGGGCGTCGGAGGTGTCGAGGACGTCGGCCAGCCCATCCAGCCAGCGCGGCGCCATCAGGAACGACCGCGGCGTGAACCCGGCCTGGACCGAGCGTCGGACAACCTTCTCCCCCTCGGCGAGGAACAGGCCGTGCTCCGCCTCGAGCGCCTTCCGCAGCTGGGTGTCGCGCAGGTCGCGGTAGTCCGCGAGCCGCGGGTCAGCCGGGTCGTCGATCTCGATCAGGTGCGCCACCGGCCCAGCCTGACAGTGCGATCAGTCGACGAACGAATCGGGATGCGCGACCCGGACGACCTCGCCGATGACGATGATCGCCGGCGGGCGCACCGACTCCGCGACGAGGCGTTCGGCCAGCGTGCCGAGCGTGGCGAGCACGGTCCGCTCGGTGGGCATCGAGCCGTCGCAGACGACGGCGACCGGGGTCGAGCCCGACCTGCCGCCGGCGACGAGCGCCTCCGCGATGGCGGGTGCGTTCTCCACGCCCATCATCACCACGACCGTGCCGCGCATCCGCGCCAACGCGGCGTAGTCGACCAGCCCTTCCGGGTGCCCGGGCGGAAGGTGGCCGGAGACCACCGTGAACTCGTGCGTGATGCCGCGGTGGGTGACCGGGATGCCGACCAGCCCCGGGACCGCGACCGGCGAGGTGATCCCCGGGATCACCTGGACCGGCACACCCGCCTCACGGCACGCGATGATCTCCTCGAAGCCCCGCCCGAAGACGAAGTTGTCACCGCCCTTGAAGCGCACGACCCGCTTCCCCGCGAGCGCCCGGTCGACGATCACCCGGTTGATCTCCTCCTGCTGGGCGGAGCGACCGCGGGGCAGCTTGGCGACGTCCACCAGCTCGACGTCGGCCGGGATCTGGTCCAGCAGCTCGCGCGGTGCGAGGCGGTCGGCGACGACGACGTCGGCCTCCATCAGCGCCTTCCGCCCGGCCACCGAGATCAGCTCCGGGTCGCCCGGGCCGCCGCCGATGAGGGTGACCCCGGCGGTGTGGTCGCGGTGGTGGCGCGCGGTGATGCTGCCGTCCCGCAGTCCGGTCAGGATCTCGTCGCGGACCCCGGCGGAACGGCGCGGGTCCCTGTTTCCGAGAACCGCCACGGTGACGCCCGCATGGCGACCGACGGCCGGCGTCCAGGCGGTCCCCTGGGTGGCGTCGTCGGAGCGGACGCAGAAGATCCGCCGGTCCTCGCAGGCCGCAGAGATCGCGTCGTTGACCTCGCGGTCGTCGGTCACGGCGATCACGTACCAGGCGGGATCGAGGTCGCCCTCGTCGTACCGGCGCTCGTGCCACGTGATCTCGCCGCCCCCGGCCAGCCCCTCGATCGCCGGGGTCACCTCGGGTGACACGACGTGTACGTCGGCACCCACGGCGATCAGCCCCGGGATCCGCCGCTGGGCGACGTGGCCGCCGCCGACGATCAGGACATGGCGCCCGGCGAGGCGGAGGCCGGAGGGGTACGGCGCGAACTCACTCACTCCCCCATTCTCGCTGGTGAGCCCGCTGCGACCGTCGCGCGCGACCAGCCTGCGGACTACGTTGGCGCCATGAGCATCGAGCGTCCCGTAGCCCCCGACCCGTACCCGCTCCTACCGGCGGTGCCGTCCTTCAGCGTCACCAGTGCCGACGTCACCGACGGCGAGCCGCTCAAGGACGACCAGGTCGCCGCACTCGGCAACACGTCGCCGCAGCTGTCCTGGTCCGGAGCGCCGGAGGGCACGAAGTCCTTCACCATCACCTGCTTCGACCCGGACGCTCCGACGCCGTCGGGGTTCTGGCACTGGGTGCTGGTCGACGTGCCGGCGGACGTGACCAGCCTGGACACCGGCGCGGGCGCGGAGGGTGCGTCCCTGCCGGGCAGCGCCTTCATGTGCCGCAACGACGGCGGAGGTCATGCCTTCATGGGTGCCGCGCCGCCGCAGGGCGACCAGGTGCACCGGTACTACTTCGTCGTGCACGCGGTGAAGGAGGACACGCTGGGCGTGGACGCCGACGCCTCGGCCGCGGTCGTCTCGTTCAACCTGGCCTTCAAGACCGCCGGGCGGGCCATCCTGTACGGGACCTACCAGCACTGACCGGCAGGTCGGCGGTCAGGGACCGGCAGGTCGGCGGTCAGGCGTCGGGCGTGCTGGCGCGGCGGAGCAGCTCCTCGAACGGAGTGGGTGCGCCGAGCTCGTCCTCGACCAGGCGCCGAACCGGTACACCGGCCGCCACGGCTCCGGCTGCCGTCACGGTCGGGCAGCCGACGGCCTGGGCGAGCTCGGCGGTGGCGCGCTCGATGCGCTTGTCGAGCGCGGTCTCCGCTCCCGCGCCAGCAGACCCGAAGTCCTCGCTCGCGGCGAACACCCCGGTCGGTACGACGACGGCGTGGAGGTAGGCGAAGAGCGGCCGCAGCGCGTGGTCGAGGACCAGCGAGTGGCGGGCGGTGCCCGCGGTGGCGGCGATCAGGACGGGCTTGCCGTCGAGGGCGCCGTTCTCCAGGACGTCGAAGAACGTCTTGAACAGCCCCGAGTACGACGCCGCGAAGACGGGCGTCACCACGACCAGCCCGTCGGCGTGACGGACCTGGTCGATCGCGTCCGCCAGCGGCCCCGCCGCGAAGCCGGTGAGCAGGTGGTCGGCCAGCGGGTGGGCCAGCGGCCGCAGCTCGACGTACTCGACGTCGACCTCGGTGCCGCGGGCGTGCAGCGCGTCGGCGACGGCGTCGCCGAGCCGGTCGGCGAGCAGCCGGGTCGAGGACGGGACGGAGAGCCCCGCGGTGACGACGACGATCCTCCTGCTGGTCATAGCGCGTCGACCTCCTCGCGGTCGCTCGTGCCGGTGGCGGTGTCCTCGGCGTGCACGCTGGTGTCCTTCGCTCCGCCGGCCGCGGCGACCAGCGAGGCGTGGGTGGGCGCCTCCGGGATGTGGGCGGGACGTCCCTCGGCGAACCCCTTGCGCATCTCGGGCAGGATCTCGCCGAGCAGGTCGAGCTGCTCCAGGACCGTCTTCAGCGGCAGGCCCGCGTGGTCGATCAGGAAGAGCTGGCGCTGGTAGTGGCCGACGTAGTCGCGGAAGGAGAGCGTGCGCTCGAGCACCTGCTGCGGCGAGCCGACGGTCAGCGGCGTCTGGGAGGTGAAGTCCTCCATCGAGGGGCCTTGGCCGTAGACGGGCGCGTTGTCGAAGTACGGGCGGAACTCGTTCCAGGCGTCCTGGCTGTTCCTCCGCATGAAGAACTGGCCGCCCAGGCCGACGATGGCGGTGTCGGCGGGGCCGTGGCCGTAGTGCTCGAACCGCTGGCGGTAGAGGCCGACCATCTGCCGGGTGTGCGAGGCGGGCCAGAAGATGTGGTTGTGGAAGAACCCGTCGCCGTAGTACGCGGCCTGCTCGGCGATCTCGGGGCTGCGGATCGAGCCGTGCCAGACGAACGGCGCGACGCCGTCCAGCGGCCGCGGGGTCGAGGTGTAGCCCTGGAGCGGGGTGCGGAACCGGCCCTGCCAGTCGACGACGTCCTCGCTCCACAGCCGGCGCAGCAGCGCGTAGTTCTCGACCGCGAGGTTGATCCCCTCGCGGATGTCCTTGCCGAACCACGGATACACGGGGCCGGTGTTCCCGCGACCCATCATCAGGTCGACCCGGCCGTCGGTCAGGTGCTGGATCTTGGCGTAGTCCTCGGCGATCAGCACCGGGTCGGTGGTGGTGATCAGGGTCGTCGCCGTGGAGAGGATGATCCGCTCGGTCTGGGCGCCGATGTAGGCCAGCGTGGCGGTCGGGTTGGAGGCGATGAAGGGCGGGTTGTGGTGCTCGCCGGTGGCGAAGACGTCCAGGCCCACCTCCTCGGCCTTCTTGGCGATCGCGACGGTCGCCTTGATGCGCTCGTGCTCGGTCGGGGTGCGCCCGGTCGTGGGGTCGGTGGTGACGTCCCCGACGGTGAAGATGCCGATCTGCATGGTCCGCTCCTTGGTCGTGCGGTCATCCGGGCCGCTGCGGGTAGTTGACGTGGCAACTACCTGCTGAACCGCAGGCTCGTGCCGGCTATTCCCGACTCCCCCATGGTGCCCCACCCGGCACGTACGACGACGGCCCGCCCACCTCTCGGTGAGCGGGCCGCCGTACGCGTCGGCTAGTGCCTCAACGGCAGGTGCCTCAGAAGACCGGGGGCTCGCCCTCGGCCGCAGGGCCGGACTCGACCGGCTCGTGGTTGATCATCTGCGCGTACGCGTGGTTCTCGTGCTGGATCATCCGCACCAGGAAGCCGATGAACAGCAGCACGGCGACGATGGTGAAGATCACGGGCCACGCGGTGCCAGCGCCGGTGAAGACGGCGAACAGGCCGTCGACCTCGTCCCAGCTGTCGATCGGGCTCATCAGTTGTACTCCTCAGTGACGGTGACGCGGGTGACGGTGACCGGGATGCCCTCGGGGTACGGGGTGGCCGGGACCTCGGAGAGGTCCAGACCCGCGACCTCGACCTCGGCCGGGATCCGCAGCATGCCGAACTGCTTCAGCAGCAGCGAGATCAGGTAGCCCGGGATAAAGCCGAGGGCCGCCATCACGAGCATGCCGCCGATCTGGCCCAGCGGGTTGATCGCCGGCAGGTCGCCGACGTTCGGGTAGCCCCAGAGCACGAAGCCGGAGACGACCAGGCCGTAGACCGCGCAGCCGCCGTGGACGGTGACGGCGCCGACGACGTCGTCGATCTCGAACTTCTCGATGAGCTTGCCCATGTAGGGGATCAGCGCGCCACCGACGAGGGCGATGATGAACGCCAGCGCCGGGTGGTACAGGTCCATGCCCGGTGCCACCGAGATGACGCCGGCCAGGCCGCCGGAGATGGTCCAGAAGGGCTCACCCTTCGAGGACATGTACGCACCGAGGATGCCGCCCGCGAGGCCCATCAGCGTGCTGAACGCGACCGCCGAGAGGTTGGTCGGGTTGCCGAAGATCGAGAACATGCCCTCGTTGTCGAAGATCACGCAGCCCATCAGGAAGCCGAAGAAGCCGATGAAGATCAGGAACAGGCCGAGCATGGTCAGCGGCAGGTTGTGCGGCGGGATGGTGACGGCCTTGCCGTTGACGAAGCGGCCGATCCGCGGGCCGAGGTTGATCAGCACGCCGAGGGTGAAGGCGCCGGCGACGAGGTGCACGCAGCCCGCGGCGCCGAAGTCGTGCCAACCCCACTCGGTGAGCAGCCAGCCGGCACCGTGCCAGCCCCACGCGGCACCGATGATCCAGACGACCGACCCGAGCACGGCGGTCAGGATCAGGAAGGAGCTGGTGCGGATCCGCTCCAGCACGGCACCGGACATGATCGAGCCGGTGGTGGCGGCGAAGAGCGCGAAGGCACCCCAGAAGATGCCGGTGTAGTCCTGGTTGGCCGGGCCCATCGAGTCGCTCCACGGGAGCGCGGCCTTCGCGGTCTCGAGGTCGAGGCCACCGAAGGGGAACTCGTAGAACGCGTTGTAGAACCACCAGCCGAAGAAGAAGAAGGTGGCGATGACGACCGAGAACGTCAGCAGGTTCTTCATCGCCGAGGCGAGCACGTTCTTCGAACGCGACGCACCGACCTCGTAGGCGAGGAAGCCGGCGTGGATCGAGATCATCAGGGCGATCGAGATCCAGTAGAAGAGGTCATTGATGACGAGATAGTGCAAATCGGGATCCACGTGGACCTCCACATCTGGGACAGCAAGACAAGCCCGGGCAACACTGGCCGGCGATGCGAGAACGCTATTGACGCAGTGGCGCCCGATGGTCAACGCGTTGTTACGGATCCATGAACACTGCCAATGAACGGCGTCTACTCCCGGTAGCACAACAACGCCGGTCACCGTGGGGGTTTTCAGGCCCCGGGTGACCGGCGTTCGGTGCGGCAGCGGTCGGCTCGGCAGCGCTGCCGCAGGTGGCTCAGATCCCGTCGGGGAACGCGACCACCGAGAGGAAGCGGATCGGCAGCTCGATCAGCCGCACCGGGCCGTGCGCGCCCTCACCGTCCAGGGTGAGCGAGTCGCCGGGCGACATCCGGTAGACCGAGCGGCCGTGGCCGTAGTCCATGACGCCCTCGACCATGTGCAGGAACTCGGTGCCCGGGTGCTGGAACATCGGGTACACCTCGCTGTCCTCGGTCAGCGTCACCATCAGGCACTCCAGGCGCTTGTGCTCGCCGCGCAGCGCGCCGAGCAGCTCGTAGGAGTGGCCCTGCTTCGTCCCGTTGCGCGTGATCGTCGGGCCCGACCCCGACTTGGTGAACGACGCCTCGCGCTCCGCGTCCGCGCCGCGGATCAGCGCCGTGACCGGTACGTCGAGCCCCTGGGCGAGCCGCGAGAGCGTGTTGAGGCTGCAGGAGGTCTGGGCGTTCTCGATCTTGGAGAGCATCGCCTTGGAGATGCCGATCCGGTCGGCCAACTCCGTCACCGACAGGTCGTAGCGCAGGCGCAGCGCGCGCACGTTCTGCGCGATCGCCTCCTCGAGCTCCAGGTCGTCCCCGGTGTCACCGCGCACGCGGTCGCGAGCGATGCCGGCGACGTTGCGGATCAGGTCGTCGCGCTCGCTGGGGGCCTCTGCCATGCACATGAGCCTAGAGCCCCCTCGTCCGTCGGGTGAGCAGATGTTCCAGCGCGGCGGCCAGCGCCTCCGCGCCCGCCTCCGCGTCGGCGTCCTCGGCATGCTCCTCCGGCGCGTGCGAGACGCCGGACGGATTCCGGACGAAGAGCATCGCGGTCGGGACGTGCTCCTTGAGCACGCCGGCGTCGTGCCCGGCTCCGGTGGCCAGCACCGGCGCCTCCGGCAGTACGCCGCGCAGCTCGTCGCGCAGCGCCGCGTCGAAGTCGACGGTGGCGCTGAAGGACTCCTCCGTCAGCGCGGCGGTGCACCCCTGCTCCGCGGCTGCCGCGTCGGCGGCGTGCCGCACCTGCTCGACCAGGCCGAGCGTCGTCGCGTCGTCGGGGTGTCGGACGTCGAGCCAGAGGTCGACGCGGGAGGCGATCACGTTGGTGCCGCCGGGGACCGGCACCAGCCGGCCGACGGTGGCGCGCGCGTCCGGCACGGCGCGGGCGAGGCGCTGCACGGCGAGGACCAGCTGTGCCGCGGCGACCATCGGGTCACGGCGGTCGGCCATCAGGGTCGTGCCCGCGTGGTTGCCGACGCCGGCGATGCTGACCCGCCAGCGACCGTGGCCGAGGATCGACGAGCCGATCGCGACCGGCTGGTCGAGGTCGACCAGGCCCCGCCCCTGCTCGACGTGCAGCTCGACGAAGGCGCCGATCCGCCCGAGCGCGTCCCGGTCGACACCGACGTGCCGCGGGTCCGCGCCGCTAGCGCGCAGCGCGTCGGCGTAGGTGGTGCCGTCGGCGTCGCGCAGCCCCAGCGCCCGCTCCGGCGTGATCGCGCCGGCCATCAGGCGGGAGCCGAGGCAGGCGACGCCGAAGCGTGAGCCCTCCTCCTCCGGGAAGACCGCGATGGCGCGCGCCGGTGCGTCAGCGCCGCCGACGCCGCGCGCGGCGAGCCGGTCGAAGGCGACGAGCGCGGACGCGACGCCGAGCGGGCCGTCGTACGCGCCGCCTCCGGGGACCGAGTCCAGGTGGGACCCGGTGACCACCGCGCCGTCCCGGGATCCCGAGGGCGCGTGCCAGGCCCACAGCACGCCGTTGCGGTCGGTCTCCACGTCGAGCCCCCGCTTGCCGGCGTGGGCCAGGAACCACTCGCGCAAGTCGAGCTCCGCCGTGGAGAGCACCGGCCGGGAGTAGCCCCCGCGGACCGGGTCGAGGCCGATGTCGCCGATCTCGGCCAGCAGGCCCGCGACGGTGTCCCCGGAGCCGACGCCCGAGCCCGGGGTCACCGCATCTCCCCCGCGCCCACGTACGGGTGCTGGCTGCTCAGCGGCCGCCCCTCGGCGAACCGCTCCAGCCGGAAGTCGGCGGCGGGGATGTCGGAGTCGGTGCTGTCGCCCTCGAGCAGCAGGTCGGCGACCAGGTCGCCCACGGCCGGGCTGATCTTGAACCCGTGACCCGCGAAGCCCGCGGCGAGCACCAGGCCGGCGGGGCCGACGGGCGCGATCACCGGGTTCCAGTCCGGCGGCACGTCGTAGACGCCGGCGTAGGAGTGCGTGATCGAGGGGTCCGGGAAGCCGGGGAACCGGTGCATGACCTTCTCGGCGTACTTCTCGATGCTCGCCTCGCTGGCGATGTTGGAGTAGTGGTCGGGGTCGACGAACTTGTTCTCGGGCTCCTCGTGGTCGCTGTTGCCGACGAGGAACTGGCCGGTGCCCTCGATCCGGCAGTACTGCAGGCTGACGAGGTCCGAGACGACCGGCAGGTCGACCAGCGGCACGCCGGCGTCGACGATCAGCAGCTCGGAGCGGTAGCCCTCGACGGGGAAGTCGACGCCGATGTCGGCGAGCAGCTTCGCGGACCACCAGCCGGCGGCGACGATCACCGTGTCGGCCTCGAGCACCTCGCCGGAGGCCAGCTCGACGCCGGTGACCTTGTCCCCCTCGGTGAGCAGCCGCGAGACGGGCGTGTTCTGCCGGACCCGAGCGCCCTTGTCCCGGGCGAGCTGCCCGAAGTAGAGCGCGAGCTGGGTGGCGTCCGCGTAGCCGCCGCGTGCCTCGTAGCCGACCGCGGCCACGTCGTCGACGTTCATCATCGGCCACATCTGCGCGAACCGGTCGACGTCGAGCATCTCCGCCTCGATGCCGAGGGCCTGCTGCGCGGCGATGTTGGCCCGCAGCGCGGCCTCGTTCTCCTCCCCGACGATGACGCTGTAGCCGACCTGGCGGAACCCGACGGCGTCGCCGAGCTTCTCGAACAGCGGCACCCCGCGCCAGGCCATCGCCGCGATCGAGGGCACCCCGTAGTGGGCGCGGACGATGCCGCTGGACTTGCCGGTGCCACCGCTGGCCAGGCTGCTGCGCTCGAGGACGAGCACGTCCTCGATGCCGCGCTCGGTGAGGGCGCGGGCGATCGAGAGCCCGATCAGGCCGCCGCCGACGACGATGACTCGGTTGCTGGACATGGGACTTCTCCTAGTGGATGCGCAGGTGGATCTCGGCGACGGTGGCGTCGTGGAGGTCGAGGGTGAGGGGTGCTTCGCCGGCGACCACGGCGGTCGGGGCGGGAAGCGGATCGGTGGCGCCGGGGAGGGACGCCCCACCCGCCACCAGTACGACGGCACGGACCGCGGACGGCCAGGTGACCGCGCCGTCGTGGCGGGTCACCCGCACCTCGCCGCGGCCGTGGTCGCGCCACACCATCAGGTTCAGCGCCCGGGTCGGTGCGGGCAGGTCGTCGAGCGAGACGGCCGCCTCGCCGGGGAACGCGATCGGCTCCAGCGCCCGCGCCGCGACCGGCCGGCCGTCGACCGCCAGCGTGTACGCGCCGCCGAGCGGCACATGCACGCGGTCGACCCCGGGCAGGTCGGAGAACGGGCCGGGCGTGGTGAGGTCGGCGATGCTGAGCCGCCACCCGGGCGCGGTCCAGACCTGACGGGTGGTGCCGGCGCCGTTGTGCCACGGGCGCGGCGGGAGCGTGGTGGCGTCGACCACCACCGGCCCTCCCGCCGCGTCCGCTGCGTCCATCAGGGCTCAGAAGCCGCCCTGGCCGGGGATCCAGCTGGTGCCGGCGAGCGGCACGCGGGCCATCGCGGCGGCCTCGATCGTGACCGCGACCAGGTCCTCGGGCTCGAGGTGCGTCAGGTGTGCCTTGCCGCAGGCGCGTGCGATGGTCTGCGCCTCCATGGTCAGCACGCGCAGGTAGTTCGCGAGCCGGCGACCGCCCTCGACCGGGTCGAACCGGGCGGCCAGCTCGGGGTCCTGCGTGGTGATGCCGGCCGGGTCCCTGCCGTCCTGGAAGTCGTCGTAGAAGCCGGCGGCGGAGCCGATCTTCTCGTACTCGGCGGCGTACTTCGGGTCGTTGTCGCCGAGCGCGATCAGCGCCGCGGTGCCGATCGCCACGGCGTCGGCACCCAGCGCCATCGCCTTCGCCACGTCGGCGCCGGTGCGGATGCCGCCGGAGACGATCAGCTGGACCCCGCCTTCCGCCTGGCGGTGGACGCCGAGCTCCTGCAGCGCCTGCACGGCCTGCGGGACGGCGGCCAGCGTCGGGATCCCGACGTGCTCGATGAAGACGTCCTGGGTGGCGGCGGTGCCGCCCTGCATCCCGTCCACGACGACCACGTCGGCGCCGGAGTGCACCGCGAGCTTGGTGTCGTAGTAGGTCCGCGTGGCGCCGACCTTGACGTAGATCGGCTTCTCCCAGTCGGTGATCTCGCGCAGCTCGGCGATCTTGATGGCGAGGTCGTCCGGGCCCGTCCAGTCCGGGTGCCGGGAGGCGCTGCGCTGGTCGATGCCCTGCGGCAGCGTCCGCATCCCGGCGACCCGCTCCGAGATCTTCTGGCCCAGCAGCATGCCGCCGCCGCCGGGCTTGGCGCCCTGGCCCAGCACGACCTCGATGGCGTCGGCCTTGCGCAGGTCGTCGGGGTTCATGCCGTAGCGGGAGGGCAGGTACTGGTAGACGAGGTGCTTGGACTGGCCACGCTCCTCCGGCGTCATGCCGCCGTCACCGGTGGTGGTGGAGGTGCCGACCTCGGACGCGCCGCGGCCCAGGGCCTCCTTGGCGCGTCCGGAGAGGGCACCGAAGGACATGCCGGCGATGGTCACCGGGGTGTCGAGGTGCAGCGGGTACTTCGCGTTCCGGCCGCCCAGCACCACGTCGGTGCCGCACTTCTCGCGGTAGCCCTCCAGCGGGTAGCGCGACATCGAGGCGCCGAGGAAGAGCAGGTCGTCGAAGTGGGGCAGCGCGCGCTTGGCGCCCCAGCCGCGGATGTCGTAGATGCCGGTCTCGGCGGCGCGCTGGATGGCGGCGATGGCGCCGCGGTCGAAGGTGGCGCTCTCGCGGAGGCCCCAGGTGTCGGTGCTCATCAGTAGGCCCCCGTGTTGTCGACGTGGAAGTGGTAGAGGGACCGGGCGGAGCCGTAGCGGGTGTACGACGCCGGGTCGTCCTCGGTGAACCCGGCGGCCTTGAGCAGGCCGGTGAGCTCCTCGAGGTGCTCGGGACCCATCTCCTTGGCCACGCAGTCGGCGCCCAGCGAGGCGACGGTGCCGCGGACGTAGATCCGGGTCTCGTAGATCGAGTCGCCGAGACCGTCGCCGGCGTCGCCGCGGACGACCAGGCGACCGGCCTGGGCCATGAAGGCGCTGCTGTGGCCGACGTTGCCGCCCACCACGATGTCCACGCCCTTCATCGAGATGCCGCACCGGGCGGCCGCGTCGCCCTCGACGACCAGCAGGCCGCCGTGGGCGGTGGCGCCGGCGCTCTGCGAGGCGTTGCCCTTGACCACCACGGTGCCGCTCATCATGTTCTCGGCCACGCCGGTGCCGGCGTTGCCGTCGATGACGATCTCGGCCTGCTGGTTCATGCCGGCCGCGTAGTAGCCGACGTGACCCTCGACGGTGACCTTGACCGGGGCGTTGAGCCCGACGGCCACGTTGTGCGCGCCGAACGGGTTCACGATCGTGATGTCACCCTCGAGCTCGGGGGCGTGCAGGGCGGTGTTGACCTCGCGCAGGGGCGTCGCGGTCAGGTCATAGGTGGTCATGCGGATGCTCCCTCGGTGCTGCGGGTCCAGGCGTAGATGACCTCCGGCTCGGGCTCCCAGATCCGGGCGGACTCCACGCCGGGCAGGTGGGCGAGCGCCCGGAACTCGCTGGCCATCGCCACCCAGTCGTCGGTCTCGGCGATCACCGCGGGCTTGCACGCGATGGCGTCGCGGACCACGGCGAAGGAGTCGCGGTTGGAGACCAGCAGCGTGTAGAAGCCGTCGAAGGTCGCGCACAGCTCCTTCAGCGCGACCTCGACGTCCTTGCCCTGCGCGAGTTGGTGGGCCACGAACCGCGCGCCCACCTCGGTGTCGTTCTCGCTGTCGAACTCCACGCCGGCCGCGCGCAGCTCGCGCCGGATGGTGGCGTGGTTGGAGAAGGAGCCGTTGTGCACGAGGCACTGGTCGACGCCGACGGCGTACGGGTGGGCGCCCGAGGGCGTCACCGCGGACTCGGTCGCCATCCGGGTGTGCCCGACGCCCTGCCAGCCCTGGGCGCCGGCGAGGCCCCAGGAGTCCGAGAGGGTGCGCGGGTGGCCGACGCCCTTGAGCACGGCGAGGTCGGCCCCGAAGCCGGCGACGAGTGCGTCGGGCACCGCCGCACGGGCGGCCGCGAGGAGCGCCTCGCTCTCCGCCGCGGCGGTGAGCAGGTACGTCGCGTCCAGCACCTTCACGGCGACCGGGGAGCCCAGCTCCTCGGTCACGGCCGCGGCGACCTCCTCGGCGGTCGCGGTGACGTCCAGCAGCGAGACCGCACCGTGCCCGGGCGGGGTCCAGGTCGGGTCCCCGTAGACGGCGACGCCGGCGGAGTCCGCGCCGCGGTCCTGCATCTCGCACAGCATGCCCGAGAGCAGCTCGCCGAGGCGAGGGTGGAGATCGGGGTTGCGCAGGTGCAAACCGACGATGCCGCACATAGCTGTGGTCCTTTCTCTCTGTCGATTCAGACGGCCGTGATCAGAAGGCCGTGAGGTAGCGGTCGAGCTCCCAGGCGCTGACCTGGGCGTGGTAGTCGATGAACTCGCGCCGCTTGATGTCGGCGAAGTAGTCGGCGACGCCCTCACCCGCGGCGTCGAGGACGCCGCTCACCACGTCGTCGGCGCGCATCAGGTCGATGGCCTCGATGAGGGTGTTGGGCAGCTCCCTCTCGGGGCCGCTGCCGACCGGACCGGGGTGCGCGCCGCGCTTGATGCCGTCGAGGCCCGCGCCGAGCGCGCCGGCGACCGCGAGGTAGGGGTTCGCCGAGGCGTCGCCTCCGCGCATCTCGATCCGCTGGTTGTCGGGCACCCGGATGTAGTGCGTGCGGTCGTTGCCGCCGTACGTCGGGCGGCGCGGCGCCCAGGACGCGCCGGACGTCGTGGAGACGGCGCCGGTGCGCTTGTAGGAGTTCACCGTCGGGGCGATGAGGCCCTGCAGGGCCTGGGCGTGGTCGAGGATCCCGGCCACGAAGCTGTAGGCGGTCTCGGAGAGGCCCAGCGCGTCGGACTCCTCGCCCGGGAACACCGGGTCGCCGGCGGCCGTGAGCGAGAGGTGGAGGTGCAGGCCGCTGCCGGTCCGGTCGCCGAACGGCTTGGGCATGAAGGTGGCGATCATCCCGCGCTCCGCGGCCATGACCGACAGCAGGTAGCGCAGCGTGACGACGCGGTCGGCCGTCGTGAGCGCGTCGGCGTAGTTGAAGTTCTGCTCGAACTGACCGTTGCCGTCCTCGTGGTCGTTCGCGTAGTTGCCCCAGCCGAGCTGGTTCATCGCCGACGAGATCGAGGTGAGGTGGTCGTACATCCGGTAGACGCCGCGGGCGTCGTAGCACGGCTGGTCGGCGGTGTCGTCGGGGTCCGCGGTGACGATCGAGCCGTCGGCGTTCTTGCGGACCAGGAAGTACTCGACCTCGGCGCCGACCCAGGGCTTGAAGCCCAGCTCCGCCGCCTCGGCGATCACCTTCTTGAGGATGTTGCGCGGCGCGAACGGCCACGGCTTGCCCTCGACGTGCGGGTCGCAGTGGACCAGCGCCAGGCCCTCCTTGACGAACGGGATCGGCGTGAACGACTCCACGTCCGGGATCGCCATCACGTCCGGGTCCTTCGGCTCCTGGCCCAGCGCGCCGACGGCGTATCCTGCGAAGCCGACGCCGTCGGTCGCGAGCTCGTCGACGGCCTCGACAGGGACCAGCTTGGCGCAGGGCTTGCCCCGCAGGTCGACGAACAGGGCGAGGATGAACTTGGTGTCCGACTGCTCAGCGAGCTCGCGCAGTGTCTCCACGTCCGGTCTCCGTTTCTTGTCTTGAATCACCGTACACCCCTAGTAGACAGGGAGGGTGTTACGAACCCGTTACGCGGTGATGAGGTTTGTGGTTCGGGCGCTGCGGGCCGCGTCAGGCGCGCAGGTACGGCACCACGTGGTGCCGGTAGTCGAGGAAGCCCTTGTAGGCGGCCAGGTCCTCGGGGAGCTCCTCGATCACTCCTGCCAGCTGCGCGGCCCACGCCGGGATCTCCTTGATCTCGTCCAGCGACGCCATGTACGTCCGGATGTTGAAGGTGACCGTGCCGGTCATCGGCAGCCGGATGAAGTGCTCCACCTCCAGGCGCAGCTGCAGGGCGCCCCAGTCCTCGTCCCGGATCACCTCCGCGATGTCGGTTCCCCACTCGGGGAGCTCCTCGAGGCTGACGTCCAGCTTGCGCGACCCCGACGCCGACAGCGTCCAGTTCACCCGGCGGAACACCTGGTCGGCGGGGACCCGCCGCAGGAACTGCTCGGCCCGCGCCGTGATCCCGGTGTCGTTGAACCCGGGGACGTTGTGGTGGATCTCGTACATGTCCATGCCGACGTCGAACGAGACCGACCACGCGGCCGCGAACGTCACCGCGCCGGCGTCGAAGTAGAGACGGCCGTCCCGCTCGGTGACCAGCAGCAGGTCGTCGGGGACCTCGCGGGCCAGGAAGTCGAACGGGCCGCGGGGCAGCGAATCCCACTCGCCGAGGACGAAGGCCTGGTCGGTGCCGAGCAGGTCGTTGCGCCAGTGGAACCGGCGCGGGTCGCCGTCGACGCCCTCGGTGAGGTGCATCAGCTCCGGGTAGGAGGCGTCGAGGTCGCGCAGGTAGTAGAGCAGCAGGTCCCACGCCGCGAGCTCCATCCCCGGGCGCATCTTCACCCGGTGCGGGTCCTCGTCGAGGATCCTGCGCCGGTCGGCCATGATCGCCGGGTACTCCGCGCCGCCGAGGTCGCAGATCACGCGGCCCCACTCCCCCGCCGCCGTACGCCGCGGGGTCATCGCGGGGTCGACGTTCACGGTGTAGCGGAACGCGTCGAGGTCGTCCGGGAACGGCCACGGCAGCCCGGTGGTGTGGTCCACCGGCTGGGCCAGGTACGCCTCCGCGGCGGGCGTGAGCGGCGTCAGGGAGTTGCTCTCGGGGCTCTCGGGCACGTGCAGGGTCACAGGTCCACCTCGATCGTCGATCCGTCCGTTCCTCGCGAGACGCAGCACAGGATGCTGTCCCCGCTCTCCTTCTCCTCGTCGCTGAGCACCAGGTCGCGGTGCTCGACCAGGTCCGCGCCCGGCGCGCCGCGCAGGCCGATGCGACACTCGCCGCACACGCCCTGGCGGCACAGGCTGGGCACCGGGTAGCCGGCCTCGGTCAGCCGCGCCAGCAGCGAGACGCCCGGCGCGACCTCGAGCCGCTCGCCCGTCGAGGCGACCACCGCCGTGAACGGGCTGCCCGGGTCGAGCTCGGGTGCGGTGAACCGCTCCAGGTGCACGCGGGCGTCCGGCCAGCCGGCGTCCGCGGCGAGCGACAGGTAGCTGTCCAGCAGGGGCATCGGGCCGCACGCGTAGGCGTGGGTGCCCAGCGGCTGGTCGGCGAAGCGCTCCCTCAGCAGCGCGATGGTGCCCTCGACCGTCGTCGCCTCGAAGAGCCGGATGCCGGGCACCTCGGCCAGCTCCGCCAGCTCCGCCAGGTGCGCGGCGTGGCCGGGCCGGTAGGAGTAGACGATGTCGGCGGTGCCGCCGCGCGCCGCGACCGCGCGCGCGTGCGAGAGCACGGGGGTCACGCCGATGCCGCCGGCGACCAGCAGGGCGTGACGCTGGTCGAGGATCGGCGCGAACATCGAGCGCGGCCCCTCGACCTCCAGCAGGTCGCCCGGACGCAGGTGGTCGTGCAGCCAGTCCGAGCCGCCGCCGTCGCCGCGGCGCATCACCGAGATGCCGTACGACGTCGGCGCCATGCCGTCACCGACCAGCGAGTAGGCGTTGCGCTTCTCCCCCGCTGTCACCACCAGGTGGCTCCCGGGCTGGTACGACGCCAGCGGGGCGCCGTCGGCGGCGGCGAGCCGGAAGTGCGTGATCGTCTCGGTCAGCGGCACCACGTCGGTCACCAGCAGCGACCGGGCCTGGGTGCGGTAGGCGGCGTGGCGGTGCAGGTTGAGCTGGACCGGCCCGTCGGGGCCGGTCGGGAGCGTGGCGGTCACTCGGTCACCTCTCGGGCCTGGGAGTCGGATGCGAGGTAGCAGCCCATCGCGGTGGCGAGGAGGTCGTGCACCTCCAGCACGCGTGCGCAGCCGGGGCACTCGACGAGGCCGCCGGGCTCGCCGACGACCCGGCGGATCGCGCGGCAGTGGGCGCAGTAGACGGGCAGGTCGTCGGCGTGCGTGGCGCAGACCTCGATCTCGACCGGCAGCGCGCCGTGCTCGCGCAGCAGCGCGACCGCCCGGTGGGCGTCGTACCGACCGCCGACGACGATGATCCGGACGCCGACCCGGGCGGCGCCGGCCACCTCCTCCAGCGTGGCGAGGTCGGCGTCGGCGTCGATGTCGTCGAGCACGGCCAGCGTCGTCGGCGCGACGCCCTCGGCCAGCGCCGTCCGCTCGCGGGCCACCCGAGCCGTCTCGTCGTCCGCCCCGATCGCGATCACCAGGAACGAGCGGGCCGAGGTGTCGATCGTCGGAGTGGCGCTCATGCGGACTCCCCCGCGGCGAGCAACCAGGCCGCGGCGCGGTCCCGGTACTTGATGATCCCCTTGTAGTCGGCCATGTCCTCGGGCAGCTCCGCGATCACCGTCGCGGCGCGCACCCGCCACGGCTCGACCGTGGCGAGCTGCTCCAGCGGCAGCATGTAGGTACGGATGAGGAAGCAGATGGCACCGGACTCCGGCAGCCGGATCAGGTGCTGCACCTCGACGCGGAGGTGCACCAGCCGGCCGAAGGTCTCGTCGTCGACGTGCTGGATCATCTCCCGGTCCGGGCCCCACTCCGGGTAGAGCTCGGTGGAGACGTCGAGGCGGCGGCCGATGGTGAGCGTCCAGTTGGTGCGCCGGTAGGGCTCGTGCGGCTGGAGCCGCTTGAGGAACTCGTGGGCGCGCGTGATCACCCCGAGCTCGCGCAGCCGCGGCACCGGGCCGTGGATCTCCAGGAAGCTCATGCCCACGTCGAAGCCGAAGCTCCAGTCCGCCGCGAAGGTGACCACCCCCGCGTCGCCCCAGAGGGCGTCGTTGCGCTGGTCCAGCAGCACGATGTCCTCCTGGACCTGGCTGGCGATGTAGGCCAGCGGCTCGTCCGGGAGGGTCGCGTCGTCGCCGTACCGGAAGTCCTGGACGACGCCGAGCAGCCGGTTCTCCCAGCGCCAGGCGTGCGCGTCCCCGGTGCCGCCCGGGTCGCGGGTGAGCGTCATCTGGTCCGGGTTGGTCAGGGCCATCTCCCGCATCAGCGTGAGCAGCGTGTCCCAGGCCGCGCCGCGCATGTGCGGCAGCACGGCGTGGCGCCCGGGGTCCCGGGCCAGGATCTCGCGCCGCTCGTCCAGCTCGCGGACGTACTCGACGTCGATGTCCACCACGGCGGTGCCCCACTGGCCGGCGGGCGTGACCACGGCACCGCCTGCGGGCTCGACGTTGGTCGAGTAGCGGTAGCGGTCCTCGGGGAACGGGAAGGGGAACCCGGTCACCAGCGGGTCGTCGGTGCTGGTGGCGGTGCTGGTCGGGGGCATCAGAGCGGAACCTCCAGGGTCGGTCCGTCGGCGCGGGAGACGCAGGGCATGATCGCGTCGCACGCCTGCTTCTCCTCGTCGGTCAGGTACAGGTCGCGGTGCAGCGGGGTGCCCGCGGAGACAGGGATGCGGCACTCGCCGCAGACGCCCTGCCGGCACAGGTTCGGGACGTCGAGGCCGACGCCCTCGAGCGCCTCGAGCAGGCTGGTGCCCGAGGGCACCTCGACGTCGGTGCCCGTCTCGGTGAGGGTGACCCGGAACGGCTCGCCGGGGTCGAGCGCATCCAGCCCGAACCGCTCGGAGTGGACGCGGGAGGCGGGCCAGCCGGCCTCGGTGGCCGCCTCGAGGACGTCGTCGATCATCGCGCCGGGGCCGCAGACGTAGACGTGGGTGCCGAGCGGCTGCTCGGCCAGGACGGTCCGGAGCCGTTCGGTGAAGCCGACGCGGTCCCCGAAGAACTCCGCCGCGTCGCCGGCCAGCTCCTTGACGTCGTCGACGTGGGCACCGTGGCCCTCGCGGAAGACGTAGAGCACCTGGACGTCGCGGCCCCAGTGGCGCGCGGCGCGCAGGTGGGAGACGACCGGCGTCACCCCGATGCCGCCGGCCACCAGCAGGTGGCGGGTCGCCGAGGCGATCGGTGCGAACGCGCTGCGCGGGCGCAGTGCGCTCACCCGGTCCCCGGCGGCGAGGCCGTGCACCCACGCGGAGCCGCCCGACCCGTCCTCGACCAGGAGGACCGAGATCGCGTACTCCGCCGGGGCGATGGACTCGCCCACGAGGCTGTACGCGTTCGAGCGACCCCCGCAGTCGACGACCAGGTGGCTGCCCGGGACGAACGACGGCAGCGGGGCGCCGTCGGGGGCGACCAGCCGGACGGTGCGGACCGCGTGGGCGGACTCCTCGACCGCGGCCACGACGAGCTCGATCTGGGTGCCGGTCACGACACTGCCTCCTCGGCGTCGATCTGGAAGCCGAGGAACGTCCCGGTGCGCCTCGACACGTGGTAGTAGACGAGCAGCCGACGGTCGCAGCCGGTGCAGCTCACGACGTCGTCGATGCCCTTCTCGGACGGGGTGGTCGCCCCGCAGTGGCAGCACTGCACCGCGACGGGACCGCCGGAGGTCGGCGCGAGGTGGAGCTCGTCGTCCTCCACCCCGGCGCGGACGGCCACGCCGCGCAGCGCGAGGCAGTCGCCGACCGGGCCGGCGACCCGGATCCGTACGCCGACGCGGGCCGACGCGAGGGCCGTCGCCAGGCGCACACCGGCGGCCGCCTGGTCCTCGGCGAGGACCACCGTGACCGGGGCGCCGTCGAGGGCGTCGGCCCAGGTGGTCACCTGGCGCTCGCCCTCGGCGCCGACTCCGACCAGCAGGTAGGAGGTCCCCGTGGCGTCGGGTGCGGCCGGGGCCGCCCCCTCGGGAACGGCCCACAGCGGCACGCTGGTGTGCTCCAGGCGCGGCATCAGAGCAGCGAGGCGTCGCGGTGGCCGGCGTAGAACGCGAGCGCGTACGACGGGGTCGAGAAGTAGATCTTGGAGCCCTTCGGGAAGAAGATCGCGTCCTTCGCGCGGGCGACCATGCTCTGGCCGGTCTCCTTGTTCTCGAGGAGGAACTCGCCCTCGAGGACGACCTTCATCTCGTCGTAGTCGTATTCGTAGAGCAGGGGCTCGTCGGTGTTCTTCAGCTCGAAGAAGCCGCTGCACATCACGCTGCCCGCGGGGTTCTCGTACACGTCGGCGATGAAGCCCTCGGTGCCGGCGTACTGCGGCTCGTCCATCTTGGGGAGGTTCTTCCAGGCGTCGGGGATCACCTGGAACGGAGCCTGGGTGGTGGTGCTGTCCATCATCGATCCGTTCTCTACGAGGAACTGCTGACAACCACCATGAAACACAGCGCGTGTTTCGGGCATGTTGAGCCAGCGCGAAATCCGCGCGACGGATCGGGCTTTTACTGACCCATGGATCAGGAACTAGGACAGCTCGTGGGCGCCGGCCTTGAGCCGCACACCGGTGCCGCCCAGCGCCCGGGCGCCGACGATCAGCGACGCGATCGTCCGCGCCGCGGTGTCGTAGTCCAGGCCGTGCGGCGGCCGGATGTTGGAGACGCAGTTGCGCGCGGAGTCCAGGACGCCGGGACGCGGGTCCCAGGTCAGGTAGGCACCCAGGCTGTCGCTGGCCGAGAGCCCCGGACGCTCCCCGATCAGCACCAGGCACAGCCGCGCGCGCAGGGCCAGGCCCACGTGATCGCCGAACGCCACCCGCGCCTGCGTCGCGACGACCGGCGCGGCCACGCCGGTCGGCGCGTCCAGCAGGGGCAGCAGCGCGCCGAGCAGCGGCGCCGCGTGCGCCTCCACGGCCGCGGACGACAGCCCGTCGGCGACCACGACGGCGAGGTCGGCCTCCGCCCCGGCCGCGGGAGCGAGCTCCGTCAGCGGCGCGGCCGGCACCCGGCCCAGGTCCGGCCTCGTCAGGTACGTCGCCCGGTCCGGCGCGGCGGAGCCGACCACCCGCGCCTCACCGAGCCCCAGGCCGCCCAGCGCCGCGGTGAGCGCGGGCAGGTCGACCGGCCGGTGCACCGCGTCGCGCGCCAGCGCGTGGGCCGCACCCGCCTCGAGCACCGCCCGGGTGGTCAGGGCGTTGCCCGCCCGACCCAGCCCGATCCGGGCCGGCGTGGCGACCCGCAGGTCCGCCCAGAAGTCGCCGGCGCTCATGCCAGCGCCCGCAGGGGGCTCGTCGCGGGGTCGACCGGGCGGACCCCGCCTCCGGCGTCCAGCATGCCGAGGTCGGCCAGCCACTCCTCGAACTCCGGCGCCGCCCGCTTCCCGAGCACCTTCCGCGCCGCCAGGGCGTCGTGGAAGGACGTCGACTGGTACCCGAGCATCACGTCGTCGGCCCCCGGCACCGCGATCACGAAGGTGCAGCCGGCCACGCCGAGCACGGTCAGCAGCGTGTCCATGTCGTCCTGGTCGGCCTCGGCGTGGTTGGTGTAGCAGACGTCGACGCCCATCGGCAGGCCGAGCAGCTTGCCGCAGAAGTGGTCCTCCAACCCGGCCCGGATGATCTGCTTGCCGTCGTAGAGGTACTCCGGGCCGATGAAGCCGACCACCGTGTTGACCAGCAGCGGGTCGAACGCCCGCGCGACGGCGTACGCGCGGGTCTCCAGGGTCTGCTGGTCGACCGGCCGACCGTCGGTGCCCAGGTGGGCGTCGGCGGAGAGCGCCGAGCCCTGGCCGGTCTCGAAGTACATGACGTTGTCGCCGACCGTTCCGCGCCCCAGCGCGGTCGCCGCCTCGTGCGCCTCCGCGAGCATCGGGAGCTCGACGCCGAATCCGGCGTTGGCGCCCTGGGTGCCCGCGATCGACTGGAAGACGAGGTCCACCGGATGTCCCTGCGCGACCAGGTCGATCGTCGTGGTCACGTGCGTGAGCACGCAGGACTGCGTCGGGATCCGGTACCGCTCGCGCACCTCGTCGATCAGGTGCAGCAGCCGGGCCACCGTGGCCGGGTCGTCGGAGGCGGGGTTGATGCCGATCACGGCGTCGCCGCAGCCGAGCAGCAGCCCGTCCAGGATGCCGGCCGCGATCCCGGCCGGGTCGTCGGTGGGGTGGTTCGGCTGGAGGCGCGTGGAGAGCCGGCCCGGCAGGCCGAGCGTCGACCGGAAGCCGACGGTCACCTCGGTCGCCGCGCCGACCGCGATCAGGTCCTGGTTGCGCATCAGCTTCGACACCGCCGCCACCATCTCCGGGGTCAGCCCCGGCGAGACCGCGGCCAGGGCGGCACCGGCGTCGTCCTCGGCGGCCGTGGTCAGCAGCCACTCGCGCAGGCCGCCGACCGTCAGGTGGCTCACCGGCGCGAACGCCTCGGCGTCGTGGCTGTCCAGGATCAGCCGGGTGACGTCGTCGGTCTCCGGGGGCACGACGTGCTCGTTCAGGAACGTGGTCAGCGGCAGGTCGGCCAGGACCCAGCGCGCCGCCGCGCGCTCGGCGTCGCTGGTCGCGGCGCAGCCGGCCAGGACGTCGCCCGAGCGCGCGGGCGTGGCCTTGGCCAGGACGTCGACCAGGCCGTCGAAGGCGTACGTCCGTCCGTGCAGGGAGTGCTGGTACCTCACGCTCGCGGAGCGTAGGCGGCGATTGTTTCCGACTTGTGTTGCCGCCGCGTCGCGGGCGTGCGGCAGACTGACGGGCGTGACCAGCGACAGCTCCGCGACCCCGCTCGGCCTGCCCGACGTCCTCGGCGAGCCGTGGACCGCCGAGACGCTCCCGCTCGCGCCCGACGTGGAGGGCGAGGTCGTCGCCACGCTGGTCAGCCGGCACACGGCCACCACCACGGACCGCGCGCTGCTGCACGTGCACGGCTTCACCGACTACTTCTTCCACACCGAGTACGGCGAGTGGTGGCTCGAGCGCGACCACGACATGTACGCGCTCGACCTGCGCAAGTACGGGCGCTCGATCCGGCCGCACCAGTCGCCGACCTACGTCGACGACCTCGAGGTGTACTTCGAGGAGCTCGACGCCGCCTGGGAGCGCGTCACCGCGCGCGACGGGCACCGGAAGGTCGTCCTGGCGGGCCACTCCACCGGCGGCCTCGTCGTCGCCCTGTGGGCCGACTCCCGGCGGCCGCCCGAGCTCGCCGGCCTGCTGCTCAACTCGCCCTGGCTCGACCTCCAGGGCCCGGCGCTGCTGCGCACCTGGCTCGCCGGCTTCGCCCTCGACCACCTCGGCCGGGCGCGCCCGATGCGCGAGCTGACCCGCGACGTCTCCGGGTTCTACGGACGCAGCCTGCACCGCGACCACGGCGGCGAGTGGGACTTCGACCTCGACTGGAAGCCGCTGGGCTCGTTCCCGGTGCGCCTGGGCTGGCTGCGCGCGATCCGCCAGGGCCACGCCCGGCTGCAGGCGGGCCTCAAGGTGCCCGCACCGGTCCTGGTGCTCTCCTCGGACCGCTCCTCCTGGCCCACCGCCATGAACGAGGACGTCCACCGCACCGACATCGTGCTCGACGTCCGCCACATCCGGCAGTGGTCCGTCGCGGTCGGCAAGCACGTCACCTACGCGGCCGTGCCCGGCGCGATCCACGACGTCGTACTGTCCCGCAAGGCCGCCCGCGAGCGCGCCTACGACGAGATCGACCGCTGGCTCGGCGCCTACGTCCTGTAGCGCGAGTTGGGGGTTGCCGACACCCGAGTCCCGGGTTGACGACACCCGAGTCCCGGGTTGACGACCCCGGGCGGTCGCGAAGCCGCAACTCGAACGTCGTCAACCCCCAACTCGGCAGACGGGGTTCATCAGGTCAGCAGGACGACGAGCGCTGCCGTGCCGACGACCACGATGGTCGCGCGAAGCAGCAGGGGAGGCAGTCGGCGACCCACCGCCGCCCCGAGGAAGCCGCCGATCACGGCGCCCACGCCGATCAGCAGCACCAGCAGCCAGTCGACCTCGGCCTGCGTGCCGAACAGGTCGAGGCCGGCGACGACCACGAAGAGGATCCCGGCGATCCCGTTGACCACCGCGACCAGGACGTTCTTCAGCGCGTTCAGCCGCTGCAGGGCGTCGGAGATGCCGATGCCCAGGACCGCCATCAGGATCACGCCCTGCGCGGCGCCGAAGTAGCCGCCGTACACGCCCGAGGCGAAGGCGGCGAACGGCAGCCACCACGCCCCGTCCCCACCGTCGCGGCCGCGCGCCCGCTCGCGCGCGGCCACCCACGCGGACAACCGCGGCTGGACGATCACGAGCACGATCCCGAGCGCGATCAGGAACGGCACGACCGCCTCGAACGCGCCCGCCGGGAGCACGAGCAGCAGCAGCGCCCCCAAGGCGCCCGCCGGCGCGGAGACCAGCAGCAGCCGCCGCATCCGCGTGCGCTGGCCCGCCAGCTCGCGCCGGTACCCGACCGCTCCGGCCACCGAGCCGGGGACCAGACCCAGGCTGTTGGAGACGTTGGCGGTCAGCGGCGGTACGCCGAGCGCGAGGAGCGTCGGGAACGTGATCAGCGTCCCCGAGCCCACGACGGCGTTGATCGTCCCGGCCGCGACCCCGGCGAGCAGGACCGCGACCGCCTCGAGCGGGCTCACCTACCGGGCGTGTCCGGACCGTCCGGCTGGTCGCCCTGTACGTCGGCCTCGTCGGTCTGGCCGGTCGAGGCGTCCGTCCTCTTCCCGGGCTGCGCGGCGATCTCGGCCGCCTGGATGGCCGCCTCGACCGCGGCCTGGGCCTCGCTCACCTCGGCGTCGCTCTCCTTGCGCAGCAGTGCCTCGCTGGGGCCCATGTCGACGCGGGTGCGCGGTCCCTCGACCTCCTGCGGGATGCCCGGCAGGTTCGTGATCGTCGAGCCGAGACCCTTGAGCGCCTCGCCGATCTCGCTGGGGATGATCCAGAGCTTGTTCGCGTCGCCGTCGGCGATCTTGGGCAGCATCTGGAGGTACTGGTAGGCCAGCAGCGACTGGTCGGCCTGGCCGTCGTGGATCGCCTGGAAGACCGTCTGGATCGCCTGACCCTCACCCTGGGCGCGCAGGATCGACGCCTCGCGGTCCGCCTGCGCCCGCAGGATGGCCGACTCGCGGTCACCCTCCGCGCTCAGGATCGCGGACTGCTTGTTGCCCTCCGCGGTGAGGATCGCGGACTGCCGCTGGCCCTCGGCGGTCAGGATGAGCGCCCGCTTGTCACGATCGGCGCGCATCTGCTTCTCCATCGCGTCCTTGATCGAGACCGGCGGGTCGATGCTCTTGATCTCCACCCGGTTCACCCGGATGCCCCACTTGCCGGTGGCCTCGTCGAGCACGCCGCGGAGCCCCGAGTTGATCTGGTCGCGGCTGGTCAGCGTCTGCTCGAGGTCCATGCCACCGATGATGTTCCGGAGCGTGGTCATCGTGAGCTGCTCGATCGCGGAGATGTAGTTCGCGATCTCGTACGTCGCGGAGACCGGGTCGGTGACCCGGAAGTAGATGACGGTGTCGATGTCGACCGACAGGTTGTCCTCGGTGATCACCGGCTGCGGCGGGAAGCTCACCACCTGCTCGCGCAGGTCGATCTTGTGCTGCACGTTGTCGATGAACGGCACGACGAAGGACAGGCCCGCCGGCAGCGTCTGCTTGTACTTGCCGAACCGCTCGACGACGCCCGCGGTGGCCTGCGGGATGACCTGGACGGTCTTGTTCAGCACCACGATCACGAACAGGAACAGGAGTGCGAGCAGCACCCACGGGACGATCACGGGATCTCCTTCTCATCATGCGCGTTGGGGAGCGAGCGAGCGCGGACGTGGGCCGTGGCGCCCTGGATCTTCACGACCTCGACGTGCTCGCCGACCTCGAGGGGGGCGTCGGCCGAGGCGGTCCAGATCTCGCCGTCGAGGCGGACCCGGCCGGGGTGGAGCGCGGTGATCGACTCCGTGACGACCGCGGGCAGCCCGACCAGCCGGTCGTTGCCGAGCGCGATCTCGGGGCCACCGTGCAGCCGCTTGGCCAGCGAGGGGCGCACCACGGCGAGCATGGCGATCGACACCAACGAGGCCACGACCGCCTGGAGCGCGAAGGAGTCGGTGAGGAACGAGGTCCCCATGCCGGCGAGAGCGCCGACCGCGAGCATCGCCAGGAACAGGTCAAGGGAGAACATCTCGGCGATGAAGAGCAACCCGGCCGATCCGAGCCAGGCCGCCCACAGGTTCTCGCCCCACCAGTCCATGACTCGACCCTATCGGTGCGCCCTGAGGAAGCCCGGGGATTTTGCAGGTAACCGTGCCCGGTGGATCAAGCGCGGCGGCGCCGGCGCGCGGACCAGCGGCCGTCGTGCTGCTCGACGACCAGCGGCATGCCGAAGGTCGCGGAGAGCGAGGTCGCGTTGAGCGTGGTGTCGATCGGGCCCGCGTCGACCACCGCGCCGTCGCGCAGCATCAGCACGTGCGTGAATCCCGGCGGGATCTCCTCGACGTGGTGCGAGACCAGGACCGTGGCCGGCGAGTCGGGGTCGTAGGCGAGCACCGACAGCGTCGAGACCAGGTCCTCCCGCCCGCCCAGGTCGAGGCCGGCGGCGGGCTCGTCGAGCAGCAGCAGCTCGGGGTCGGTCATCAGCGCCCGCGCGATCAGCACCCGCTTGCGCTCCCCCTCCGAGAGGGTCCCGAACGTCCGGTCGGCCATCTTGGTGACGCCGAGCTCCTGCATCAGGTCGTCGGCGCGCTTGACGTCCATGTCGTCGTACTGCTCGCGCCAGCGGCCCAGGACCGCGTACGACGCCGACATCACCACGTCGCGCACCTTCTCCTCGCGCGGGATGCGCTCGCCCAGCGCGGCGCTGGTGACGCCGATCCGCGGACGCAGCTCGAAGACGTCGACCGTGCCCAGCAGCTCCCCGAGGATCCCGACGGCGCCGTCGGTCGGGTGCACCTGGGCGCTCGCGACCTGCAACAACGTCGTCTTGCCGGCGCCGTTCGGGCCGAGCACGACCCAGCGCTCGCCGTCCTGGACCACCCAGGTCACGCGGTCCAGGAGCGTCGCACGGCCGCGCCGTACGGAGACTTCGGCGAGTTCGAGAACTGCGGGCATGGCCGCAACCCTAACGGCCCGCCCCGGGCTATCGTCATCGACTCGTGAACCCCTCGACCGACCTTCTCCCGTACGCCGCCAGGCTGGCCTGGTGGGGTACCGCCTGGCTGCGCGGCGACCTCGGCCCGGACGACCTCCTGGACGCCGTCGTCGGCACCGACGTGGCCCACGTCGTGGTCGGCTCGGGCGCGGAGTCGGTCGGGCTGGTGCCCTTCCTGGCCACCGCGCGCGACCGCGGTGCCACGGCCGTCGGCGCCGCCTTCCCGGCGGCCGGGGACCCGGTCGGCCTGCGCGGCCCCCGCGGGTTGACCGCGGCCGCCGTCGACGCCGGGGAGGCCGCCCCCCTGCTGGGCGCCTCCGAGGCCCTGGTGCCGCGGGCGGTCGGGCGCGCCGTCGAGTGGGCCGCGCACCCCGCGGACCGGCGCCCCCCGCCCGACCTCGGGGAGGCGGACCGGGAGCTGCGGGCCGCGCTGCTCGACGCCGCGAACGGCCTGGCCGCCCTCGACGTGGCCTCGTGGAGCCCCGAGGTCGCCGACGAGCTGCACGACCTGCGGGCCGAGGAGCCGCTGCCCGCGCCGCCGGGCACGCCGGACCGGTGCCGCGCGCTCGCCGGTCGGGCGCTGCACCTGCGGGCGGTCCTCGACCTGGCGCTGGAGAGCGAGGGTGGCGCGCTCGGGCTGGCGGAGATCGCCCGGCGCCGCGAGCTGCTCGCGCCCCTCGACCGCGCCGTGCGGCGGGCGCTGACGGCGGCCTGCTCCCCCGACGGCTGGCCACCCCGATAGCCTCCTCGTCGATGAACGCTCACCCTGCAGCCGGCGAGACGCTGCTGATCACGGTCACCGGGACCGACCGCCCCGGCGTCACCTCGGCGGTCTTCGACACCCTGGCCCGCGCCGGTGTCACCGTCGTCGACCTGGAGCAGATCGTGCTCCGCGGGCGGCTGCTGCTCGGCGTACTGGTCTCCGCGCCGCGGGACACCGCCAAGCTGCGGGCGACCCTCAGCGCGGCGATGGCCGATCTCGGCATGGTGGTCGAGGTCGAGAAGGGCTCCGGCGACAGCGAGAGCCGGCGCGAGGGGCGCTCCCACGTCACCGTCATCGGCGCGCCGCTGCGGGCCGGCGCGATGGCCGCGGTCGCCGGCCGGATCGCCGACGCCGGCGGCAACATCGACCGGATCGAGCGGATGGCCCGCTACCCGGTCACCGCGATCGAGCTCGACGTCTCCGGGGCCGACCCCGACCGGCTGCGCGCGGTGCTCGCTGCCGAGGCGGCCGGCAGCGACTTCGACGTCGCCGTGCAACCGGCGTCGATCCTGCGCCACGGCGTGCGCCTGATCGTGATGGACGTCGACTCCACGCTGATCCAGGGCGAGGTCATCGAGATGCTCGCGGAGCACGCCGGACACGGCGCCGAGGTCGCCGAGGTCACCGAGCGGGCGATGCGCGGCGAGCTCGACTTCGCCGAGTCGCTCCGCGCGCGGGTGGCGCTGCTCGAGGGGCTCGACGCCACGATCCTGGACGAGGTCTACGAGCAGATCGTGATCAACCCCGGGGCCCGGACGCTCGTCCGCACGCTGCGCCGCCTCGGCTACCGGTTCGCGATCGTGTCGGGCGGGTTCAGCCAGATCACCGACCGGCTCGCGGCGGACCTCGGCATCCACCGTGCCCGGGCGAACACGCTTGAGGTCGTCGACGGTCGGCTCACGGGCCGGGTCGTCGGCGACATCGTGGACCGCGCCGGGAAGGCCCACGCGCTGCGGGAGTTCGCCGGTGAGCTCGGGGTGCCCGAGGCCGCCACCATCGCCATCGGTGACGGCGCCAACGACCTGGACATGCTCGCCGCCGCGGGTCTGGGGATCGCCTACAACGCCCGCCCGGTGGTGCGCGACGCCGCCGACACGTCGCTCAACGTGCCCTACCTGGACGCGATCATGTACCTGCTCGGGATCACCCGCGAGGAGATCGAGGCCGCGGACGCCGCGGCGGGCATCGTCACGCCGGCCCCGCCGCTCGACGCCTTCTGATCCCGCGCCGGCCGGTCGCTCCGGTCCGGCCGGGGGTCAGCCGCGACCGACGTGGAAGGACCGCAGCCGGGCCGACATCGGGTCGATCTCGGCCCACGGGCCGTGCAGGTCGAAGACCGCCACGGCGGAGGTCGGGAAGCCCCCGGAGAGCTCGCCGGACGCCTCACCGTCGCCGTCGTCGAGCAGCTGCGCGACCACCGCCATCGTCGGGTTGTGGCCGATCACCACCACGGTGCCGGTCTCGTCCTCGGTGGCGCGCAGCAGCTCCATCACGCCGCCCTCGTCGGCCCCGTAGAGGCTGTGGTCGAGGGCGGGCTCCAGCGTCCAGTCGGCCGCACCTGCGACGTCCTCCCAGGTCTCGACCGTCCGCTGGGCGGTCGAGACGTAGGCGACGTCCGGGACGATCCCCGTCTCGTCGAGCCAGCGTCCTGCGTCGTTGGCGTCGTCGTGGCCGCGCTGCGCCAGCGGCCGGGCGTGGTCGGTGGCAGCGAACGCCTCGGCCTTCGCATGGCGGATGAGGACCAGGACGCGCGAGGGCACGTGCCGAGCCTAGGGCAGCGCGCGGGACGCCGTGCGAGACTGCCGCGATGACGCCGTACGGCGTGACGCACCTGGTGCCGCTGGCGGTCTTCGCCGTCGGCCTCGTGGGCGTGGTCGCGGTCGGCCGCCGGCGCCGCGGGACGGACGCTCCCGGCACGCTGGACCGCGCCTGGGCGGTGGCGGTGGCGGCCGCGACGGTGCCGTTCCAGGTCGTCGACGTGCTCACCCGCTTCGAGGTGGGCGTCTCGCTCCCGTTCCACCTGAGCGACCTCGCCTGGATGGTGGCAGCGGTGGCCCTGTGGACCCACCACCGCATCGCCGTGGCGCTGACCTTCTACTGGAGCCTGCTCACGGTGCAGGCGGTGGTCACGCCCTCCCTCGGCGAGGAGTTCCCCGAGCTGCGGTACTTCGCGTTCTGGATGCTCCACCTGCTCGTCGTGTGGGCGGCGGCGTACCTCGCCCTCGGTCTCGGGCTGGCGCCCGGGTGGCGCGAGTACGGCGCCACCATCGCGCTCACGCTCGCCTGGGTGGCGGCGGCGTCGGCCTTCAACGCCGTCGCCGAGACCAACTACGGCTACCTGAGCGAGAAGCCCGCCTCCGGCTCCGCGTTGGACCTGCTCGGGCCGTGGCCCTGGTACGTCGTCGCGGAGATCGCGATCGTGGCGGGCATCTGGGCGCTGATGACCGTGCTCGTCGCCCCGAGACGGGCGCGAGTCGGCACCGTCTGACAGTCAGACGCCAGCAGTACGTGCTGGGTCAGGCACCCATCGCGTGGAAGCCGCCGTCCACGTGGACGATCTCGCCGGTCGTCGCGGGGAACAGGTCGGACAGCAGGGCGCAGACCGCGCGGGCGGTCGGCTCCTGGTCGCCGTTGTCCCAGCCGAGCGGGGAGTTCTGCTCCCACATCGAGTCGAGCTCCTCGAAGCCCGGGATCGCCTTCGCGGCGAGGGTCTTGAGCGGGCCCGCCGAGACCAGGTTGACGCGGATGCCGTCCGGACCGAGGTCGCGGGCGAGGTAGCGGGAGGTCGACTCCAGGGCCGCCTTGGCCACGCCCATCCAGTCGTAGACGGGCCACGCCACCGAGGCGTCGAAGGTGAGGCCGACGACGCTGCCGCCCTCGGACATCAGCGGCTTGCAGGCCATCGCCAGCGACTTCAACGAGTACGCCGACACCTGGACGGCCTGGGCGACGTCCGGCCACGGGCCGGTCAGGAACTTGCCGCCGAGCAGCGTCTCGGGGTTGCCGTAGGCGATCGAGTGCACGACACCGTCGAGCGTCGCGTCGGGGCCGAGGTGCTCGCGGACCTGGTCGGCCAGCCCGGCGAGGTGCTCCTCGTCGGTGACGTCGAGCTCGAGCACGGGCGGCAGCTCGGGGAGCCGCTTCGCGATCCGGCGGGTGATCCGCAGAGCCTGGCCGAAGTTGGAGATCAGCACCGTCGCGCCCTGCTCCTGCGCGAACTTCGCCACCGCGAAGCCGATCGAGGTGTCGAGCGTGACGCCGGCGACCAGGACCGTCTTGCCGTCGAGGATTCCCATGTGTGTGTCAGTGCCCCATTCCGAGTCCACCGTCGACCGGGATCACAGCCCCGGTGACGTATGCAGCTGCATCTCCGGCGAGCCAGGTGACTGCGCCGGCGATCTCCGCCGGGTCGGCGTACCGACCGAGCGGGACCTGGTTCTTGATCTCCGCCTTCTGCTCGTCGCTGAGCACGGCGGTCATGTCGGTGTTCACGAAGCCCGGCGCGACCACGTTGGCGGTGATGTTGCGCGACCCGAGCTCGCGCGCCAGCGAGCGGGCCATGCCGACCAGGCCGGCCTTCGAGGCGGCGTAGTTGACCTGGCCCGGCGAGCCCAGCAGGCCCACGACGCTGGAGATGAAGATGATCCGGCCGCGCTTGAGCCGCAGCATGCCCTTGGCGGCACGCTTGACCACGTTGTAGGAGCCGGTGAGGTTGGTGTCGATCACCGACGACCAGTCGTCGTCCGTCATCCGCAGGAGGAGGGTGTCGGCGGTGATGCCGGCGTTGGCGACGAGCACCTCCACCGGCCCGTGCGCGGCCTCCGCCTCCGCGAAGGCCGCGTCGACCGACGCTGGGTCGGTGACGTCCGCCTTGAGCTCCAGCGCGCCCTCGGGCGCGCCCCCGTTGCGGGTGGTGACGGCGACCTTGTCGCCCTGGGCGAGGAAGGCCTCGGCGATCGCGCGGCCGATGCCGCGGTTGCCGCCGGTGACGAGGACCGATCGGGGCTGGTTCACGTACTCGACGCTAGTGGTCGCCCCTGACGCTCCTCGCTGCCCCGGGACCCCAAGATCGGTGACGTTCTTTGTAGGGTTCCCACAAGGTCCGCCAGCGCGGCCCCGGGTGGCGTCACTCGTCCTCGAGGCGGAAGCCGACCTTCATCCCCACCTGGAAGTGCTCGACCTGGCCGTCCTTGATCTGGCCGCGCACCTGCGTGACCTCGAACCAGTCGAGGTGGCGCAGCGTCTGGCTGGCGCGCTCGATGGCGTTGTGGATCGCCTGGTCGATGCCCTCGGGAGAGGTGCCGACGATCTCGGTGACACGGTAGGTGCGGTTCGACATGAGGCGAGCCTATAGGCTGGTCGACGTGGCGACAGCAGGCGCCGGACCGATCCGGATCACCACGGCCGGCAGCGACCCCCGGGCCGATCTCGCACGGCGCCAGCGCAAGTACATCTTCTGGATGACGGTGCGGTCGCTCTGCTTCATCGGCGCCGCCTTCGCCGGCGTCGCCGGCATCACCTGGCTGTGGCCGTTCCTGATCGTGCTCGCGGTCGTCCTCCCCTACGTCGCCGTCGTGATGGCCAACGCCAACGACAGCCGCGACGACTCCCTGCCGCTGCCCGACGGCGGCTCGGCACAGCGCCAGCTGGGTGGCCCCGGTGGATCCTGACCTCTGCTCGGCCAAGGGGTGCCGGGCGGCGGCCACATGGCAGCTGCAGTGGAACAACCCCAAGATCCACACGCCCGACCGCCGCAAGATCTGGCTCGCCTGCGACGACCACCGCGAGTCGCTCGAGGCCTTCCTCGGCGCCCGCCAGTTCCTCAAGGACACCGTCCCGCACACCGCCGCCCCCTGAGACCCACCCCGCGAGTTGGGGGAAAGCGACACCCGAATCGGGGATGAGCGACCGTCGAGTCTCGGCGTAGCGACATCACCTCCGCACCACAGTGGGCCGGTTGTGCGGTCGAGCGCGGTGGATCCGGCGCCGGGCGTCCCCAGGCGGTGGCGACCGCTCACCGGATCGTCGGGCAGTGCCGGAGCGTGCGGTGGCATGAACCTTCCCGATCTCCCCCACCATCCGTTTCTCCTCCGGGACGCCGCACTGCTCGGCATCACCGAACGACAGCTCCAGCGCGCCGCCGCGCAGGGCCAGGTCTGCCGCAAGGCGCGGGGCGTCTACGTGCGCACCGACCTCGCAGACAGCGTGGAGCTCCGCGCCCAGGTCGTCGCGCTCGCCGCCTCGCCGCACCACGTGGCCGTCGACCGCACCGCTGCGTGGCTGCACGGTGTCGATGCGCTGACCTACGCGGAGCACGACCTGCTGCCGCCTGTCGAGACGTGCGCGCTGCGCGGCCACCACCCCACGGAGCGGAGCGAAGCCCGCGGTCGCACTCGCGACCTCCTGCCCTCGGACGTCGTCGATGTGTTCGGGGTTCTCACCACCACCCCGCTGAGGACCGCGTTGGACCTCGGCTGTCACCTGCGGCGGAGGGAGGCCTATGCCGCGATGTGCGCCCTCGCTCGGCTCCACGGCCTCCACGCGCACCACCTCGTCACCGAGCTGCCGCGGTTTCGCGGACGCCGGGGCGTGATCCAGTGTCGCGCGCTTGCGCCGCTCGTCGACCCCCGCATCGAGTCAGCGCGGGAGGCCTGGACCCTCCTCGCCATCGCCGACGCCGGACTACCGCGGCCGCTTCCGCAGTACTGGGTCGAGATCGACGGTGCTCAGGTGTACCGGCTGGACCTGGCGTACGTCCGGGCCAAGGTCGCGATCGAGTACGACGGCAAGGAAGCGCATGCCTCGCCTGCCCAGCGTCAGCGGGACCAGGATCGTCGAGAGCACCTCGCGGAACTCGGGTGGACGGTCGTCGTCATTCGGCTTGGCGACTTCTCGGAGGCGAGTCTCAGGCGATGGCTGGGCGAGGTCCGCGCGGCCCTGGGGCCGTCGTACACCAACCGGCGATGGTGACGGGGTGACGCGATCACCCAACTCGACGGTTGGTTTCCCCCAACTCGACGGTCGGTTTCCCCCAACTCGGCCGTCGGTTTCCCCCAACTCGCGGTGTGGGGGGTGTCAGCCGCCGATGGCGGACATGGGGCGGTCCGGCTGGAGGAAGGTGGGGTCGTCGATGCCGTGGCCGGGTGCCTTGGGGCGGACCGCGGCGAGCCAGCGCTCGGCGAGGTCGGCGTCGGTGGCGCCGGCGCGCAGCGGGCTGCGCAGGTCGGACTCGGTGCGGGCGAAGAGGCAGTTGCGGACCTGACCGTCGGCGGTGAGGCGCACCCGGTCGCAGTCGCCGCAGAACGGGCGGCTGACCGAGGCGATGACCCCGACCGTGGCCGGGCCGCCGTCCACGGTGAACAGCTCGGCGGGGGCGCTCCCCCGCGGCTCCTTGGCGGGCGCCAGCGTGAACGCGGCCTCCAGGCGCTCCAGGGTCTCCTCGGCGGTGACCATCGTGGACCGCGACCAGCCGTGCTGGGCGTCGAGCGGCATCTGCTCGATGAACCGGAGCTGGTAGCCACGGTCCAGGCACCAGCGCAGCAGCTCGGGCGCCTGGTCGTCGTTGATGCCGCGCAGCAGCACGGCGTTCACCTTGACCGGCCCCAGCCCGGCGGCGTCCGCGGCGGCCAGTCCGTCGATGACGTCGTGCAGCCGGTCGCGGCGGGTGATGGTGGTGAAGGTGTCCTCGCGCACCGAGTCGAGGCTGACGTTGACCCGGTCCAGGCCCGCCTCGGCCAGCGCCTCCGCGGTCCGGGCCAGCCCCAGCGCGTTCGTGGTCAGCGACAGCTCGACGCCCGGATCGATCGCGTGGGTCTGCCGCACGATGTCGACCAGGCCGCGGCGTACCAGCGGCTCGCCGCCGGTGAAACGGACCTCCCGCACGCCGAGCCGGGTGACGGCGACGCCGATCAGCCGGACCACCTCGTCGTCGGTGAGCTGGTCCTCGTTCGGCATCCAGTCCAGACCCTCGGGCGGCATGCAGTACGAGCACCGCAAGTTGCAGCGATCGGTGAGCGAGACCCGCAGATCGGTCGCGACCCGACCGAACCGGTCGACCAAGGGCAACACCTGCATGCGGCCAGCATAGGCACGCCGTCTACCGTTGGCCCGTGAAGATCGTGGCCTGGCTCGGGTCCTGGCGGTTCCTGCTGAGCCGACGCTGGGTCCTCTTCTTCCTCACCATCGTGCTCGTGGGCGCCGCGACCTGGTGGCTCGGCGAGTGGCAGTTCGGCCGTCTCGACGACCGCAAGGAGCGCAACCAGATCATCCGCGCGAACGAGACGCAGGACCCCGCGCCGGTCGACGACGTGCTCGCCGCCGACGAACCGGTGGCCGCCGAGGACGAGTGGCGGGTGATCACCGCGACGGGCGTCTACGACACCGCCGACACCGTGGTGATCCGCTACCGCACCGACGACCGCGGTCTCCCCGGCGTCGACGCGGTGGTCCCCCTGGTGACGGAGGACGGCACGGCGCTGTTGGTCGACCGCGGCTGGTTCGGCACCGACGACCCGCGGATCTCCCCCACCGAGATCCCCGCGCCGCCGACCGGCGAGGTGACGATCACCGGGTGGGTCCGCGCCGACGGCACCGGCGACAGCACCCGGGTCGACGACAACTCGGCCCGGGCCATCTCGAGCGTCCAGATCGGCGACGCGCTGGACCGGACCGTGTACGGCGGCTTCATCGACCTCCGCTCGGAGGACCCCGAGCCCGCCGAGCCGCTGGAGGCGGCCGAGCTGCCCGACCTCGGCAACGGCCCGCACTTCTTCTACGGGCTGCAGTGGTGGTTCTTCGGCGTCCTGGCCGCGGGCGGGTTCGCCTACCTCGCCTGGGACGAGCGGCGCCACGGACGTCGCGGCGAGCGCCGGCCGCAGCGTCGCGGCGGGCCGTTCTCGCGGGCGCCCCGCGACGACGTTCCCCCGGGCCTGCGCGCCCAGCAGGAGGCGCGCGCTCAGAGCGCCCGGGTCATCCCACCGTCCACCGGCAGCGCGACGCCCGACAGGAACGACGCGGCCGGCGAGAGCAGGAACGCCGCGACCCGGCCGAACTCCTCCGGCCGCCCGTAGCGGCCGAGCGGGATCTGGGCCACCGCTGCCGCCTTCGACGCCTCGGCGTCGCCGGTGGCCGCGTCCAGCTCGGCGACCCGGTCGGTGCCGATCCGTCCTGGCAGCAGCGCGTTGACCCGTACGCCGGCAGGCCCGAGCTCGTCCGCGAGCGTCTTCGCGACCATGGCCAGGCCCGGGCGCAGACCGTTCGAGATCGCGAGCCCGGGCACGGGCTGGCGGACGCTGGTCGAGAGCACCATCGCCAGCGCTCCGCCGGCGGGCAGCGCGGTGCCGATCTCGCGGGCCAGCCGCACGCCACCGAGGAAGACGCTGGAGAACGCCTCGGTCCACTGCTGGTCGGTCATCCTCGTGGCCGGTCCGGCGGGCGGCCCGCCGACGCTGATCAGCGCGCCGTCGACGCGGCCCCACTCGTCGCGGGCCGCCTCCAGGAGGCGCGACGGCGTCGCGGGGTCGGCGTTGTCGGCGGCCACGCCCAGCACAGCACCGCCCGCGTCCTGCGCCGCGGGGGCGAGGTCGACGACGGCGGCCTCGACGGCCTCGGGCGAGCGCCCCGTGAGCAGCACCCGGGCACCCTCGCCCACCAGGGCCTCGGCGGTGGCGCGGCCCAGGCCGCGGGTGCCACCGGTGACGATCAGGACGCGGTCGTGCAGCTGGAGGTCCACGCCCCGAATCTAGCGAGCGGCTCCGCCGACCCCGGCGGCCCCGCTACTCGACCGCGGCCACCTGGGTGACGGGCACGACGTCTGGCGCACCCTTGCGGGCGGCATCGGCGGTGTGGTCGTCGGGCTGGCGCTGGCTCTCGCGCTCGGCCTCGACGCGCTTGACGTAGTGCTCGACCTCGCGGGCGGTCTGGTCGGCGTCCCAGCCGAGGTGCCCGCGCACCAGCTCCGCGACGTAGGGGGCGGCGGCGACGCCGCGGTCGAAGGTCTCGAACGAGATCCGGGTCCGCCGGGTCAGGATGTCGTCGAGGTGCCGTGCCCCCTCGTGGGTCACGGCGTACACGGCCTCGACCGCCAGGTAGTCCTCGGCACCGGTCAGCGGCTCGCCCAGGACCGGCTCGGCGGCCACGATGTCGAGCACCTCCAGCACCAGGGACCCGTAGCGCTCCAGCAGGTGCTCGACCCGGTTCACCGCGAGCCCCGAGTTGCGGGCCAGCTGCCGGCGCTGGTTCCAGAGCGCCTGGTAGCCGTCGGCGCCCACGAGCGGGACGTTCTCGGTCACGCACGCGCCGACCGTCCGGCCCTGCACCGACTCCAGCCCGTGCACGGCCTCGTCGACGGCGTCGGCGGCCATCACCCGGTAGGTCGTGTACTTGCCGCCGGCCACCACCACGAGTCCGGGGACACCGTGCGCCACGGCGTGCTCCCGCGAGAGCTTCGACGTCGCGTCGCTCTCCCCCGCCAGCAGCGGCCGCAGGCCGGCGTACACGCCCTCGACGTCGTCGCGGCTCAGTGGCACCTCCAGCACGTCGTTGACCCGGTCGAGCAGGTAGTCGATGTCGCGCGAGCTGGCCGCCGGGTGGTCCTTGGAGAGCTCCCAGTCGGTGTCGGTGGTGCCGATGATCCAGTGCCGCTTCCAGGGGATCACGAAGAGCACGGACTTCTCGGTCCGCAGGATCAGGCCGGTCTCGCCGCGGATCCGGTCCCGCGGCACGACGAGGTGGATGCCCTTGCTGGACCGGACGTGGAACTGGGCCCGCTCGCGGGCCATGGCCTGCGTCTCGTCGGTCCACACGCCGGTGGCGTTGATGACCTGGGAGGCGCGGATGGTGAACCGGCGACCGGTCTCGAGGTCGATCACCTCGGCGCCGACCACCCGCTCGCTCTCCTTGACCAGTCCGAGGACGCGGGTGCGGGAGGCGACGGCGGCGCCGTAGGTGGCCGCGGTGCGGGCGAGGAACATGGTGTGCCGCGCGTCGTCCACCTGGGCGTCGTAGTAGCGGATCGCCCCGACCAGCGCGTCCTTGCGGAGCGACGGAAACGCCTTGCGCGCCCCGTGCCGCGTGAGGTGCCGGTGCAGCGGCGTGGTGTCGCCGTAGCCGCTGAACCGGGACATGGCGTCGTAGAGGGCGACGCCGGCGCCGGCGTACCAGCGCTCCCAGCCGCGGCCGGTGAGCGGGTAGAGGAACGGCACGGGCCGGACGAGGTGCGGCGCGAGCCGCTGCATCAGCAGTCCGCGCTCCTTGAGCGCCTCGGCGACCAGCCGGAAGTCGAGCATCTCCAGGTACCGCAGGCCCCCGTGGACCAGCTTGGAGCTGCGGCTCGACGTGCCGGAGGCGAAGTCACGCGCCTCGACCAGCCCGACCGACAGCCCGCGGGTCGCGGCGTCGAGCGCCGCACCGCCACCGACGACGCCTCCGCCGATCACCAGCACGTCGAGCTGCGTGGAGGCCATCCGCCGGAGGGCGGCCGAACGGGCGCGGGGCGAGAGTGACGCGGGTTGCATGGGTGTCTCCCTGTGGCGACTGGTTCCGACGGCTGGGTACGGCGGCTGGGTACGGCGTCGTGCTGCTGCGGGGTGGGGCTACCGGGCGGGGCCGGGCGAGCGCTCAGACCTCGACCCAGTCGAGCGTCCGCTCGACGGCCTTCTTCCACTGCGCGTAGCCGGCTGCCCGCCGCTCGTCGCCCCATTGCGGCTCCCAGCGGGTGTCCTCGCGCCAATTCTGGCGCAGCTCATCGGTCGATCCCCAGTAACCCACCGAGAGCCCCGCCGCGTAGGCGGCTCCCAGCGCGGTGGTCTCCGGCACCTCGGGTCGGCTCACGGGCACGCCCAGCACGTCCGCCTGGATCTGCATGCAGAGGCTGTTGAGGGTCACGCCACCGTCCACCTTGAGCACCTCCAGGGCGACTCCGGAGTCGGCGCTCATCGCCTCGACGACGTCGCGGGACTGGTAGCAGATCGCCTCCAGCGTGGCCCGCGCCAGGTGGGCGTTGGTGTTGAACCGGGAGAGCCCGACGATCGCGCCGCGGGCGTCGGAGCGCCAGTAGGGCGCGAAGAGGCCGGAGAACGCGGGCACGAAGTAGACGCCGCCGTTGTCCTCGACCTGGCGGGCCAGCGCCTCCGACTCGGCGGCTCCGCTGATGATGCCGAGCTGGTCGCGCAGCCACTGGACCGCGGACCCGGTGACCGCGATCGACCCCTCCAGGGCGTAGACGCAGTCCTCGTCGCCGAACTTGTACGCCGGCGTCGTCAGCAGGCCGGACCGGGACCGGACGATCTCGGTGCCGGTGTTGAGCAGCATGAAGTTGCCGGTGCCGTAGGTGTTCTTCGCCTCCCCCGGCGCGAAGCAGACCTGCCCGACCGTCGCGGCCTGCTGGTCGCCGAGGATGCCCGTGATCGGGACCTCGCCGCGGAACGGGCCGCTGGTCCGCGTGTGGCCGTAGGGCTCCGTCGCGGACGACTCCCGGATCTCCGGCAGCATCACCCGCGGGACGCCGAAGAGGTCGAGCAGCTCGGCGTCCCAGTCGAGCGTCTCGAGGTCCATCAGCATCGTCCGGCTGGCGTTGGTGACGTCGGTGACGTGCACACCGCCCTCGACGCCGCCGGTCAGGTTCCACAGGATCCAGGTGTCGGGGGTGCCGAACAGCGCGTCTCCGGACTCCGCCTTCTCCCGCAGGCCGTCGACGTTCTCCAGCAGCCATCGCAGCTTGCCGCCGGCGAAGTACGGCGCCGGCGGCAGGCCCGCGCGCTCCCGGATCAGGTCGCCGTTGCCGTCCCGCTCCAGCGCCGCCGCGATCGCGTCGGTGCGGGTGTCCTGCCAGACGATCGCGTTGTGCAGCGGACGGCCCGTCCGGCGGTCCCAGACGATCGTCGTCTCGCGCTGGTTGGTGATCCCGATCGCCGCGAGGTCCTCGTGCGAGAGGCCGGCCTGACCGAGCGCGGTCTGGACCACCGAGGAGGTCCGCTCCCAGATCTCGACCGGGTTGTGCTCGACCCAGCCCGCGCGCGGGAGGATCTGCTGGTGCTCGAGCTGGTGGTGGGCCACGACCCGGCCACCGTGGTCGAAGACCATGAAACGGGTGCTGGTCGTGCCCTGGTCGATCGCGCCGACGTACCGCGGCTGTGCCATGGCGACACTCTGGCACAGGCCCGCGACGCATCCGTCGCAGGTTCGCGGTGCGGGCGGGCCACCCGGGACCTACCCTGAGGGCGCCTCAGGGTCGATCCCGATGGCAGGTGTCGGCCCGTTCGGGCAGGCTGGTGCCATGACCAGTGCTCCGGCGTCCTCGCCTGCCCCCAGCACCGCCACCGATGCCCCGGCCGCCCGCGCGGTGGACCTGCGCAAGACCTACGGTTCCGGCGACTCCGCCGTGCACGCCCTCGACGGCGTCACCCTCGACCTCGCGGCGGGCCGGTTCACCGCGATCATGGGGCCCTCGGGCTCCGGCAAGTCGACCCTGATGCACTGCATGGCCGCGCTGGACGCACCGACCTCGGGCGACGTCGAGGTCGACGGCGTCGACCTGGGCCGCCTCAAGGACAAGGCGCTGACCACGCTGCGGCGCGAGCGGATCGGCTTCGTCTTCCAGGCGTTCAACCTGGTCCCCACGCTGACCGCGAAGGAGAACATCCTCCTGCCGCTCAACCTGGCCGGCCAGAAGCCCGACCAGGAGTGGTTCGACACCGTGATCGACGCGGTGGGGCTGCGGGACCGGCTCGGGCACCGTCCCAGCGAGATGTCCGGCGGCCAGCAGCAGCGGGTCGCCTGCGCGCGGGCGCTGGTCAGCAAGCCGTCGATCGTCTTCGCCGACGAGCCGACCGGCAACCTGGACAGCACGTCGGGCGCCGAGGTGCTCTCGTTCCTGCGGCGCAGCGTCGACGACTTCGGCCAGACCGTCGTGATGGTCACCCACGACCCCGTCGCCGCGTCGTACTGCGACAGCGTGGTCTTCCTCGCCGACGGTCGCGTCGTCGACGAGCTCCACGACCCGGAGCGCGAGCAGATCCTCGAGCACATGACCCGGCTCCAGGACGTCGCCGCAGCGCGCCGCGCCGAGGCCTGAGGCGGCCCGGCGTGATCAAGCTGACCCTGCGCAACCTGCTGGCCCGCAAGGTCCGGCTGGTGATGAGCGGCCTGGCCATCGTGCTCGGCGTCGCGTTCCTCTCCGGCGTGCTCGTCTTCAGCAACGGCCTGTCCAGCACCTTCGACGGGATCATCAACGGCTCCACGCCCGACGGCGTCGTCCGTCCGGCGGAGTCCGACTCGTTCCAGGCCACGCCGGCCCAGACCACCGAGACGCTGACGCCCGCGGTGGCGCGCGAGCTGGCGGCGCTGCCGGAGATCGAGCGGGCCGACGGCGACGTGGTCGGGATCGGCATGAGCCTGCTCGCGTCCGACGGGACGCTGGTCGGCGGCACCGGAGCCCCGACCCTGGCGTTCAACTTCAACGGCGCGCCCAACATGGCCGGCGAGTCCCCGATGGAGCTGACCAGCGGCCGGTGGCCCGACGCACCGGGCGAGATCCTGCTCGACGACGCCGCCGCTGAGAACGGCGACTACGCGCTGGGCGACGAGGTCCTGCTGCTCGCGCCCTTCGGGGAGCCGGAGCGCAGCGCCACGCTGGTCGGCACCGGCGAGTTCAACGGCGGCGGTACGGCGGGCGCGACCCTGATGGTGTTCAGCACCCAGGGAGCCCAGGACCTCTTCCTGGAGGGCCGCGACGAGTACAACCAGATCACGCTCACCGCCGCCGAGGGCGTCACTCAGGAGGAGCTGGTCGCCGCGGCCGACACCGTGGTCCCCGGGGGCTGGGAGGCCGTCACCGGCGACCAGGTCGCCGACGAGTCGCAACAGGCCATCGGGCAGTTCCTCGACATCATCTCCACGTTCCTCCTGGTCTTCGCGATCATCGCCGTGATCGTCGGCGGGTTCATCATCGTCAACACGTTCACGATCCTCGTCGCGCAGCGCAGCCGCGAGCTGGCGCTGCTGCGGGCGCTCGGAGCGGCCAGACGGCAGGTCACCACGTCGGTGCTGCTCGAGGCCGTCGTGCTCGCGATCGTCGCGTCGACGATCGGCATCGGCCTGGGCTGGCTGCTGTCCCGGGGCCTGGCGGCGATCTTCCGCGCCGCCGGCCTCGACATCGCCAGCGACGCCCTCACCCTCGGCGGCCAGGCGATCCTGGTCAGCTATGCGGTCGGCATCGGGGTCACCCTGGTCGCCGCCTACCTGCCGGCACGACGCGCCGGCAAGGTGGCGCCCGTCGCCGCGATGCGCCTGGACTCCACGCCCGAGCGCGGCTCCCTGCGCCGCCGGACGATCATCGGCGGACTGCTGCTGGCGCTGGGGGCCGGCGCGGCCGTGCTGGGCGTCGTCGGGGGCCCCGGCCCGGACGCACTGTGGATCGGCGTCGCGGCGGTGATCTGGATCCTCACCGTCGCCGCGATCGCCTCGGTGGTCGGGCATCCGGTCCTGGCGCTCTGCCGCAGCCTGTTCGGCGCCGTCTTCGGCACCACCGGCCGGCTCGCGGGCGAGAACGCGCTGCGCGACCCGCGCCGTACCGGGGCGACCGCGTCGGCCCTGATGATCGGTCTCGCCCTGGTCTCCACGATCGGGGTCCTCGCCGCCTCGCTGAACGCCTCCGTCGACGACCTGGTCGACGAGGAGTTCACCTCGGACTACCTGGTCCAGAGCTCGAACTTCCTGCCCTTCTCCACCGACGTCGGCGACCGACTCGCCGAGGTGGACGGCGTCGACCTGGTGAGCCGACAGCAGTGGACCGCGGCCCAGCTGGGCGAGGACACCGTGCTCGTCGCCGGCAACGACAGCGCCTTCGACGAGATCTACGAGCTGACGATGCTGGAGGGCACGCAGCAGGTGAGCGGGAACGAGGCCGTGATCACCGAGGACTTCGCGGCCGACCACGACCTCGGCGTCGGCTCGCAGCTCATGCTGAGCTTCCTCGCCGGCAAGGGCCTCGACCTCACGGTCGTCGGCATCGCGGAGACATCCGTGGCCACCGCCGAGATCAGCGTCCCCCTCGACCTCCTGGCCACGGTCGACATCCCGCGGCAGGACACCAACCTCTCGATCACCCTCGCGCCGGGCGCGGACCCGACCACCGTCGGCGATGCCCTCGACGAGGCGGCCAAGTCGACGCCGATCGTCGCCGTCAACGACAAGGAGGAGTTCTCCGACTCCATCCGCGGCCAGGTCAACCAGCTGCTCTACATGATCTACGGCCTGCTGGCGCTCGCGATCGTCATCGCCGTGATCGGGATCGTGAACACGCTCGGCCTCTCCGTGATCGAACGGACCCGCGAGATCGGCCTCCTCCGCGCGATCGGGATGAGCCGGGCCCGCCTGCGCCGGATGATCACCCTGGAGTCGGTGGCCATCGCGATCCTGGGCGCCGTGCTGGGCATGGTGCTGGGCGTGCTGATCGGCGTGCTGCTGCGCGAGTCGCTGAAGGACGACCTCACCAGCCTCGGGCTGCCGCTCGGGAGCCTGGCGGTGTTCCTCGGGATCTCGATCGTCGTGGGCGTGCTCGCCGCGGTGATCCCCGCGATCCGCGCGGCGCGGCTCAACGTGCTGGCGGCCATCGCCTCGGAGTGACTGCTCGCCGAGTCGGCAGGAAGTTTCTGCCGACTCGGCGCCGCTGCCTCAGGCCAGGCTGACCAGGTCGGCGTAATCGGCGTTCCAGAGGTCCTCGACGCCGTCGGGGAGGATCAGCACCCGGTCCGGCTCGAGGGCGTGGACGGCGCCCTCGTCGTGGGTGACCAGGATGATCGCGCCCTCGTAGCGCCGGATCGCGCTGAGCACCTCCTCGCGGGAGGCCGGGTCGAGGTTGTTGGTCGGCTCGTCGAGCAGCAGCACGTTGGCGGCCGAGACGACGAGCGAGGCCAGGGCGAGCCGGGTCTTCTCGCCACCGGAGAGCACGCCGGCGGGCTTGTGGACGTCGTCGCCGCTGAACAGGAACGAGCCGAGCACGGAGCGCGCCTCGGTGTCGGTCAGCTCCGGGGCGGAGGACTGCATGTTCTCCAGCACCGTGCGGCCGACGTCGAGCGTCTCGTGCTCCTGGGCGTAGTAGCCGACCTTGAGGCCGTGACCCGGGATCACCATGCCGGTGTCGGGCGCGTCGACGCCGGCGAGGATCCGCAGCATCGTCGTCTTGCCGGCACCGTTGAGGCCGAGGATGACCACCCGGGAGCCCTTGTCGATGGCGAGGTCGACGGCGGTGAACACCTCGAGCGCGCCGTAGGACTTCGACAGGTCCCGCGCGGTGAGCGGGGTCTTGCCGCACGCCGCAGGGGTCGGGAACTTGATCGCCGCGACCTTGTCGGACTGACGCTCACCCTCGACGCCGTCGAGCAGCCGCTCGGCACGCTTCAGCATCTGCTGCGCGGCGCTCGCCTTGGTGGCCTTGGCGCGCATCTTGTTGGCCTGGTCGGTGAGGGTCTTGGCCTTGTTCTGCGCGTTCATCATCTCGCGCTTGCGCCGGGCCTCGTCGGTCTCGCGCTGCGTGAGGTAGTTGCGCCACCCCATGTTGTAGACGTCGATGACCGCCCGGTTCGCGTCGAGGTGGTAGACCTTGTTGACGGTCTCCTCGAGCAGCTCGTTGTCGTGGGAGATCACGATGAAGCCGCCCTTGTAGGACTTCATCCAGTCGCGCAGCCAGGTGATCGAGTCGGCGTCGAGGTGGTTCGTCGGCTCGTCGAGGATCAGCACCTCGGCGCTGGAGAAGAGGATCCGGGCGAGCTCGACGCGGCGGCGCTGGCCGCCCGAGAGGGTGCCGAGCTCCTGGCCCATCAGCCGGTCGGGGATGCCCAGGCTCTGCGCGATCTGGAGCGCCTCGGTCTCGGCCGCGTAGCCGCCGCCGGCGTCGAGCTCGTCCTGCGCGCGCTGGAAGCGCCGCATGGCCTTCTCGCGCACGGTCCCGTCGTCGGAGCCCATGGCCACCTCGGCCTCGCGCATCCGGCGTACGGCGTCGTCGAGGCCGCGCGCGGAGAGGATCCGGTCGCGGACGATGACCGAGGGGTCGCCGACCCGCGGGTCCTGCGGCAGGTAGCCGATCTCCCCGCTGTTGCTGACGGAGCCGGACGCGGGCAGTACGTCGCCGGCGAGCACCTTGGTGAGCGTCGTCTTGCCGGCGCCGTTGCGCCCGACCAGACCGACCTTGTCACCGGGACCCACCCGGAAGCTGACGTTCTCCATGAGGAGCCGCGCACCGACTCGAACCTCGACCTGGTGCACCGTGATCATGACGGGCCCGATCCTCCCATGCTGGACGCCCCCGACCCGCATCTGCGCGGCCGGGTGGGACGAGGGTCACGCCACCGCCGGACCCGGGCGAGCGACGTCAGCCGCCGATCAGCGCCTCGATCATCGGGAACGTCCGCTGCAGGTTGCGCAGGTGCGGCGCCACCGCGGGGTGCCGGTACTTCGACGCGAGTGCGCCCTCGCCCTGGGCGACCCGGGCCAGCGCCCACTCCGCACGGGTCAGGGCGGTGAGCACCGCGACGACGCGGGCCCCGGCGAGCACCGCGTCCCGGTCCGCGACCTCCGGCGGCAGGCCGAGCAGGTAGGCGTCCAGCAACGGCTCGAAGTCCTCGCGCGCCGACAGCGCCAGGTAGCCCAGGTCGCCGCCCACGGGGCCGATCCCCAGCGTGCCCCAGTCGATCGCGATGGCGTCGTCCCCGTCGCGACCGGGCAGGTTGGCGGCCGTCGGATCACCGTGCTGCGGCACCTGGGGAAGCGTGTCCAGCAGGTCGAGGAGCCGCTCGCGGCCGCGCCAGAGGTGGTCCGCGACGTCGGCGACCGTGGTCCGGGCCAGGGTCGGCCACCCGCCCCGCCGTGCCACGCGGTCCATCCGGTCACGCAGCAGGCGCCTCGCGAGGAACCGGGGCCGGGGCAGGTCGCTGCCCGCGAACCGTCCCAGCGCCACGGCGCAGAAGAGGCCGCTGTTGGCGTCGTCCTCGACCCAGTCCCGGGTGATCGTGACGCCCTCGTCATCCTCCTCGACGGCCGCCGCGGGGCTGCGCAGCCCCGGGGTCCGCAGCGTGAGGCCGGTCATCAGGACATCGGCCTCGCGCCGCCAGTAGCCGACGTGCTCGGGGTTCGACAGCTCGGCCGGGTCGCCCGGCAGCGGCGCGCCGAGCCGCTTCACGACGACCGGGCGGCCGCCCATCGCCGTGCGCCACACCCCGACCGTCGACGTGCCGGAGCCGCCCGGAAGGGCCAGCCACTCCGGCTCGGGCTGCCACATGCGGCGAAACTAGCCGATGTCGCGCCGCCGGAACGCCATTTGGCCCGCGAACGACAGCAGCGCCGCGATCGCCGCGACGAGCAGCACCGGCACGGCGTCGAAGTCCTCCACCGGCATCAGGGGCATGTGGTCGAACGGCGACACCCCCTGGAGCCAGTCCGGGAACTTGAGGAACTCGCCGAAGATCAGCACGACCACGCAGAACACGAGGGCGAGCCAGCCGACCAGCAGCAGCCGCGGGGCGACGCCGTACACCAGCCTCGCGATCCCGCTGAGGACGAGCACGGGCGGCAGGTACAGCAGCGCCGGCACGCCGTACCGCGCCAGCGCGTCCCAGTCGCCGGTGGTCGCGGCGTACCCGAGCCCGAGGCCGAGGCCGCCGCCCGCGAGCACCACCAGCGTGCCGAGCACGGTGACCGTGACGTGGCCGAGCAGCCAGCCCGACCGGCTGAGGCCGGTGGCGAGGAGCGACTCCATGTGCCCGTCGTCCTCCTCCGATCGCGGCCGCTGGACCGAGGAGATCGCGAACCCGCTGCCGATCAGGGCGAGGATCACCAGTGACGTCGAGTAGAAGGCGTCGACGAGGTTCAGCGCTCCCCCGCCCGCCATCGCGTCCAGGGCGAACTGGTTGTCCCCGAGCAGGTCCTTCACGCTGTCGCCCATGGCGCCGTAGGCCAGTCCGGTCATGAACAGGCCCGCCGTCCAGCCGTAGACGCTGCCCCGCTGCAGCCGCCAGGCGAGGCCGAGGCCCGATTGCAGCCCCGCACCGGCGCGCGGCGGGCCGGGACGGCTGACCAGGATGCCGGCACCGACGTCGCGGCGCTCGAAGAGCAGGTTCCCCACGACGGCGGCGACGACGGCGGCGACGACCAGGAGCGCGAGGGGCCACCAGCGCAGGCCCGAGTAGGGGTACATCTGCTGGTACCAGCCGATGGGCGAGAACCAGGTGAGCACGCCGTTGCCGACGTCGCCGACGGCGCGCAGCACGTACGACGCGCCGATCACCACGCCGGCGATGCCGTACATGCCGCGAGCGCTGGTGGTCAGCTGCGCCGCGATCAGGGCGGTGCCGCTGAAGACCCAGCCGACCGCGGTCAGGCCGACGCCGGTGGCAACGCTGTCGGGGATCGAGAGCGGCATCCCCTTGAGGTGGGAGTCGACGTGGAGCGTGAACAGGCTGAGCGTGAGCACCGCCCCCATCACGACGCTGGCGATGAGCGCGACGCCGAACGCGGCGACCAGCGGGGCGTGCCGGCCGATCGGGGCACCCCGGATGAGCTCGTCGCGGCCGGTCTCCTCGTCGACGCGGGTGTGCCGCCCGACCAGGAACATGCTCATCAGGCCGACCACCACCGCGCCCATGGCGCTGGCCTGCCAGAAGATCTGTCCGCCGACGGTGTCCAGGGCGCGGGCGGGGCCGAGCATCGCGATGAAGGCGGCGTTCCCGTCGAGGCTCGCCGCGGCGCGGTCGAGCTCGCCCTGGGTGGCGTAGACGCCGGCCAGGCCCGCGCCCTGCGACCAGTACAGGAACGCGGCGCCGAGGCTCCACCACAGGATCATCCACTTGTCGCGCCACAGGTGGCTGCGCAGCAGCAGGCCCGTGCCGACCAGGCTCGCGGAGGCGCTCACGGGGTGGCCCCCGACTCGGCGGGCGCCCCTCCGGTGGCCGTGGGAGCCTCGATCTCGTCGCCGTAGTGGCGCAGGAAGAGCTCCTCGAGCGTCGGCGGCTGCGAGATCAGGGTGCGGACGCCGACCCGGTGCAACGCGCCGAGCACCTCGTTGAGCTGGTCGGTCTCGACCTGGCAGCGCAGCCGGTCGCCGTCGATCTCGACGTCGTGGACCGCCGCGTGCTCGGCGATGCTCGCCGGCGATCCGGTGATCACCACGTCCAGCGAGGTCCTGGTCAGGTGGCGCAGGTCGGCCAGGGAGCCGGACTCGACGATCCGGCCGGACCGGATGATGCTGACCCTGTCCCCCAGCTTCTCGACCTCGGCCAGGATGTGGCTGCTGAGCAGCACGCTGCCGCCATTGTCGCGGAACTCGTCGACCAGGGCCGTGAAGGTCTCCTCCTTGAGCGGGTCCAGGCCCGACGTCGGCTCGTCGAGGAGGAGCAGCTCGGTCTCGGCCGCCAGCGCGGCGACGAGCGCCACCTTCTGCCGGTTGCCCTTGGAGTAGCTGCGGCCGCGCTTGGTCGGGTCGAGCTCGAACATCTCGATCAGCTCGTCGCGCCGCCGGGGGTCGAGGCCGCCGCGCAGGCGTCCCAGCAGGTCGATCGCCTCACCACCGGTCAGGTTCGGCCAGAGACTGACGTCGCCCGGCACGTAGGCGAGGCGCCGGTGCAGCGCAGCCGCCTCCCGCCAGGGGTCGCCGCCGAACATCCGCACCTCGCCGGAGTCCCGGCGGAGCAGGCCGAGCAGCACCCGCAGGGTGGTCGACTTCCCGGCGCCGTTGGGCCCGAGGAAGCCGTGCACCTCCCCGCGGCGCACCTCCAGGTCCAGCCCGTCGAGGGCGCGGACGGGACCGAAGGTCTTGACCAGGTCACGGATCTCGATGACGGCGTCGCCGGCGCTCTGCATGAGGGTGACGCTACACAGGCCCGCCGGCTCCCGTGCGGCATGCGACGCCTAGCATTTCGCCATGCAGATCTCTCTCGACGATCCGCGCCGCGACGACGTGCTGGCGCTGCTCACCGAGCACCTGGACGACATGTACGCCACGTCGCCCGCCGAGAGCGTGCACGCGCTGGACCCCGACGCGCTCGCCCGACCCGAGATCTCGTTCTGGACGCTGCGCGAGGACGGCGCCCTGCTGGGCTGCGCGGCGCTCAAGGAGCTCGACCCGGCCCACGCGGAGATCAAGTCGATGCGCTCGGCGAACGCGGCGCGACGGCGCGGCGTCGGCGTACGGCTGCTGGACCACCTGGTCGCGGTCGCGCGCGAGCGGGGCTACGCCCGGCTGAGCCTGGAGACCGGCACCGAGGACTACTTCCTCCCGGCGCGCACCCTCTACGGGTCGCGGGGCTTCGTGGCGTGCGAGCCGTTCGCGGACTACACGCACGACCCCAACAGCGCCTTCCTCACCCTGGAGCTGGCGGCGGCGAGCGCCTGACGCGCTCCTAGCGGCCGGCGTTGGCGACCTCGACCGAGATCGAGCAGGCGTCCACCACCGCCTGCTCGAGCACGCTGCGGCGCGGGTCGGGCACCGGCAGCCACGGCCCGACGACGGTGGCGCCCTCCAGGCGCGGATCGCTCAGGACCGCGTCGACGGCCGCGTGGTCGCCGCCGGCGAGCAGGAGGTCCACCCGCCCCTCGTCGACCAGGATCCGTACGGCGTGGCCGGCCGCCGCCTCGTAGGCCTCGCGCGCCTGGTTGTCCCGGCGCCGCGCGAAGCGCTGCTGGGACTGTCCGCCCGCCTTCGTGCGGCCCTGCACGTGACGCTGCCCGACCTTGGACGCCTCGATCACGCCACCGGCGAGGCGGGCGACCGCGAACCCGCCCTTGCGCACCAGCAGGACGCCCCAGGCGGCCGGCGGCGCGGCCGCGGCCGCGAACGCGGCGGCGTCGGCCTCGCCGTCGTACCGCCGCTCGAACGGGAGTCGCGCGCGGAACCAGGAGCCGTCGTCGGCGCTCCCGCACAGCGCGCCGTCCTCGACCCGCAGCGCCACGCCCGTGCGGTCCCTCCCGAAGCCGGCGACCCAACGCTCCCAGCGTGCCGCGGCGACCGTGACCTCCCTCGTCATCCCTCTCCTCCACTCCCCTCGCCCGGAACGAGAACCTGTTCTAGTCTCGATCCGTGACGACCATGCACCCGTGCGAACGCGTCGGCCTCGACTTCCTCGAGACCGCGCCCCACCGCTACGCCAACAGCGTCGACCTGGCGATCACCCCGGCACAGCTGTGGGAGGTGCTCGCCGACGCCGACTCCTGGCCGCGCTGGGCCAACGTGATCACCGACGTCGAGTGGACCACACCCGAGCCGCGCGGCGTCGGCACCATGCGGACGGTGACGATGCGCGGGCGGATGATCGGCGCGGAGGAGTTCCTGGCCTGGGACGAGCACGCCCGGATGGCGTTCCGGTTCAACGAGGCGTCGAGCCGGATGGTGACCGCGTTCGCGGAGAACTACGACATCGTGCCCACGCCGGAGGGATGCCGGGTCACCTGGACCCTGGCGCTCGACGTGCGCGGGCCGTCGCGGTGGACGATGCCGCTGGCGGCGCCGCTGATGAACCGGACGTTCCAGAGGTTCCTGAGGAACCTGCGGGCCTACACCGATGAGCGGTACGGCACCGGGGCCGCTCACTCCTCGTAGAGCACCTTCAGCCGTTCGACCACGACCTGACCGTCCGGCCCGACCGCGCCCGGGAACGCCTCGGCGTCGATCAGCCCGGCGACGTCGACCTGGTGCGGCGCCATCACCTCGACCGACCGGGTCGACACGAGGGCGCGCGGCCGGCCGGAACCGTCGAGCACGATGCCGAGGGTCCCGACGACCGGCGGGGCCTCGCCGTACTCGGCCGCCGGTACCGCCGTTGCATCCCGCTCGCCGGCGAGCAGCACGCCGAGCAGCCGGTCGGACTCGGCCGGGTCCTCACCGAAGGACCAGGTCGGGGGCGGGACCGACGCCAGCGGGGACGGCCCGAAGTACCCCGGCATCGTGGCCAGCTTCGCGCGCTCGCTCGCGACGGTCCAGAACCGCCGCACGCGCTCGTCCTCGCCGGCCTCGTCGACCGGGTCGTGCTCGATGCTGTCGGTCACGGTGCGACGGTAGCGCAGGCGTCGGAATCACCGGTCGACCGGTGATTCGGTCGCTTGACAGGCATTGCAGCGCCCGTCAAGCGACCGAAGCGCCTGTCCGCTGGGACGCACGGGGCGCCTGGGACCGCCAGCCCGGGGCGCGCGCGTCGCGCGCTCAGACGTTGAAGCCCAGCGCCCGCAGCTGCTCGCGGCCGTCCTCGGTGATCTTGTCCGGGCCCCACGGCGGCATCCAGACCCAGTTGATCGCCACGTCGTTGACCAGGCCCTCGAGGGCCATGGTGGTCTGGTCGGTGATGACGTCGGTCAGCGGGCAGGCCGCGGAGGTCAGCGTCATGTCGAGCACGACGTTGGAGGACTCGTCCAGGTGCACGTCGTAGACCAGGCCGAGGTCGACGACGTTGATCCCGAGCTCGGGGTCGACGACGTCCTTCATCGCCTCGGTGACGTCCTCGACGGTCGCGGTGGCGGTGCCGCCGGTCGCCTGGGGCACCTCGGGCAGGTCGGTGTTGTCGGTCACGTTCTCGGTCATGCTTCCTCCAGTGGTGGTGGTTTCGAGGCTCACTTCGTTCGCGCCTCAACCACCGGCTCGGGCGGTGGCGTCCTTGAACGCCATCCACGAGAGAAGGGCGCACTTGACGCGCGCGGGGAACTTGGCGACGCCGGCGAACGCGATGGCGTCCTCGAGGACGTCCTCGTCGGGCTCCACGGTGCCCTTGCCCTGCATCAGGGTCAGGAAGTCGCCGTGGACCGACATCGCCTCGGCCACGGTCTTGCCGACCAGCAGGTCGTGGAGGACGGACATGGACGCCTGCGAGATCGAGCAGCCGAGCGCGTCGTACGAGACGTCCTCGACGACCGCGTCGTCCCCCTCACCCGTCAGGTGGACGCGCAGCGTGATCTCGTCGCCGCAGGTCGGGTTGACGTGGTGCACCTCGGCCTCGAACGGCTCGCGCAGGCCCTTGCCGTGCGGGTGCTTGTAGTGGTCGAGGATGATCTCCTGGTAGAGAGCGTCCAGGTCCTGTGCGGACGACATGCTCAGCCCACCTTGAAGTACGAACGGGTGTAGTCGAGGGCCTCGACCAGGGCGTCGATCTCGGCCGGCGTCGTGTAGAGGTACGACGACATCCGGGTCGAGGACTGCACGCCGAACCGCGCGTGAGCCGGCTTCGCGCAGTGGTGCCCCGCCCGTACGGCGACGCCGCGGCTGTCCAGCACCTGCGCGATGTCGTGCGGGTGCACGCCGGCCAGCTCGAACGAGATCGCGCCGCCGCGCGGGCCCGACGCGTCGCGCGGGCCGAGCACGGTCAGCCCGGGGATGCTCTGGAGGCCCTCCAGCGCGTAGTCGGTGATAGTCCGCTCGTGCCGGTGGATCGCGTCCAGGCCGATGTGACCGAGGTACTCGACCGCGGCGCCGAGACCGATCGCCTCGACGATCGGCGGGGTCCCGGCCTCGAACTTGTGCGGGATGCCCGCGTAGGTCGAGCCCTCCATGCTCACGGTGGCGATCATCTCGCCGCCGCCGAGGAACGGCGGCAGTGCCTCGAGCACCTCGCGGGAGCCCCAGAGCACGCCGATGCCGGTGGGACCCACGACCTTGTGACCGGTGAAGACCAGCAGGTCGGGACGCTCGGCCGGGTCCATCCCGGCCAGGTCGATCGGCAGCTGCGGCGCGGCCTGCGACGCGTCGACGACGACGAGGGCGCCGACCGCGTGCGCCTTGCGGGCGATCTCAGCGATCGGGTTGACCGTTCCGAGCATGTTCGACACCCAGGTCAGCGTGACGACCTTGGTCCGCTCGGTGATCAGCTCGTCGATGTTCGACAGGTCCAGCAGGCCGTCGTCGGTGAGCGAGAACCAGCGCAGCGTCGCGCCGGTGCGCTGGGTGACCAGCTGCCACGGCACGATGTTGGAGTGGTGCTCCATCTCGGTGGTCACCACCTCGTCGCCGGGGCGCAACTGCCGCTCGCCGGGGAACGACAGGGTCTGCGCGACGAGGTTGAGCGCCTCGGAGGCGTTCTTGGTGAAGATCACCTCGTCCCGCTCGGGAGCACCGATGAACGCCGCGACCTTGTCGCGGGCGCCCTCGAACGCCTCCGTGGACTCCGCGCCCAGCTGGTGCATCGCCCGCGCGACGTTCGCGTTGTGCCGCTCGAGGTGGTCGACCATCGTGTCGATGACGACCTGCGGCTTCTGCGAGGTGTTCGCGCTGTCGAGGTAGACCAGCGGCATCCCGCCCGCGAGCGTGCGCTCGAGGATCGGGAAGTCCTTGCGGATGACCTCCAGCTCGGGGAGTAGTCCGTCCATCGGTGCTCCTTCGTGGAACGTGGGTGCCGTGCGGCGGGTGTCAGGCGCGGGCGCCGACGTACTTCTCGTAGCCGTTGGCCTCCAGCTCGTCCGCGAGCTCGGGGCCGCCGGACTCGGCCACCCGGCCGTCGACGAACACGTGCACGTGGTCCGGCTTGATGTAGCGCAGGATCCGCGTGTAGTGCGTGATCAGCAGGACGGCCTTGCTCGGGCGCTCGCGGAACCGGTTGACGCCCTCGGAGACGACCTTGAGCGCGTCGATGTCGAGGCCGGAGTCGGTCTCGTCGAGGATCGCGACCTTCGGGTCGAGCAGGTCGAGCTGGGCGATCTCGTGGCGCTTCTTCTCGCCGCCGGAGAAGCCCTCGTTGACCGAGCGCTGCGAGAACGTCGAGTCCAGGTGCATCCGCTCCATGGCGCCGTTGACGTCCTTGACCCAGGTGCGCAGCTTGGGGGCCTCCCCGTCGATGGCGGTCTTGGCGGTGCGCAGGAAGTTCGCGACGGAGACGCCGGGGACCTCGACCGGGTACTGCATGGCCAGGAACAGGCCGGCGCGGGCGCGCTCGTCGACCGACATCTCGAGGACGTCCTCGCCGTCGAGGGTCACCGTGCCGCCGGTGATGTCGTACTTCGGGTGGCCGGCGATCGAGTAGGCCAGGGTCGACTTGCCCGAGCCGTTGGGGCCCATGATCGCGTGGGTCTCGCCGGACGAGATCGTCAGCGTGACGCCCTTGAGGATCTCCTTGGGGCCGTCCTCGGTGCTGACCGAGACCTGCAGGTCCTTGATCTCCAGGGTGCTCATGCGGGGGTGACTCCGTTCAGGGTGGTGGTGATGTCGACGTAGACCGCGGGCCCTTCGGGCTCGTCGCGGACCTCGACGGGGAAGGTCGCCACCGGCTCGGTGGCGGGGAGGCTGAGGGGCTTGCCCGAGCGCAGGTCGAAGGTGGAGCCGTGCAGCCAGCACTCGATCTGGCAGTCGGCGACCTCGCCCTCGCTCAGCGCCACGGCGGCGTGCGAGCACAGGTCCTGCAGCGCGTAGACGTCGTCGCCGTCCCGCGCGATCACGACCGTGTACTCGTCGACGTCGACCGCGAGGCCCTCGTCGGCGCGCACGTCGCCGAGGGCGCAGGCGCGCTGGAACGCCATGTCAGGCGTCCTTCAGGACGTTCTTCGCGAGCTCGGTCTCGACGGTCTCGCGGAGCTGGTCCTCGACCATCGGGATGTCGATCTTGCGGATCAGGTCGTTGAAGAAGCCGTGCACGACGAGGCGCTGGGCCTCCTTCTCCGAGACGCCGCGCGAGCGCAGGTAGAAGAGCTGCTCGTCGTCGAACCGGGCGGTCGCCGAGGCGTGGCCGGCGCCGGCGATCTCGCCGGTCTCGATCTCCAGGTTCGGCACCGAGTCGGCCTGGCAGCCGTCGGTGAGCACCAGGTTGCGGTTCTCCTCGTAGGTCTCGATGCCCTCGGCGACCTTGCGGATCAGCACGTTCCCGATCCACACGGTGTGGGCACCGTCGCCCTGCAGCGCACCCTTGTAGACCACGTTGCTCTTGGTCTTCGGCGCGTTGTGGTCGGCGAAGAGCCGGTGCTCGATGTGCTGGCCCTCGTCGGCGAAGTAGAGGCCGAGCAGCTCGGCCTCGCCGCCGGGGCCGGCGTACTCGACGTTGGCGTGCATCCGGACGACGTCGCCGCCGAAGGTGACGGCGGCGTGGCGCACCGAGGCGTCGCGGCCGACGCGGATCGCGTCGCGGCCGAGGTGCACCGCGTCGTCCTCCCAGTCCTGCAGGGACAGGATGTTGACGTGCGCGCCGTCGCCGACGACGTACGACGTCGTGGTGCAGTAGCGGGCCGAGCCGGTGTGCTCGAGCACGATGGTGACCTGCGCCTGGGCGCCGATGCGGAACAGCAGGTGGCCCCAGACGAGGTCGTCGACCGAGCCGCCCTTGAGGCGGATCACGAGGGGCTCCTCGCTGGTGAACTCCGCGGGGACGTCGACCAGCGTGGCGCCGCCGGCGTTGGCGACCGCCAGCGCGGCGGGCCGCTCGTTCGGCGGCAGCTCGCCCAGCTCACGCGCCCGCTCGGCGGTGATGGTCGAGATCTCGACGCCGGCCGGGACCGAGGTCTCGGTGGCGAGCGCGCTCTCGGAGGCCTCGCCGTCGAGGATGCCGCGCAGCCGCTTCAGCGGGGTGAAGCGCCACACCTCCTCGCGACCGGTCGGGACCGGGTGGTCCGCCAGGTCGTACGACGGCGGCGGGTTGAGGTGGCTCTCCACGCGCTCCACCTCGAGGGCGTCGCGCACCGAGTCGAGGGCCGGGGTGGTGGTGTCGATCGTGGCCGTCATCAGCCGACGGCTCCTTCCATCTGCAGTTCGATCAGTCGGTTCAGCTCGAGGGCGTACTCCATCGGGAGCTCCTTGGCGATCGGCTCGACGAAGCCGCGCACGATCATCGCCATCGCCTCGTCCTCCTCCATGCCGCGCGACATGAGGTAGAAGAGCTGGTCGTCGGAGACCTTCGAGACGCTCGCCTCGTGGCCCATGGAGACGTCGTCCTCGCGGATGTCGACGTAGGGGTAGGTGTCCGAGCGGCTGATCTGGTCGACCAGCAGCGCGTCGCAGAGCACGTTCGACTTCGAGCCGTGGGCGCCCTCGTTGACCTGGATCAGGCCCCGGTACGACGTGCGGCCGCCGCCGCGGGCCACCGACTTGCTCAGGATCGAGCTCGAGGTGTGCGGCGCGGCGTGGACCATCTTGGCGCCGGCGTCCTGGTGCTGGCCCTCGCCGGCGAAGGCGATGGACAGGGTCTCGCCCTTGGCGTGCTCGCCCATCAGGTAGACGGCCGGGTACTTCATGGTGACCTTGGAGCCGATGTTGCCGTCGACCCACTCCATGGTGGCGCCGGCCTCGCAGACGGCGCGCTTGGTCACCAGGTTGTAGACGTTGTTCGACCAGTTCTGGATGGTCGTGTAGCGGCAGCGGCCGCCCTTCTTCACGATGATCTCGACGACCGCGGAGTGCAGCGAGTCCGAGGAGTAGATCGGCGCGGTGCAGCCCTCGACGTAGTGCACGTAGGCGTCCTCGTCGACGATGATCAGGGTCCGCTCGAACTGGCCCATGTTCTCGGTGTTGATCCGGAAGTAGGCCTGCAGCGGGATGTCCACGTGGACGCCCTTGGGCACGTAGATGAACGAGCCGCCGGACCACACCGAGGTGTTCAGCGCGGAGAACTTGTTGTCGCCCACCGGGATGACGGTGGCGAAGTACTCCTGGAAGAGCTCGGGGTGCTCCTTCAGCGCGGTGTCGGTGTCGAGGAACAGGACGCCCTGCTCCTCGAGGTCCTCGCGGATGGAGTGGTAGACGACCTCGGACTCGTACTGGGCGGCGACGCCGGCGACGAGGCGCTGCTTCTCCGCCTCGGGGATGCCGAGCTTGTCGTAGGTGTTCTTGATGTCCTCGGGCAGCTCCTCCCAGGAGGTGGCCTGCTTCTCCGAGGAGCGCACGAAGTACTTGATGTTGTCGAAGTCGATGTCCGACAGGTCCGAGCCCCAGGTGGGCATCGGCTTGCGGTCGAAGAGCTTCAGGCCCTTCAGGCGGAGGTCGAGCATCCACTGGGGCTCGCCCTTCTTCGCCGAGATGTCGCGGACGACGGCCTCGTTGAGACCGCGCTGGGCGGCGGCGCCGGCGACGTCGGGGTCGCTCCACCCGAAGTCGTAGCGACCGATCCCCTTCAGCTCGGGGTTGAGCTCTTCGATCGAAGTCATGAGATGACCCGCTCCTTCTCGTTGTTCGCCGACGCGCTGTCGTTGCCGTCGGCGCTCAGGCCTGTGGCGACCCGGTGGGTGTCCGGGATACAGGTGGTGCAGACGCCGTCGCCGTGGGCGATCGTCGCCAGCCGCTGCACGTGGGTGCCGAGGACGCGGCTGATCGCCGCCGTCTCGGCCTCGCACAGCTGGGGGAACTCGTGGGCCACGTGGGAGACGGGGCAGTGCTGCTGGCACAGCTGCTCCCCCGCGATCGGGGCGGCACCCGCCGGGAGGTCCCGGACGGAGGCCGCGTAGCCCTGCTCGGTGAAGACCTTGGCCAGCACCTCGGCCGGGCTGGCCTCGGGGTGCGTCGCCGCGACGTCGCCGAACCGCTCCTCGATGAACGAGGCACGCTGCTCGGCGAACGCCTTGACCGCCTCCTCCCCCGCCGTGTCGGCGAGGAACCGCAGCGCGGCGGCGGCCAGGTCGTCGTACTGGGCCTCGAAGCCGTCGCGTCCGTGCTCGGTGAGCGCGAAGACCTTCGCCGGGCGGCCGCGGCCGCGGCTCCCGACGGGACGAGGGTCCCGGGCCTCGACCGCGCCCTCCGCGAGGAGGTGGTCGAGGTGGCGGCGAACGGCGGCCGGCGTGAGGTCGAGACGCTCCGCGAGATCGGCTGCCGTCGAGGGGCCGTTGACCAGGATCGACCGCGCGACGCGCTGTCGCGTCGACTGGTCACTCGTCTGGTCCACGAATTCCACAACGCAAGTGTGGCGTTAATGCTTCCGCGGCTTCAAGGAAGGTCAACCTAAGTGACCTGGGACTCAGGTCCCGGGGTGCTCCGGCACGCGGCCCGGACGCGTGTGCCACAGCCAGGCAAGGCCCGCCACCGGCAGCAGCAGCGGCAGGAACCCGTAGCCCTGGCCGAAGTGCGACCACACGGTCTTGTCCGGGAAGAGGTCCGTGGCCAGGTAGCTGAGCGTGCCCACGCTCAGCACGCCGACCAGCTCGACCACGACCGCGCCCGTCGCGATCCGCCAGCCCCAGCGGCCGCCCAGCAGCAGGCAGGTGGTGGCGACCAGGTAGATCACGGCGGCCAGCAGCGAGAGCGAGTACGCCAGCGGCGCCCGGTCCGGGTACATCCCCAGCTGCACCGCCGAGCGCCCGGTCGCGGCCACCGCGAAGACGCCGTAGGTGAAGACCAGGGCGCGGCCCCAGCCCGACGACAGCTCGTGGCGCGGGCGGGCAGCGTTCGTCTCCGTGGCCCGCGCGTCCTGCTCAGACACCGGCGCCTCCCCAGATGTCCCAGAGCCGGACCTGCAGGGCGGCGACCGTGAGCATCGCCAGGAGCAGCACCGCGGTGCCGCCGCGGCTGCGCTCCGCCAGCGACCAGAAGGCCCCGATCGGCGGCGCCACCAGCACCCCGATCAGGTAGCTCACGAAGAGCACCCCCGACACCTCGCGGTCGGTGGTCGCCAGCGCCACGACGCCGACGACGGTCTGCAGGACCAGCGCGACCTCGACGAGGCCGAGCAGGATGAAGGTGCGGTCGGACGGGATCTCGTCGCGCACGAGATGGACGACGACGGCCACCGCGGTCACACCGCAGAGCACCAGCACCGCCCCGAAGAGCCAGGCGTTCACGGCCGCCAGCGTAGGCGCCGGGGCCGCCATCTAGACTTCCCGGGTGCCTGCAGGTCCCGCCGTGTCCGTTGACGGTCTGGTGATGAGGTACGGCGACAGGACCGCCGTCGACGGGCTCTCCCTCGAGGTGGAGCCGCACACCATCACCGCAGTCCTGGGCCCCAACGGGGCCGGGAAGACCACCACCCTCGAGACGTGCGAGGGCTACCGCCGCCCCCAGCAGGGATCGGTGCGCGTGCTCGGGCTCGACCCGGTCCGCCAGCGCGCCGAGCTGATGCCGCGGATCGGCGTGATGCTTCAGTCCGGCGGCGCGTGGAGCGGCGCGAAGCCCGCCGAGATGCTGCGGCACTTCTCCCGCCTGCACGCGCACCCGCTCCCGGTGGACCTGCTGATGGACCGGCTGGCGCTGCACGAGTGCGCCCGGACGCCGTACCGGCGGCTCTCCGGCGGCCAGCAGCAGCGGCTCGGCCTGGCGATGGCGCTCGTCGGCCGTCCCGAGCTGGTCTTCGTCGACGAGCCCACGGCCGGGATGGACCCCGCGATCCGCCGGGACGTCTGGGACCTGCTGGAGGAGCTGCGCACCGACGGCGTCACCGTGGTGCTCACCACGCACTACCTGGAGGAGGCCGAGCGGCTGGCCGACCGGGTCCACATCATCGACCGCGGACGCCTCGTCGCCAGCGGCTCGCCGCTCGAGCTCACCCGCGGCGGCACCGTCGCCACCATCCGGCTGGTGGTGACCCAGCCGTTCCCGCCGGGCGCCCCGCAGGACCTGGCCGGCGCGCTGGGCGACAGCACCGAGCTGATGGTGCTCGACGAGCACAGCCTGCAGCTCTCCGGCCCCGCCGACGGATCCACGCTGGCGACCGTCGCCGCCTGGTGCGAGAAGCACGACGTGCTGCCCGAGTCGCTCAGCCTCGGCCAGCGCAACCTCGAGGACGTCTTCCTGGAGCTGACCGGCCGGGAGGACCTGTCGTGAGCACCTTCTCCCCCGCGCCCGGCGCGGCACCCCTGACGCGGCAGGTCGCCGCCCAGACCGCGATGGAGGCGCGGTTGATGCTGCGCAACGGCGAGCAGCTGCTGCTCGCCGTGGTGATCCCGATCGTGGTGCTGGTCGGCGCGGTCCGCGCCGCCGAGCACATCGACCTCGGCCTGTCGGGGCGCGCCGTGGACGTCCTCACCCCCGGCGTGCTGGCCCTGGCCGTCATGTCGACCTCGTTCACCTCCCTGGCGATCGCGACCGGCTTCGAGCGGCGGTACGGCGTCCTCAAGCGCCTCGGCACCGCTCCCCTGTCGCGCTCCACCCTGCTCGCCGGCAAGGTCGGCGCGCTGCTCGTCGTCGAGGTGCTGCAGTTCGTCGTGATCGGGTCGGTCGGCCTCGCGCTCGGCTGGTCGCCGGAGGTGTCGGTCGTGGGCCTCCTGCTGGCCGCGCTGCTCGGCACCGCGGCCTTCGCCTCGCTGGGGATGCTGCTCGCCGGGTCGCTCCGCGCGGAGGCGACGCTGGCCGCCGCGAACCTCGTCTACCTCCTGCTGCTCGCCGGCGGTGCGGTGATCCTGCCCGCCGACGCTTACGGTGGCCTCGGCGACATCGTCGCCTGGCTCCCCTCGGGCGCGCTGGGCGAGGCGATGCGCGACGCCTGCGAGGGCACGGTCGCGTTCCGCGACCTGGCGGTGCTGCTCGGGTGGGCCCTGGCGGGCTCGGTCCTGACGGCACGGACGTTCAAATGGGAGTGACGGAGAACGTGGAGACGGTGGAGACCTCGACCGGTCGGCGACCCGAGGGCGCCGTGGCCCTGCGCGGCATGGCGCGGTGGCTGTGGCCGCTGGCCCTGGCCAACCTCGTGGGCAACATCGCGATCGTCGTCACCGGCGGCGCGGTGCGGCTCACCTCGTCGGGCCTCGGCTGCCCGACCTGGCCCCAGTGCACCGACGGGTCCTACGTCCCCCACGGCGAGCTCGGCTGGCACGGCGCCATCGAGTTCGGCAACCGGACCCTCACCTTCGTGCTGGTCGCGATCGCCATCTCCTGCTGGCTCGCGGCGCGGTCCGCCCTGAAGGCCGGCGTCGCCGGCGGCCGGCGCTCCGTGCGGCTGGCCACCGTGATCGCGCTCGGCATCCCCGCCCAGGCGCTGCTCGGCGGCGTCACCGTGCTCACGGACCTCAACCCGTGGGTCGTCGCCGGCCACCTGCTGCTGTCCATGGCGATCATCGCCGTCTGCGTGCTGCTGCTCGACCACCTCCGCCCGGCCGCGCGCGCCGCGGCGCCCGCGGCGCTGTGGCGGCTCACGCTGGCCACCTTCGCGGCCGGGTGGCTGGTGCTCTACCTCGGGACTGTCGTCACCGGGTCGGGCCCGCACTCGGGCGACCTGGAGTCGCGTCGTACGGGGCTGGACCCGCAGGTCATGTCCCACGTGCACGCCTGGGCCGTCTACCTGCTGGTGGCGCTCTCCGTGGCGGTGCTCGTGCTCGCCCTGCGGCGCGGCCTGCCCGTGCTGGTCCGGGCCGCCGTCGTACTGCTCGGGGTCGAGGTGCTGCAGGGCGTCATCGGCTTCTGGCAGTACTTCACCGACCTCCCCGAGCTCCTGGTCGGCGTCCACATGCTCGGCGCCGCCCTCACCTCCGCCGCGCTCACCTGGCTGCTCCTCGCCGCCCGCCGCCGCCCGCGCGACTAACCCCGCCTGCGCGAGTTGGGGGTTCCCGACACGCGAGTCGCGGGTTGCCGTCGCCCGAGTCGCGGGTTGACGTCGCCCGAGTCGCGGGTTGCCGACCCCGCGAGCAGGGGCGCGGCCAGCAGTTCCTCCGACAGCGGGTGCGCGCGGCCCCACTGCGCCGCGACTCGATGGACGCTAGACCGCCACTCGACCGTCGCTAGGCCCCAACTCGCAGGTCGGCAACCCCCAACTCGCGCGATGGGTGGGGGTCGACTACTTGAGCAGCGGGTCGATCGCGACGGCGACGAAGAGCAGCGACAGGTAGAGGTTCGAGGAGTGGAAGAGGCGCATCGGCTGGATGACGCTGAGCTCCTCGCTGCGGCGGGTGCGGCGGAGCATCTGGTGGGCCTCGAAGAGGAACACGGCGCCGAGCACCGTGGCGGCGATCGGGTACAGCAGGCCGGTCTCCGCGACGGGCCACAGGAGCAGCGACGTCGCGACCATCACCCAGCTGTAGGCGACGATCTGGCGGGCCACGGACCGCGCCGACTTCACCACCGGCAGCATCGGCACGTCGACCTGCGCGTAGTCCTCGCGGTAGCGCAGGGCCAGGGCCCAGGTGTGCGGCGGGGTCCAGAAGAAGACCACCGCGAAGAGGATGATCGGCACCCAGGAGAGCTCCCCGGTGACCGCGGTCCAGCCGATCAGGGCCGGGAAGCAGCCGGCGATGCCGCCCCAGACGATGTTCTGGGTGGTCCGACGCTTGAGCAGCATCGTGTAGACGAACACGTAGAAGGCGTTCGCGCCGACAGACAGCGCCGCGGAGAGGCCGTTGACGAAGACGGCCAGGATCACCGTCGACAGGACGCCCAGCACCACGCCGAAGATCAGCGCGGCCCGCGGGCTGACGATGTGGCGCGGCAGCGCCCGGCGCCGGGTACGCCGCATCTGCTCGTCGATGTCGCGGTCGTAGACGCAGTTGAAGACCGACGCCGAGCCGGCCGAGAGGGTGCCACCGAGGACGGTCGCGGCCACCAGGCCCAGGGGCGGGACGCCGCCCGCGGCGAAGAACATCACCGGGACGGTGGTCAGGAGCAGCAGCTCGATCACCCGAGGCTTGGTCAGGCCGACGTAGGCCATGACCACGTCCCGGACGGTCGCCTTGGGCCGATCGCCGGCCGGCAGCTCACCGTTGACACCGCGCCGGGCGCTCCGGTTGCTCACCTCGCGGCTTGCGGGGTCGACGTACGTCACGGAGATCCTCACTGCAGCGGACAACCCGTAAAGGGCAGAGCGTCGTGATTGTAGCGAGGATCGGCCGTTCCGCCGCTACCGAGGCGGTGCACGGGCTCTGGCGGCCGCCGATAGGCTCGGACGCATGATCCCGGACCTCGAGTGGACCGACCTCGACACCAAGGCCGTCGACACCGCGCGCGTGCTCGCGATGGACGCCGTTCAGAAGGTCGGCAACGGCCACCCCGGCACCGCGATGAGCCTGGCGCCGGCCGCCTACCTCCTCTTCCAGAAGGTCATGCGGCACGACCCCGCGGACCCGGACTGGATCAACCGCGACCGCTTCGTGCTCTCCTGCGGTCACTCCAGCATCACGCTCTACACCCAGCTCTACCTCGGCGGCTTCGGCCTCGAGCTCGACGACCTCGAGGCGCTGCGCACCTGGGGCAGCCTGACCCCGGGCCACCCGGAGTACGGGCACACCCGCGGCGTCGAGGTCACCACCGGACCGCTCGGCCAAGGCGTCGCGAACGCCGTCGGCATGGCGATGGCGCAGCGCAAGCAGCGCGGCCTGCTCGACCCGAGCGCCGCCCCGGGCGAGAGCCCGTTCGACCACCACGTCTACGTGATCTGCTCCGACGGCGACCTCCAGGAGGGCGTCAGCGGCGAGGCCAGCTCCATCGCGGGCACCCAGGAGCTGGGCAACCTCACGGTCATCTACGACCGCAACCAGATCTCGATCGAGGGTGACACCGACGTCGCGTTCACCGAGGACGTCGCGGCCCGCTACGAGGCCTACGGCTGGCACGTCCAGACCGTCGACTGGACGAAGGCCGGCGACCGGACCAACGGCGCCGACTACCACGAGGACGTCCCGGCGCTGTACGACGCCATCAAGGCCGCCGACGCGGTCCCGGACAAGCCGAGCCTGATCGTCCTCGACACGATCATCGCCTGGCCCGCGCCGCACGCGCAGAACACCGAGGCCGCCCACGGCTCGGCGCTCGGCGCCGACGAGGTCGCGGCCACCAAGGAGGTCCTGGGCTTCGACCCGGAGAAGACCTTCGACGTCGCCGACGAGGTCATCGCCCACACCCGCGGCCTGCTCGAGCGCGGCAAGGCCTACGGCGCGGAGTGGGACAAGGCGTACGAGGCGTGGGCCGCGGGCCACCCGGAGGGCGTCGCGCTGCTGCACCGGCTCAAGGAGCGGGCACTGCCCGAGGGCTTCGCCGAGGCGCTGCCGACGTGGGACGCCGACCCCAAGGGCGTCGCCACCCGCGCCGCGTCCGGCAAGGTGATCAACGCGATCGCGCCGATCATGCCGGAGCTGTGGGGCGGCTCGTCCGACCTCGCCGGCTCGAACAACACCACCATCAAGGACGCGCCGTCCTTCGTGCCCAAGAGCCGCACCACCCACGACTGGGAGGGCGACCCCGTCGCCGGCCGCGTGCTGCACTTCGGCATCCGCGAGCACGGCATGGGCGCGATCATGAACGGCATCGCGGTCCACGGCGGCACCCGCGTCTTCGGCGGCACGTTCCTGACGTTCTCCGACTACATGCGCGGCTCGGTCCGCGTCGCGGCGCTGATGCAGGCGCCGGTCACCTACGTGTGGACCCACGACTCCATCGGCCTCGGCGAGGACGGTCCGACCCACCAGCCGGTCGAGCACCTGGCCGCGCTGCGCGCCATGCCCGGCCTCGACGTGGTGCGACCCGCCGACGCCAACGAGACCGCCGCCGCGTGGGCCGCGATCCTGGCCAACACCGACCGCCCCGCCGGCCTGATCCTCAGCCGCCAGGGCCTCCCGGTCTTCCCGCGCGGCACGGACGGGTACGCCGACACCGCCGGCGTCGCGCGTGGCGGCTACGTGCTGCTCGACACCGACGGCGAGCCCGACGTCGTCCTGATGGCGACCGGCTCCGAGGTCCAGCACGCCGTCGCGGCGCGCGACCTGCTGGCCGCCGACGGCATCGCTGCCCGTGTGGTCTCGCTCCCCTGCCTGGAGTGGTTCGAGGAGCAGGAGGCTGGGTACCGGGAGAGCGTGATCCCGCCGTCGGTCAAGGCCCGCGTCTCGGTCGAGGCCGGGGTCAAGCAGGGCTGGCGCGAGTACGTCGGCGACGCCGGCCGGATCGTCAGCATCGACCGGTTCGGCGCCAGCGCCGACGCCGCCACCATGTTCCGTGAGTTCGGGTTCACGCCGGAGGCCGTCGTCGCGGCCGCCAAGGAGAGCATCGCCGCCGCCAGCTGAACCGACCGGCACCGGCCCGGCACCGTCGCCGGACCACCACCACGTTCGTAGGAGGAATCTCATGAGTGACCGTCTGAAGGCCCTCGCCGACGCGGGGGTGTCCATCTGGCTCGACGACCTCTCCCGGGAGCGGATCGAGTCCGGCAACCTCGCCTCGCTCGTCGCGGAGAAGTCGGTGGTCGGCGTCACGACCAACCCGACCATCTTCGCGGCGGCGGTCTCCGGCGCCGACGTCTACGACGCCCAGCTGGGCGAGCTGGCGGCATCCGGGACCGGTGCGGAGGCGGCGATCTTCGCGCTGACCACCGACGACGTCCGCGACGCCTGCGACGTGATGGCGCCGGTGGCCGGGTCGACCGAGCACGACGGCCGCGTCTCGATCGAGGTCGAGCCGACCCTGGCCAACGAGACCGAGGCCACGATCGCCAGCGCCAAGGCGCTCTGGGCGGCCGTGGACCGGCCCAACGCGCTGATCAAGATCCCGGCGACCCGCGAGGGGCTGCCGGCGATCACCGCGGTGATCGCGGAGGGCATCAGCGTCAACGTGACGCTGATCTTCTCCCCCGACCGGTACCGCGACGTGATGGAGGCCTACCTCGAGGGCCTGGAGCAGGCCAAGGCCGCGGGCCACGACATCTCCGGGATCCGCTCGGTCGCGTCCTTCTTCGTCTCCCGCGTCGACACCGAGGTGGACAACCGCCTCGAGAAGATCGGCACCGACGAGGCGCTCGCCCTGCGTGGCAAGGCCGCGGTGGCCAACGCGCGTCTCGCCTACTCGGAGTTCCAGGAGGTCTTCGCCGGCGAGCGCTGGGAGGCGCTGGCGGCGGCGGGCGCGCACGTGCAGCGCCCGCTGTGGGCGTCGACGGGTGTGAAGAACCCTGCCTACCCGGACACCCTCTACGTGACCGACCTGGTCGTCGCCGACACGGTCAACACGATGCCGGAGAAGACCCTGGAGGCGTTCGCCGACCACGGCGAGGTCCGTGGCGACCTGGTCAGCGGTCACGGCGCGGACGCGCAGGCGCTCTTCGACCAGCTGTCGGCCGTCGGGGTCGACCTCGACGACGTGTTCGAGGTGCTGGAGACCGAGGGCGTCGACAAGTTCAAGGTGTCCTGGCAGGAGCTGATCGACACCGTGCAGACGCAGCTGGACCGAGCGGCGGAGCGGTAACCGGGATGGCGACACCCGTCGATCCGACCGCCACGGAGGCCTGGGCGCGGCTCGACGCGCTCGCCAGCTCCTTCCACCCCGACCTCCGCGGCTGGTTCGCGGCGGATCCCGAGCGCGCCCGCCGCTGGAGCCTGTCGGCCGCGGACCTGCACGTGGACCTGTCGAAGAACCTGGTCGACGGCCCGGTCCTCGACGCCCTCCTCGATCTGGCCAAGGAGGTCGCGCTCGAGGAGCGCCGCGAGGCGATGTTCGCGGGCCAGCACATCAACGTGACCGAGGACCGCGCAGTGCTGCACACCGCGCTGCGCGCGCCCGAGGACGTCGACCTGGAGGTCGACGGCCAGGACGTCACCACCGAGGTCCACGACGTGCTCGACCGGGTCTACGCCTTCGCCGAGGAGGTCCGCTCCGGCAGCTGGACCGGCGTCACCGGCGAGCGCATCCGCACGGTGGTCAACATCGGCATCGGCGGCTCGGACCTCGGGCCGGTGATGGCCTACGAGGCGCTCAAGGCCTACCGGACCGACGAGCTCGAGTGCCGCTTCATCAGCAACATCGACCCGACCGACGTCGCCGAGACGCTGGTGGGCCTCGACCCGCGCACCACGCTGTTCATCGTCTCCAGCAAGACCTTCGGCACGCTGGAGACGCTGACCAACGCCCGCCTCTGCCGCTCCTGGCTGCTCGACGGCCTGCGCGCCGTCGGCGCGGTCGACGACGGCGCCGAGGCCACCGCCGTCGCGCGGCACTTCGTCGCGGTGAGCACCGCGCTGGACAAGGTGGCCGAGTTCGGAATCGACCCGGCGAACGCCTTCGGCTTCTGGGACTGGGTCGGCGGCCGCTACTCGGTCGACTCGGCGATCGGCACCTCGCTGGTGATCGCGATCGGCCCGGACCGCTTCGCCGAGCTGCTGGCCGGGTTCCACGCGATGGACGAGCACTTCCGTCGTACGCCGACCGAGGCGAACGTGCCGTTGCTCATGGGCCTGCTCAACGTCTGGTACGCCAACTTCCTCGGCGCCCAGAGCCACGCCGTGCTGCCGTACGCGCAGTCGCTGCACCGCTTCCCGGCGTACCTGCAGCAGCTGACCATGGAGTCGAACGGCAAGAGCGTCCGCTGGGACGGCTCGCCGGTGACGACCGACACCGGCGAGGTCTTCTGGGGCGAGCCCGGCACCAACGGCCAGCACGCGTTCTACCAGCTGCTCCACCAGGGGACCCGGCTGGTGCCCGCGGACTTCATCGCCTTCGCAGAGCCGCACTACCCGCTGGCCGACGGCGCCCAGGACGTGCACGAGCTCTTCCTGGCGAACTTCTTCGCGCAGACCAAGGCGCTGGCCTTCGGCCGGACCGCCGACGAGGTGCGCGCGGAGGGCGTCGAGGAGCGCCTGGTCTCGGCGCGCACCTTCCCGGGCAACCGGCCGACGACGTCGATCATGGCGCCCGCGCTGACCCCCGGCGTGCTGGGGCAGCTGGTCGCGCTCTACGAGCACATCACCTTCACCCAGGGCATCGTGTGGGGCCTGGACAGCTTCGACCAGTGGGGCGTGGAGCTGGGCAAGCAGCTCGCGCAGCAGCTGGCACCGGCCGTCGCCGGCGAGCCCGACGCGCTCGCCGCCGAGGACCCCTCGACCCGCGAGCTGATCACCTACTACCGGGAGCACCGAAGCCGATGACGATCGACACCCCGCACGCGCCGCTGATCGAGGTCCACCCGGACCCGGAGGCGCTGGCGACCGCGGTGGCCGGGGAGCTGCTGAACCGCATCGCCGACGCCCAGGCGGCCGGCCACGTGCCCCAGGTCGGGCTGACCGGCGGCACCATCGCCGAGGCGATCCACCGCGAGGTCGCCCGGCTGGCGCCGGCCTCGGGCGTCGACTGGGGCGCGGTGCACTTCTGGTTCGGCGACGAGCGGTTCGTGCCGGCCGACTCCCCCGACCGCAACGCGGGCCAGGCACGCGCGGCGTTCCTCGACGAGGTCGGCGCCACCCGCGTGCACGAGGTCCCCGCCTCCGACCAGGTCGCCGACGCCGAGGCGGCCGCGGTCGCGTACGGCGACGAGCTGCGCGCCGAGGGCGGCGGGGCGTTCGACGTGCTGATGCTCGGTGTCGGGCCCGACGGCCACATCGCCTCGCTCTTCCCCGGCCACCCCGGCCTGGACGCGAAGGACGCGATCGCGGTCGCGGTGCACGACTCCCCCAAGCCGCCGCCGGACCGGGTCACCCTCACCTTCGAGGCGCTGGCCCACGCCCGCTCGGTGTGGTTCCTGGTCTCCGGCGCCGGCAAGGCCGACGCCGTCTCCCGGGCCCTCGCCGCGGAGGGCAGCCGGGACGGCACCAGCGTCACCGACACGCCCGCCCGCGGCGTGGTCGGCCACGACGAGACCGTCTGGTTCCTCGACCACGACGCCGCGTCGCAGCTCTGAGGTCTGAGGCGGCGCAGGGCGGCGAGCGGAGTGCCCGCGTCAGGGGCGCAGGCGCCGCCACCGCTCACGCAGCCACGCGCGCACCGAGCGAGCGCGTGCACGGGACCGCTCCCGGCTCGCCGCGCGGCGCTCGGCCTCCAGCTCCCGCTCCGCGAGGAAGGCGCGGGCGCCCTCCGGCGTCCGGGTACGGACCCAGTGGCCGCTGCCTCCACCTATCGTCGGCACCGCTGACACTCCCCCTCGCGTCGACCGTGTGCGTGGCGCCACGGTAGCGCGGCGGAAAGCGCCGTGCACGCGGTGCCGGGACGCAGAACGGCCGCGGGCCGGCAGGTGATCCTGCCGGCCCGCGGCCGTTCGTACCGGGCGTGTGCCCGATCAGAAGATGATCTCGCCCGACTTCCGGCGCGTCCGCAGCAGCTGGATCGCCTCGTCGAGGATCACCTCGGCCTCCTCGTCGGAGCGTCGCTCCTTCACGTAGGCGAGGTGGGTCTTGTACGGCTCGATCTTGGGCGCCGGCGGAGGGTTGTCGGAGTCCATCGACGCCGGCAGCCCGCACTTCGGGCAGTCCCACGACTCGGGCACCACTGCCTCGATCGAGAAGGTGATCACCGAGCGGTGCTCGTGGGCGCAGAAGTAGGTCACCGCCTGGCGCGGTGCGGCCTCACCTCGCTCCGCCTCACCCATGGGCCCAGCGCCCACCCGACTTCCGCGGATCGCATTCCCGCCTCCGGCCAACGCGCTCTCCTCACAATTGATCGTGCAATTCGTCGTGACAACAAGAAGGGTCGAACCAACGCCCCGGGAGCCGGGGCTGGTCGACGGTCAGCCCTGGTAGGCCAGCAGGAGTCCGAGTGCGATGACGCACGCGAACCAGATCACGCCGATCCCGATCGTGAACCGGTCGAGGTTCCGCTCGGCGATCGACGATCCGCCGAGCGAGCTGGAGACGCCACCGCCGAACATGTCCGAGAGGCCACCGCCGCGTCCCTTGTGCAGCAGCACGAGGACGATCAGCAGCAGGCTCGTGATCATGAGCAGGATGGTCAGAAGCGTCGACAACACGTGCGTGATCCTACGTCAGGCACCTCGTACAACCTGCACCCCGGTCACCCCAAGGACGGCATGTCGTAGAAGCGGCAGATCCCACCGAACTCGTCGGCCTGGAGACTCGCGCCACCGACGAGGCATCCGTCGATGTCGGCCTGAGCCATGATCCCGGCCACGTTGCCGGCCTTCACCGAACCACCGTAGAGGACCCGGACGGCGTCCGCGGCCTCATCGCCGAAGGACTCGCGCACCTGGGCGCGCACCGCGGCGCACACCTCCTGGGCGTCCTCCGGGGTGGCCACCTCGCCGGTGCCGATCGCCCAGACGGGCTCGTAGGCGATGACCAGGCCGGCGACCTGCTCGGCCGTGAAGCCCGCCAGCGAGCCGACCACCTGGGCCATCGTGTACGGCACGTGCTCGCCGGCCTTGCGGACGTCGAGCCCCTCGCCGACGCAGACCAGCGGGGTCATCCCGGCGGCCAGCGTGGCCTTGGCCTTCGCCGCCACCAGCGCGTCGCCCTCGCCGTGGTACTCGCGGCGCTCGGAGTGCCCGGCCAGCACGTAGGTGCACCCGAGCTTGGCGAGCATCGCGGCGCTGATCTCGCCGGTGTAGGCGCCGGAGTCGTGGACCGAGACGTCCTGCGCGCCGTACTTCAGGGAGAGCCGGTCGCCGTCCACGAGGGTCTGCACCGAACGGATGTCTGTGAAGGGCGGGATCACCGCGACCTCGACCTTGGCGTAGTCGTGCCGCTTGTCCGACAGCGTCCAGGCCAGCTTCTGGACCAGGACCACCGCCTCCTGGTGGTTCAGGTTCATCTTCCAGTTGCCGGCCATCAGCGGGGTGCGGCCGGCGTTCTTCTTGCTCGCCATGATCAGTTCCCCTCCAGGACGGTGATGCCGGGCAGCTCCTTGCCCTCCAGGTACTCCAGGCTGGCGCCGCCGCCGGTGGAGATGTGGCCGAACGCGGCCTCGTCGAAGCCGAGGCTGCGCACGGCGGCGGCGGAGTCGCCGCCACCGACCACGGACAGCCCCCGGACGCGGGTCAGCGCGTCCGCGACGGCCCGGGTGCCCTCCGCGAAGGCCGCGACCTCGAAGACGCCCATCGGGCCGTTCCAGAAGACCGTGGCGGCGTCGCCGAGCGCGGCCGCGAAGGCGGCGCCGGACTCCGGGCCGATGTCCAGGCCGAGGGTGGTCTCCGGGATGGCGTCGGCCGGTACGACGCGCGCGGACGCCTCGTCGCCGAACGAGTCCGCCACCACGATGTCGGTCGGCAGCAGGATCTGCACGCCGCTGGCCGCGGCCCGCTCCAGGTAGTCCCGGCAGGTGCCGATCTGGTCCTCCTCGAGCAGGCTCTGGCCCACGCCGTGCCCCTGGGCGGCCAGGAACGTGAAGACCATGCCGCCGCCGATCAGCAGCTTGTCGGCCTTCTCCAGCAGGTTGTCGATGACCCCGAGCTTGTCGGAGACCTTCGACCCGCCGAGGACGACCACGTAGGGCCGCTCCGGGGTCACGGTCAGCCGGCGCAGCACGTCGATCTCGGCCGCCACCAGGCCGCCCATCGCGTGCGGGAGGCGCTGGGCCACGTCGTACACGCTGGCCTGCTTGCGGTGCACCACGCCGAAGCCGTCGGAGACGAAGGCGTCGGCCAGGGCGGCCAGCTCGTCCGCGAACGCGCCGCGCTCGGCCTCGTCCTTGCTGGTCTCACCCGCGTTGAACCGGACGTTCTCCAGCAGCGCCACCTCGCCGTCGGCGAGCGCGGACACCACCTGCTGCGCGGAGGCGCCGACGGTGTCGGTCGCGAACGCGACCGGCGAACCGAGGAGCTCGCCGAGGCGGGCGGCCACCGGGGCGAGGGAGTACGCCGGGTCCGGCGCGCCCTTCGGTCGGCCGAGGTGTGCGGTGACCACCACACGCGCGCCGGCCGCCGCCAGCGCGGAGATGGTGGGCACGCTGGCCCGGATCCGGCCGTCGTCGGTGATCACCTTGGCACCGACCTCGCCGTCGAGGGGGACGTTGAGGTCGGACCGGACGAGGACGCGCTTGCCGCTGACCTCGCCGAGGCCTGGGTATTCCGCCATTGTTCTGCTGCGTTCCTTACTGGTGGTGGGTGTGCGGGCGCGGACCGGGGTCCGCGCCCGTCCGGGTGCGGCTCAGAGGCTGGCGCCGACGTACTCGATCAGGTCGGCGAGCCGGTTGGAGTAGCCCCACTCGTTGTCGTACCAGCCGGCCACCTTCACCTGGTTGCCCATCACCTTGGTGAGGGGGGCGTCGAAGATGCACGACGCCGGGTCGGTGACGATGTCCGAGGAGACGATCGGGTCCGTCGAGTAGCGCAGGAACCGGCCGTCGGCGGCCGCGCGGACCGCGTCGTTGACCTCCTCGACGGTGACCTCACGGGCGGCCTCGAAGGTGAGGTCGGTGAGCGACCCGGTCGGGGTCGGCACGCGCAGGGCGTAGCCGTCGAGCTTGCCCTTCAGCTCGGGCAGCACCAGGCCGATCGCCTTGGCGGCGCCGGTCGAGGTGGGCACGATGTTGAGGGCCGCGGCGCGGGCGCGGCGCAGGTCCTTGTGGATGTTGTCCTGCAGGTTCTGGTCCGCGGTGTAGGCGTGGACCGTCGTCATCAGGCCCTGGACGATGCCGATGCTGTCGTTGAGGGCCTTCGCCATGGGTGCCAGGCAGTTGGTGGTGCAGGACGCGTTGGAGATGACCGTGTGCGCCGCCGGGTCGTAGAGCTCGTGGTTGACGCCCATCACGACCGTCAGGTCCTCGTTCTTCGCCGGGGCGGAGATGATCACCTTCTTGGCGCCGGCGCCGTCCACGTGCGCCTTCGCCTTGGTGGCGTCGGTGAAGAATCCGGTGGACTCGACCACGACGTCGACGCCGAGGTCGCCCCACGGCAGCGCGGCCGGGTCGCGCTCGGCGTACGCCTTGATCTCGGTGTCGCCGACGACGATCGAGCCCTCGGTCGCCGAGACGTCGGCGTCCAGGCGTCCGAGGATGGTGTCGAAGGCCAGCAGGTGCGCGAGCGTCGCGTTGTCCGTCAGGTCGTTGACGCCGACGATCTCGATGTCGAGGCCGCTCTCGCGCACCGCGCGGAAGAAGTTGCGGCCGATCCGACCGAAACCGTTGATGCCTACTCGTACGGTCACAGGGTTGCTCCTCCGTGTCGAACAGGGATGGTCCTGTGACCCTATAGCGCGGAGGGCACTCCGATCAGGCGTCGCCGGCCAACATCTCAGGAGTGAGGGATGCTTCGGTGTCCGGGATGCCCAGCTCCTCGGCCCGCTTGTCCGCCATCGCGAGCAGCCGGCGGATGCGGCCGGCGATCGCGTCCTTGGTGAGCACCGGGTCGTGCAGCTGGCCCAGCTCCTCCAGCGACGCCTGCTTGTGCTCCAGCCGCAGGGTGCCGGCCATCCGGAGGTGGTCGGGCACCTCGTCGCCGAGGATCTCCATGGCCCGCTCGACCCGGGCACCGGCGGTGACCGCGGCGCGCGCCGAGCGGCGCAGGTTGGCGTCGTCGAAGTTGGCCAGGCGGTTCGCGGTGGCCCGCACCTCGCGGCGCATCCGCCGCTCCTCCCACGCCATCAGCGTCTCGTGGGCACCGAGCCGGGTGAGCAGCTGGCCGATCGCGTCGCCGTCGCGGATCACGACGCGGTCCACGCCGCGCACCTCGCGCGCCTTGGCCTGGATGCCGAGCCGGCGCGCCACGCCGACCAGTGCCAGTGCCGACTCCGAGCCGGGGCAGGTGATCTCCATCGCCGAGGAGCGGCCCGGCTCGGTGAGCGATCCGTGCGCCAGGAACGCGCCGCGCCAGGCGGCGACCGCGTCGCAGGCGCCGCCCGAGACGACCGCCGGCGGCAGGCCGCGCACGGGGCGCCCGCGCTGGTCGAGCAGCCCGGTCTGGCGGGCCAGGGCCTCGCCGTCGCGGACCACGCGCACGATGTAGCGGCTGCCGCGCCGGATGCCGTTGCCCTGCACCATGACCACGTCGGAGGTCTGGCCGTAGATCTCGGTGATGTCGCGGCGCAGCCGGCGCGCCGCGGCGCCGGTGTCCAGCTCGGCCTCGACCACGATCCGGCCGCCGACGATGTGGAGCCCACCCGCGAAGCGCAGCGTCGAGGCCACCTCCGCCTTGCGACAGCACGCCTTGGTGATGTTGATCGCGGCCAGTTCAGCCTTCACCTGGGGAGTCATCGCCATGCGGACGATCCTCCCATGAGCGTCAACGACCCTCGCGCCCGGCACGCGGGTGCGGCCCGGTCGATCGGTCCTGGTCAGGCGTGGTCAGGCGTCCTCGAAGATCCGCGCGTACGCCGCCGCGAGCCGCGCCGGGTCGTGCCGGGGCGTCCCGTCGCCGACCGCCACCTCGGCCAGCACGAGGCGCGCGCCGAGCGCCGCGACGACCTCCTCCAGGTGCGCCAGCTGCTCGGCCCGGTGGTCGGGGTCGCCGCCCAGGCTGGCGGGGTCGGCCAGCACGGTGTGCACGTGCAGGTCCGGCGCGTGCTGGACGAGGACCGCGAGGTGGTCGGCGGGCCCGAAGCCGCCGGTCTCCCCCGCCTGCTCGGCGAGGTTGAGCACCACGACGACGCGCGCCTCCGTGGCCACCAGCGCGCGTGCGAGGTCGGGCACCATCAGGTGCGGGAGCACCGAGGTGAACCAGGACCCGGGGCCGAGCACCACCCAGTCGGCCGAGCCGATCGCGTCGGTGACGGCGGGGCTGACGTCGGGGTCGGGCGGCACCAGCGCGATGGAGTCGATCACGCCGCCGGTCGTGGCCACCTCGACCTGGCCGCGGACGGTGACCAGCGCGTCCGGGTCGCCGGGGGCGATGCCGCGGACCTGTGCGGCGATGTCCATCGGGGTGAGCGCCATCGGCAGCACGCGGCCCTTGGCGCCCAGCAGCCGGCCCACCCAGTCCAGCGCGTCGACGTGGTCGCCGAGCAGCTCCCACAGGCCGACGATCAGCAGGTTGCCGACGACGTGGCCGCGCATGTCGCCGTCGCCGGCGAACCGGTGCTGCATCACCTTCGCCCAGGTGTCGCCCCACTCGTCGTCACCGCACAGCGCGGCCAGCGCCATCCGCAGGTCGCCGGGCGGGAGCACGCCGAACTGGCCGCGCAGCCGGCCCGAGGAGCCGCCGTTGTCGGCGACCGTGACCACGGCCGTCAGCTCGTCGACGGTGAGGTCGTCGACCAGCATCCGCAGCGCGCTCAGGCTGGCGTGCAGCCCGTGGCCGCCGCCGAGCGCGACGACCGCCTGCGCCCGCTCCGCCGGGCCGGGAGCGCCCACCATCACTCGCGCCCGAGGTCTCGGTGCAGGGCGCGCGCGGCGAATCCCTGTCCCTGGAGCCGCTGGGCGATCTCCTCGCTCATCGCGACGCTGCGGTGCTTGCCACCGGTGCAGCCGACCGCCACGCGCATGAAGCGCTTGCCCTCCCGCAGGTACCCCTCGGCCACCGTCCTCAGGACCGGCAGGTAGGCGTCGAGGAACTCCCCCGCGCCGGGCTGCGCCAGCACGTAGTCGGCGACGTCGGCGTCACGGCCCGTGTGGCTGCGCAGCTCCGGCACCCAGTGCGGGTTCGGCAGGAACCGCATGTCCGCGACGTAGTCGGCGTCGACCGGGATCCCGTACTTGAACCCGAAGCTGATCACGGTGACCCGCAGCCGGGTCACCTCCTCGGTGCCGAACGCCTCGGTGATCCGGTCCGTCAGCTGGTGCACGTTGAGGTTGCTGGTGTCGATCACCAGGTCCGCGTCGGCCCGGACCTCCGCCATCACGACCCGCTCACGCTCGAGCCCGTCGAGGAGCCGGCCGCCCTCCTGCAGCGGGTGCGGGCGCCGTACGGCCTCCTGGCGGCGGACCAGGACGTCGTCGGTCGCGTCGAGGAAGACCAGCGTGTGGTCGCGGCCGGTGATCCCGTGGGAGAGCGTGCTCTTGAGGCCGTGGAAGAACGAGCCGGACCGTACGTCGACGACGACCGCGATCGGCTGGCGCGGCCCGAAGTTCTCGTCGACCAGCCGGACCACGTCCGGGAGCAGGCTCGGCGGGAGGTTGTCGACCACGTAGAAGCCGAGGTCCTCCAGCTCCTTCGCGGCGGTGCTGCGGCCGGCCCCGGTCATCCCGGTGACCACCACCAGCTCGCCGGGGTGCTGCTCGTCCACGCTCATCCCTGCTGTTCCTCCGTCGTCGCCGCGCTGCTGGCCGCCCCAGTCTTCCGCATCGCCCCGGCGGGCTCGTCCCGACTCACCGCCTCCTTGATCGCCGCCGCGGTGCGCGGCCCGATGCCGGGCACCTCCGCGATCTCCTCGGCGGTGGCGGCGCGCAGCTTGCGCAGGGAGCCGAAGTGGCGGATGAGGGTCTTGCGGCGGACCTCGCCCAGGCCCGGGACGTCGTCCAGCACGCTCTCGACCATCGACTTCGAGCGCCGCGAGCGGTGGTGGGTGATGCCGAAGCGGTGCGCCTCGTCGCGGACCCGCTGCAGCAGGTAGAGGCCCTCGGAGGTCCGCGGCAGGATCACCGGGTCCTCCTGCTCCGGGAGCCACACCTCCTCGAGCCGCTTGGCCAGCCCGCACACGGGGATGTCGTCGAGGCCGAGCTCGGCCAGCGCCCGGGTGGCGGCCGCGACCTGCGGCGGACCGCCGTCGACCACGACCAGGCCCGGTGCGTAGGCGAACTTCCGCGGGCGGCCCGTGTCGGGGTCGACCAGCATCGGGCCGACCGACTCGCTCGCCCCGACGTCCGCGGAGTCGGCGACGACGCTGCGCGCCTGCTCGTCGAGCAGCCGGCGGAACCGTCGCGTGATGACCTCGTGCATCGAGGCGATGTCGTCCTGCTCCGCGTGCTCCGCCTTGGAGTCGCCGCGGATCACGAACCGCCGGTACTCGCCCTTGCGGGCCAGGCCGTCCTCGAAGACCACCATCGAGGCGACCACCTCGGTGCCCTGCAGGTGGGAGACGTCGTAGCACTCGATCCGCAGCGGCGCCTCCTCCAGCTCGAGCGCCTCGGCGATCTCGGCGAGCGCCTGGTTCCGGGTGGTCAGGTCGCTGGCGCGCTTGGTCTTGTGCAGGGCCAGCGCCTCGGTGGCGTTGCGGGCCACGGTCTCCTGGAGCGTCCGCTTGTCGCCGCGCTGCGGGACGCGGATCTCGACCCTGCTGCCCCGCAGCTCGCCGAGGAGCTGCTCGAAGGTGGCCGACTCGGCGGGCAGTTCGGGCACCAGGATCTCCCGGGGCACCAGGTCCTTCGCCTCCTCCGGGTCGGCGCCCGCGTAGAGCTGGAGCAGGAAGTCGCCGACCAGGGCGGCGGTGTCGCCGTCGTCGGTCCGGTCCGCGACCCAGCCGCGCTGGCCCCGGATCCGGCCGCCGCGCACGTGGAAGATCTGCACCGCGACCTCGAGCGGGTCCTCCGCCAGCGCGATGACGTCCGCGTCGGCGCCGTCGCCCAGCACCACGGCCTGCTTCTCCAGCGCCTTCTCCATCGCCTGCAGGTCGTCGCGCAGCCGCGCGGCCTTCTCGAAGTCGAGGGCGTCGGAGGCGGCGTACATCTCCTGCTCGATGCGCTTGGTGAACTGGCGGGTGCGGCCGGCCATGAAGTCGCAGAAGTCGTCGACGATCGCCCGGTGCTCCTCCGCCGAGACCTGGCCGACGCAGGGCGCCGCGCACTTGTCGATGTAACCCAGCAGGCAGGGGCGCCCGATCTGCGCGGAGCGCTTGAAGACGCCGTTGGTGCACGAGCGCATGGGGAAGACCCGCAGCAGGATGTCGACGGTCTCGCGGATCGCCCAGGCGTGGCTGTAGGGGCCGAAGTACCGGGTCCCCTTGCGCTTCGCGCCGCGGCCCACCATCACCCGCGGGAACTCGTCGCCGACGGTGACGGCCAGCCAGGGGTAGGACTTGTCGTCGCGGTACTTGACGTTGAACCGGGGGTCGAACTCCTTGATCCAGGAGTACTCCAGCTGCAGGGCCTCGACCTCGGTCCCGACGACCGTCCACTCGACCGACGTCGCCGTGGTGACCATCGTCGCGGTGCGGGGGTGCAGGTTCCCCAGGTCCTGGAAGTACGACGACAGGCGGGCCCGCAGGTTCTTCGCCTTGCCGACGTAGACGACCCGGCGGTGCCGGTCGCGGAACCGGTAGACCCCCGGCTCCGTGGGGATCGAGCCCGGAGCGGGCCGGTACGACAGCGGGGACGGCACGACGACCAGCCTACGGAGGGCCGTCAGGCGGCGAGGATGCGGTCGCCGTCCACGGTGATCGCGACCTCCGCGAGCGGCGACGGCGCCGGGCCGCTCTCCACCTCGCCGGAGTCGGCCGAGTAGGCGCTGCCGTGATGGCTGCACCGGATGGTCCCGGCGTCGACGGAGGTGACGGTGAGGCCCTGGTGGGTGCACACGGCGGTGAACGCCTTGAACTCGCCCGCCACCGGCTGGGTCAGGACGATCTTGGCGTCGGTCAGCACGATGCCGCCCCCGACGGGGACCTCGGAGGCGGTGGCCAGCTCGTCACCGGCGGTCACGGTCGGCGCGGAACCGCTGTCACCGGCGCAACCGGCCAGCGCCGCGGCGACCCCGAGGGCGCCGAGACCCGAGAAGACCATCCTCCGCGTCGCCCGCGCCTCGCGCAGGGGCGTGGTCACGACTCGACCACCTGGCCGTCCGTGACCTCGACGGCGACCTCGGGGAGCGGGCTCGACGCCGGGCCGGCGCTGACCGAGCCGTCCACGACGGAGAAGTGGCTGCCGTGGCACGGGCAGACGATCTGCCCGTCCTCCACGGAGCCGACCAGGCACTGCTGGTGGGTGCAGACCGCGGAGAACGCCGCGAACGTCCCGGCCTCGGGCTGGGTGACCACCAGCTGTTGCTCGTTGAGGATCACGCCGCCCCCGACCGGCACGGCGTCGGCCGCCACGAGCGCACCGGGGACCGCGGACGCGCTGGCGTCGCCGGTGGCGGTGTCGTCGGTGGCCGCCGACGGCGAGGACGTCGTCGGATCGGTCGTCGGACCGGTCGTCGGATCGGTCGCCGTGGCGGTCTCGGAGCCGCCGCAGGCCGCGAGCAGGGGCGCGCCGACGCCGATCGCGGCCGCGCCGCCCAGCGCCTGCCGCCGGTTGAGGGGAGCCATGCCCGTCAGCCTACGGACCCGACGCGGACGGCACCTGAGGGGCCACTGAGATTCCGGGCCGCGGTCACGACGCCGCCGACTTCCGGGGCGTGCGGGCCGGGGCCTTCTTCGCCGCCTTCTTCGCCGTCCTCGTGGCGGGCGCCGCCGCCGGGGCGGCCCGCCTCGCCTTGGACTGCTCCGCGTGCCGGCCCTCCAGCAGCGGCACCAGGAACTGGCCGGTGAAGCTCTCCGGGACGGAGGCGACGAGCTCGGGGGTGCCCTCGGCGACCACCGTGCCGCCGCGCGAGCCGCCCTGCGGCCCCATGTCGACGATCCAGTCCGCGGTCTTGATCACGTCCAGGTTGTGCTCGATGACCAGCACGCTGTTGCCCTTGTCGACCAGGCTCGACAGGACGCCCAGCAGCTTGCGGATGTCCTCGAAGTGCAGGCCGGTGGTCGGCTCGTCGAGGACGTAGACCGTCCGCCCGGTCGACCGCTTCTGCAGCTCGGCGGCGAGCTTCACCCGCTGCGCCTCACCGCCCGAGAGCGTGGTCGCGGGCTGGCCCAGCCGTACGTACCCGAGGCCGACCTCGCAGAGGGTCTTCATGTGCCGCGCGATCGCCGGGACGGCCGCGAAGAAGTCCGCGGCCTCCTCGATCGGCATGTCGAGGACCTCGGCGATGGTCTTCCCCTTGTAGTGCACCTCGAGGGTCTCCCGGTTGTACCGGGCGCCGTGGCAGACCTCGCACGGCACGTAGACGTCGGGGAGGAAGTTCATCTCGATCTTGATCGTGCCGTCGCCGGCGCAGGCCTCGCACCGCCCGCCCTTGACGTTGAACGAGAACCGGCCCTGCTGGTAGCCGCGCATCTTGGCCTCCGGGGTGGAAGCGAAGAGCTTGCGGACGTGGTCGAAGACGCCCGTGTACGTCGCCGGGTTGGACCGCGGGGTCCGACCGATCGGCGACTGGTCGACGTGGATCACCTTGTCGACGTGCTCGAGCCCGGTGATCTTCTGGTGCCGGCCCGGGATGGTGCGCGAGTTGTAGAGCTGCTTGGCCAGCGAGGTGTAGAGGATGTCGTTGACCAGCGTCGACTTGCCCGAGCCGGAGACGCCGGTGACCGCGACGAACATGCCGAGCGGGAACGACACGTCGATGTTCTGGAGGTTGTGCTCGCGGGCACCGTGCACCTTGAGCTCACGGCCGATGGTGCGCGGGCGCCGGATGGCGGGGACGGCGATCTCGCGACGCCCCGAGAGGTACTGGCCCGTCATCGAGTCCGGGTGCTCCAACAGGTCCTTGACCGTGCCGGAGTGCACCACCTGGCCGCCGTGCTCGCCGGCACCGGGGCCGATGTCGACGATCCAGTCCGCCACCCGGATGGTGTCCTCGTCGTGCTCCACCACGATGAGGGTGTTGCCCAGGTCCTTGAGCCGCACCAGCGTCTCGATCAGCTTCTGGTTGTCGCGCTGGTGCAGGCCGATCGAGGGCTCGTCCAGGACGTACAGCACGCCGACCAGGCCGGCGCCGATCTGCGTCGCCAGCCGGATCCGCTGCGCCTCACCACCGGACAGCGAGCCGGACGGGCGGTCGAGCGTGAGGTAGTCCAAGCCGACGTCGAGCAGGAAGTTGAGCCGTTCCTGGATCTCCTTGAGGACGCGCTCGCCGATCTGGCGCTCGCGGTGGGAGAGGTCCAGGTTCGCCAGATAGTCGGCCGCCTCGTTGATCGGCAGCGCGCAGACCTCGGCGATGTTCTTGCCACCCCCGGAACGGGCGCCGAGCGTCACCGACATCGACACCGGCTTGAGCCGGCTGCCCGCGCAGACGGGACACGGCACCTCGCGCATGAAGCCCTCGAACCGCTCCCGGCTGGTGTCGCTGTCCGCCTCGCGGTGGCGCCGCTCGACGTAGCGGCGCACGCCCTCGAACTCGGCGTAGTAGGACCGCTCGCGGCCGTAGCGGTTCCGCGTGACCACGTGGACCTTCGTCGCGTGGCCGTCGAGGATCGACCTGCGCGCCTTCGCCGGCAGGTCCTGCCAGGGGGTGTCGACGTCGAAGCCGAGCTCCTCCCCGAGAGCGATCAGCAGCTTCCCGAAGTAGTCCGCCACGTGGGCGTGGCTCCACGGCTGGAGCGCGCCCTCGGCGAGCGTCGCGGTCTCGTCCGGGACGACCAGCTCGGGGTCCACCTCCATCCGGGTCCCGAGACCGGTGCAGGCGGGGCAGGCGCCGAACGGAGAGTTGAACGAGAAGGACCGGGGCTCGAGCTCGTCGGTGTCGATCGCGTGCTCGTTGGGGCAGGCCATCTTCTCGCTGAAGCGCAGCTCGCGCCCCTCGGCGCCCTCGGGCAGGTCGACGAAGTCGAACAGCACCAGGCCGCCGGCGAGCCCCAGCGCGGTCTCGACCGAGTCGGTGAGGCGGCGCTTGGCCGACTCCTTGACGGCGAGGCGGTCGACGACCACCTCGATCGTGTGCTTGAGCTTCTTGTCCAGCGTCGGCGGGTCGTCCAGCGTGTGGGTCTCCCCGTCGACCCGGGCCCGCGAGAAGCCCTGCGCCTGGAGCTGGCGGAAGAGGTCGACGTACTCGCCCTTGCGGCCGCGGACCACCGGCGCGAGGACCTGGAAGCGCCGGCCCTCCTCGAGCGCCAGCACCCGGTCGACGATCTGCTGCGGCGTCTGCCGCTCGATCGGCGCACCGCAGGTCGGGCAGTGGGCGCGCCCGGCGCGCGCGTAGAGCAGCCGCAGGTAGTCGTAGACCTCGGTGATGGTGCCCACCGTCGACCGCGGGTTCTTGCTGGTCGACTTCTGGTCGATCGACACCGCCGGGGACAGGCCCTCGATGAAGTCGACGTCGGGCTTGTCCATCTGACCCAGGAACTGCCGGGCGTACGCCGACAACGACTCCACGTAGCGCCGCTGGCCCTCGGCGAAGATGGTGTCGAACGCGAGGCTCGACTTGCCGGAGCCGGAGAGACCGGTGAAGACGATCAGGGAGTCGCGGGGAAGGTCGATGGAGACGTCCTTCAGGTTGTGCTCGCGCGCGCCACGGACGATCAGCTGGTCTGCCACACGCTCAAGCCTACGGAGGAGGTCCGACATCGCCGTTTCCAGGCATGTTTCGGGCACGGAACGGACGGCTGGAAACGACGCGTCGATCCGGCAGACTGGCCGGCATGACCTACACCGGTGATGTGACCGTCGGCGGCCCGGCCGCCGTCCGCGAGCTGCCCTCGTTGACCGTGACCAAGGTCGCCGTGGACGAGAAGATGGCGAACAACGCCTACCTGCTGACCTGCGTCTGCACCGGCGACCAGGTGCTGATCGACGCCGCCGACTCCCCCGAGGTGCTGCTGCCGCTGCTCGGCGACGTGGGCCTCGACGCGGTCGTCACCACCCACCAGCACTGGGACCACCACCGCGCGCTGCCCGCGGTCGTCGAGGCGACCGGTGCGCCCGTCGTCGCCGGGGAGCCCGACGCCGACGCCATCGCCGAGCAGACCGGCGTGCCGGTGGCCCGCCGCGTGTCCGACGGCGACACCGTCACGGTCGGCGACTGCTCGCTCGAGGTGATCCGGATCACCGGCCACACGCCCGGGTCTATCGTGCTCGCGTACGACGACACCGACTCCGGCGGCACCTGGCACCTGTGGACCGGCGACTCTCTGTTCCCGGGCGGCGTCGGGGCCACGTTCGGCGACGCCGAGGCGTTCGCGTCCCTCATCGACGACGTCGAGGAGAAGATCTTCGGGCGGTTCGACGACTCCACCTGGTTCTACCCCGGCCACGGCGGCGACTCGACCCTCGGGGCCGAGCGACCGCACCTCGCCGAGTGGCGGGAGCGCGGCTGGTAGGCGGACCCACCAGCCGCGGCGGCCCCGTCGGCGCAGGTCAGAGCAGGTCGGAGTCGCCGATCAGCTTGCGCAGCCGGCCCAGGCCGCGGTGGCGTGCCACCCGCACCGCCGTCGCCGACATGTTCAGCGCGATGGAGGTCGCGTGCACGTCGAGTCCGACCACGTCGATGCAGGCGATCACCTCGGCCTCACGGGGGCTGAGCTTCGCCAGCAGGCGGCGGGTGGTGTCGTCGGCCTCCGCGGCGGCGTGCGGCGGCAGGTCGCGGGCGAGCTCGTCGGCGCCCACGTCGTCGGCGGGGAAGGTCTGCCGCCTCAGTGCCCGACGGCGGTGGTTGACGGCGATGTTGCGGGCGATCGAGAGCAGCCAGCCACCGAAGTCGTTGTCGGATCCGCGGAACTCGCCGATCTTCGTCGCTGCCACCGTCCAGGCCTCCGCGGCGATGTCGTCGGCAGCGGCGGCCGCGTCACCCGAGGGCTGGGACGCGAGCCACACCACCAGCCGCCGGGCATGCAGAAGGTAGAGGCCGCGCCATGCGTCCTCGTCGCCCTCCCGTGCGCCGGCGACCAGGTCGCCGTCGGCTCCTGGCGCCATTGATCCGGTGCCCTCCCGTCGCTTGGCGCGCACCCTACAAGTCGAGCCGGTGCGTAACGATGGGTGGGGGATATGACATGTTGTGGGTATGAGCCGGAACCACCGACGCCCCACGCGTGACGAGGTCCGCCGCGCGCTGGCCGCGGACGTGACCGGCACGCCTCCGCCGGACGACCTCGTCCAGCGACTCGCCGCCCTCGCGGCGGCCACCCCCGCACCGCAGCCGGCCGCGCCCTGGTGGCGCCGCGGTGCGGCCGCGATGGTGTTCGGTGGCGCACTCGTGGTCGGCGGCGGCGTGTCCTACGCCACCGGCGCCGTCGAGGCCCCCTGGCGGCCCACTCCCGTGGAGACGCCGGTGACCCCGCCCCCGATCAGCCCGGACCGCTCCGCCGCGGCGACCCCCACGCCCACCGAGCCGACGGAGGCTCCCGCGACGGAGTCGGTGCGCGTCGACGAGCCGTCCTCGCCGGCGGCGCAGCCCGCGACGGAGTCCACTCCGGCCGCGACCGGGTCCGAGGACGCGACCGGCCCGGGCAAGGCGAACGGCAAGGACAAGAAGAAGGACAAGGACGAGAAGAAGAAGTCCAAGTCCGAGGCCGAGGACAAGGACGAGCCGACGGCGGAGGACGCCGCCACTCCCCCCGGGCAGGCCAAGAAGGAGCTCGACGCCGACACCACCGACGGCTGGAAGTGGTCCGAACGCTGGTCCGACAAGTGGTCCGACAAGTGGTCCGACCGCTGGTCCGACCGTCGGGCCGACTGGCGCGAGGCCCGCGACCGCAACGGCTGGGGCTCGGACAACGGTCGGCGCTCGGGCGAGGGTCGCAGCGACGACCAGCAGACCGAGCGCGACCGGCGCTGGGACGACAGCGACGGCAGCGCCGGGAACGGCTCCGACAACCGCTGAGATTTCTCTCATCGGATGTGTAACGCCCCACACCGGGCGCGACATATACCCAGTGACAGAGCATCCGGGTCCTACCCCCCTGGTCCCCGGAACATGTCCCCCCGAAAAGAGCTTGTCGTCGCCCCCACTTCGACAGGCCACACAACACCCTGGCGCCCGGTCCCCGGGGCGCCAGGGTGTTGCGGGTTTTGGGGCCGCGCACCGGATCGGAGGCACCGGTTCTCGCGCGCCTCTCAAGTGCGCCGGCGAGCCAGCCGATGGTGTAACGACAGGTCGTCCTCGGGACATCTTCCAGGAGACAGCACGGCGGGCCACCTCGGGAGCCCGCACCGTCAACACTGTTTGGAGTCATTCATGAAGCACATCCGTACCGCAGCCGCGACGTTCGCCGCGGCCCTCGCCTTCGGCACGCTCACGGTGGCGGGCCCGGCGATCGCGGACGAGCAGCCCAGCGAGCCGTGCGCGGGGAAGCAGGCGCGCTACGACAAGGCCGTGGACAAGCTGGAGCAGCTGACCGAGCGCTTCGAGGCGAAGCACGAGAAGGTCAAGAAGGAGCGCAAGGAGCTCCGTGACTCCGACGCGACCCGCGGCAAGAGCGAGGAGCGCAAGGAGCTGCGCAAGGCCAAGAAGATGAAGGCCAAGGTGGCGAAGGCCAAGAAGTTCCAGCTGAAGCGCGTGGAGAAGGCCGAGGAGCGCCTCGACAAGTGCCTCGGCATCGAGGACCCCACGACTGAGGACCCCACCACCGAGGACCCCACCACCGAGGACCCGGAGGACGAGACCACCGGGGACGAGACCACGCCGTGATCTCACCGGTGTCCCGCGCCGCGGGTCACCTGCCCTGAACGAACGCAACGACGGCCGCTCCCCTGCCGGGGAGCGGCCGTCGTCGTACGTCCGGGGCCCGCGGGCCCGCGTCAGCTGTAGCTGACCTTCACCGTGTCGGTGAGCGGGTGGGACTGGCACCCGAGCCGGATGCCGTCCTCCAGGTCCTCCTCGTCGAGCACGTCGTTGTGGGCCATCCGCATGTCTCCCTGGAGCAGCCGGATGGCGCAGGCCGAGCACTCGCCCTCGCGGCACGAGAACGGCGCCTTGACGCCCTTCGCCTCGAGGAAGTCGAGCATGGTCTGCTTCGGGTCCCAGTCGTCGAAGGTGTGGGTCTCACCGTCCAGCTCGACCTCGAGCTTGACCGGACCCGCGAGCATCGGCTCGGCGCCCTCCTCGGACTCGGCCGCCTCGATCTCCTCCTCGGCCTGCCGGAGCTCGGCCACGTCGCCGAAGGGGTTGCCGCCCAGCGAGACGAACTTCTCCTGGTGCCGGCGCTCGCGGGGAAACTCCAGCTCCTTGAGCACGCCGGTGACCATCTTCATGAACGGCGCGGGACCGCAGACGAACGCGTCGGCCGCCGGGTGCTGGGCCGCGACGGCGCGCATCTGCTCCGCCGTGGGCAGGCCCTGCACCGACTCGAGCCAGTGGACGACCTGCAGCCGGTCCGGGTGCTCGCGGGCGAGGCGGGACAGCTCGTCGGCGAAGATCACCGACGCCTCGTCCCGGTTGGCGTAGAGGACAGTGATCCGGCCCGCACCGTGGGCAAGCGCGGTGCGCACGATGGACATGATCGGCGTCACCCCGGAGCCGCCGGCGAAGAGCAGCAGCTCGCGGTCCAGGTCCGCCGGGGAGAAGATCCCCGACGGCGGCAGCACGCGCAGGCTGCCGCCGACCTCGACGTGGTCGCACAGCCAGTTGGAGGCGTAGCCCTCGGCGGTGCGCTTCACCGTCACCGTCAGCGGCCCGCCGTCGTGGGGGCTGCTGGAGAGCGAGTAGCACCGCGCCGCGACGCCGGTGAGGTCGCTGGGCACCGCCACGGTGAGGAACTGTCCCGGACGGTAGGCGAACTTCTCCTCGGCACCGGGCGGCACCGCGAGGCTGATCGATCGTGCGTCCGCGGTCTCGTCGACGACGTCGACCACGTCGAGCACGAAGGACTCGATGTCCAACTCGTGTTCTCCCTGCTGCGATTCGGTGGGCCCCGGGCGCCTCAGGCGGCCCGGGCGGCCGGGTGGCCTCAGTAGCCGTCGTAGGCGCCGACGGGCACGAGCCCGTCCCGGACGGCGGCGTCGATGCTAGCCAGCATCCGGGGGCACGCCCGGAAGCGGTCCCGGCCACCGGTACCACCGGTCCGGTGGGCCAGGTCGGGGCAGGAGGCGACGGCGTCGGCGCTCCACTGGATCGACGTGTGGTGCTCGCTGTTCTTCTTCACGCCGACGACCGCCGTGCAGTCGAGGCAGGCGACCTCGACCAGCCGCGCCTCGGTGTAGAGCCGCCGGTCCTCGAGCGTCTCCTCGCTGGTCGGGACGAAGGAGGCCATCAGTGGGCCGCCGGAACCCCGGAGGCCGCGTCCTGCTCGGCCTTCCTGGCCAGGTTGTCCGCGACCTCGGCCTGCCAGTACTCGTTGGCCTTGGTGGTGTCGACCTCGAACTCGAACCGGTCGGTCATCTCGGGATCGATGTCGGCGGCGTCGACGTAGAACTGCTCGTACCAGCGGCGCAGCTGGTAGACGGGGCCGTCCTCCTCGCACAGCAGCGGGTTCTGGACCGGCACCTTGTTCTTCCAGATGTGGACGTCCTGGAGGAACCCGCCGCCGAACATGTCGGCGTACTTCTTGGCGATGAAGTTCGCGGTCTTGTCGTCCATCCCCTCGGGCTTCTTGACCGTGATGCCGTAGTGGAGGGTGAACGAGTCGGGCCCGGTCGGGACGTGGCAGTTGATCAGCACCACCTCGGTGCGGAACCCCTTGTAGTCGGTGTCGAGCCAGTTGATCATGTACGACGGTCCGTAGTAGCGCGCCTCGGACTTGAGGAAGAGCTCGGCGTCGCCGTAGCCGTCCTGCTTGTCGGGTCGGCCCTTGGACTCCATGAACTGCGTCGCCGTCGTGCCCTCGAAGACGTTGCGGAAGCTGGTCGGGAACGCGAAGTGCACGTAGTAGAAGTGCGCCATGTCGACCACGTTGTCGATGAGCTCACGGCAGTGGGAGCCGAGGATCTCCTCGGTGTTCCACACCCAGTCCGTGTACTCCCCCTCGGCGAGCCCGGGCAGCTGGGGCGGCAGGATGTCGTGGTCCGCCTTCGCCCCCTCGGTGTCGTGCCAGATGAGCAGCTGGTCGTTGACGATCGCGGTCTCGTACCGCTCGGTGCGCGCGCGCAGCGGCACCCGCCGGGCGTACGGGATCTCCTTGCACCGACCGTCGCCGGCCCACCGCCAGTCGTGGAACGGGCAGGCGATGTGGTCGCCCTTGACCTCGCCCTGCGTGAGGTCGCCGCCCATGTGGCGGCAGTAGCCGTCGAGCACGTTGAGCCGGCCCTGGGAGTCGGCCCAGACGACGAGCTTGGTGCCGAAGGCCTGCACGGCGTGCGGCTTCCCGTCGGCGTAGGCCGACGCGAGCCCGAGGCAGTGCCATCCACGCGCGAACCGCTCGGGCGCGGTCCCCTGGTCCAACATCCGGGTGCTGCTCATGTAGAACACGTTATAGTTTTGGGTCGACGGAGACAAGCGGAAGCGCAGGAGATCACACGCATGCACCTCGCCCTGGAACCACACCAGATCGCCCTGCGGGAGGAGCTCCGCGAGTACTTCGCCGCGCTGGTGACGCCGGAGATCCGGGCGGGGCTCGCCTCCGCGACCGGCGAGTTCGGCGAGGCGGGCGTCTACAAGGACGTCATCCGCCGGATCGGCGCCGACGGCTGGCTCGGGATCGGCTGGCCGAAGGAGTACGGCGGCCAGGCGCGCTCGATGGTCGAGCAGCTGATCTTCACCGACGCCGCCGCCATCGCCGGCGTGCCCATCCCCTACCTGACGCTCAACACGGTCGGTCCGACGATCATGCGCTTCGGCACCGACGAGCAGAAGAAGTACTTCCTGCCCAAGATCCTCGCCGGCGACCTGCACTTCTCGATCGGCTACTCCGAGCCCGGGTCCGGCACCGACCTCGCATCGCTGCGCACCAAGGCGACGCTCGAGGGCGACGAGTGGCTGATCAACGGCCAGAAGATGTGGACCTCGCTGATCCAGTACGCCGACTGGATCTGGCTGGCGTGCCGCACCGAGCCCGACGCCCCGCGCCACAAGGGGCTGTCGATGATCCTCGTGCCCGCCGAGGCCGACGGCGTCTCCTACACGCCGGTGCGCACGGTGGCCGGCGTGCACACCTCGGCCACCTACTACTCCGACGTCCGGGTGCCCGCGGACAACCTCGTCGGCGAGCGCGGCGGGGGCTGGGCGCTGATGACCAACCAGCTCAACCACGAACGGGTCGCGCTCACCTCGGCGGCCCCGCTGCAGCACTCCCTGCGCCTGGTCCGCGACTGGGCGGCCGAGACCCGCAACCCCGACGGCTCGCGGGTCATCGACACGGAGTGGGTCCAGGTCGCGCTCGGACGCGCGCACGCCCGCATCGAGGCGCTCACCCTGGTGAACTGGAAGCTGGCCGCCGACGCGGACCACGGCGTCCCGCTCTCCCCCGCCGAGGCCTCGGCCACCAAGATCTACGGCTCCGAGCTGGCCACCGAGGTCTACCGGTCGCTGATGGAGGTCGTCGGGCCCAACGCGGGCATCACCGGCGACTCCCCCGGCGCCGTGCTGGCCGGCCGCCTCGAGCGCTACTTCCGGTCCTCGCTGGTGATGACGTTCGGTGGCGGCACCAACGAGATCCAGCGCGACATCATCGGCTACGTCGGCCTCGGCCTGCCCGCCGCCAAGCGATAGGACGGACATGGACTTCCTCTTCACCCCCGAGCAGGACGAGGCCGCCGACCTGGCCGCGTCGATCCTCGCCGACCGCACCGCGCCGGACCGCCTCGCCGCCGTCGAGGCGGACGGGGACCGGTTCGACGCCGCACTGTGGAACGACCTCGCCGCCACCGGCCTGCTCGCCCTCCACCTCCCCGAGGAGCACGACGGCGCCGGGCTGGGGCTGATCGAGCTGGCCCGGGTCCTGGTGGAGATCGGGCGCCGGGTGGCTCCGGTCCCGCTCGCGGTGCACGGCCCCACGACGTACCTCCTGGCGGAGGTCGGCGACGCGGACCTCCAGGCGGCCTGGCTGCCGCGAGCGGTCGCGGGTGACGCCGTGCTGACGGCCGCCGTCGCCGAGGGCCGGGCGCACCTCCCGCAGGAGCCCACCGTCACCGCGACCGCCGACGGCGCACTCACCGGGACCAAGACCCTGGTCCGGGCCGGCATGCGAGCCGACGCCTTCATGGTGACGGCGACCGGCCCGGACGGGGTCGCCGTCTACCTCGTCGACGCGGCGACCACCGGCGTGGACCGGGCCGCACAGCACACCAGCGACGGCGACGTCACCGCCCTGGTCACGCTCGCCGGGGCGCACGGCACCCGGATCGGGGACGCCGGGACCGCCGGACGGCTCCACGAGCTGCTCGTCACGTGCGCGGCCGCCGAGCAGCTCGGGGTCACCGAGGGCGGCCTCCACCTCACCGCCGCCTACGCGAAGACCCGCGAGCAGTTCGGGCGCCCCATCGGCACCTTCCAGGCCGTGTCGCAGCGGCTGGCCGACGGCTTCATCGACGTGCTGGGCCAGCGGCTCACCCTGTGGCAGGCGGTCTGGCGGCTGAGCGAGGGGCTGCCCGCCGCGGAGCAGGCGGCGACCGCGAAGCTGTGGGCCGCCGACGCGGGCCACCGGATCGCGCACACCACGGTCCACGTCCACGGCGGGGTCGGGATCGACATGGACGGCGAGGCGCACCGTTACTTCACCGCCGGGAAGCGCTTCGAGATGCTCTTCGGCGGTGCCACCGAGCAGGCGCTGGCGATCGGCCGGAGCCTGGCCGCGACCTGAACGTCGCGCTCAGCCGGTGGTGGTTGAGGTGCGAGCGAAGCGAGCCTCGAAACCACCCGCCGCCGTCACCGCAGCAGGCGCCCGACGCCGTTCGTCAGCCGCACGGCCCAGAAGCCGCTGGTCCCGTCGGTGTACCAGATCGAGCGGTGCCGGCGGTCCCACGCCGGTCGCGACACGGCGTTGGCACCGTCCGGCCCGGGCCGGTTGAAGTACGCGACCTCGCGCGGGTGCGCCACGTCCCGGATGTCGAAGACCCGTAGACCGCTGCCGATCATCGAGCAGGCGGCGAGCCGCGGCGCACGACGCTGCGGCACCGAGCAGTAGTGCACCGAGTAGCCGCCGATCGGCAGGTCGTTGCCGGGGTCGGCGAGCACCGCCTTGGTCCGCTGCGAGCGTTGGTGCACCTGGAGCCGGATGTCGGAGACCACCTGCGGCGCCGTCGGATCGGTGACGTCGATGATCCGGGCCGCGCCGACCGGCCCGCCGGAGAGGTCGACCGAGAACCCGTCGCCGAACCAGTCGGTGAACTCGTCGACCTCCAGGACGTAGCTGCGTCCACCGCGCCGGAACGGCTCGGCGACCTGCGGGATGGAGACGCTCGGCCAGTCGGTCACGGAGAGCAGCTCGATCTCCGGGTCGTCGACCCGGTCCTGCACCTCCGAGACGTCGTAGACCCGGAGCCCGGGGTCATCGAGCACGCTGGTGGTCGAGGGCGACCCCATGTCGGCGACGTACATGGTGCGGCCGTCGCCCGAGAAGCGGATGCCGTGGGCGACGACGCCGGCCTCGACCAGCAGCGTCTCCGGGTCCCGCGGCCGGGAGAGGTCGACGGCCGTCATGGTGAAGCCCGCCGCGCCGGCGGACCAGAAGGTGCGGCCGTCGGGGCTGAACCCGCTCTCGTGGCCGAGCACGCCGTTCAGCGTCGAGGAGAGCAGCCGCGGGTGACGGCAGTTGCGCCGCACGTCGTACACGTCGAGGACACCGGGCGCGGTGGCGACCGTGCCCATCACCGCGACGAGCAGGCCGCGCCGCTCGTTCAGCAGCAGGGACTCGTGCGGGCTCAGCATCGCCGGGGAGACCAGGTTGTCGGTCTTCCGCGGCCGGCCGGGCCTGTTCATGTCCAGCACGACCACGCCGAGCCCCGTGCCGTTGCGCAGGTTCTGCTCGACGTCGGTGCCCAGGATGCGGGTGGAGTCGTAGTACGCACAGGTGTTGCCGCGCGAGTCCGTGTAGCGCAGCGTCTTGAACCCGCCGGTGCGCCCGTGCCGGCCGACCTGCCGCGCGTTGCAGGTGTAGCCGCGCCGGTAGCGCCCGGACGCGAAGTCCGCCGTGGGCACGCGACCCTGCAGGCGGGTGGTCTCCGGACGGGAACCGGGCCCGCAGGTGGCGGCGGGCGTGGCCCGCGCCTCCGGGGCCCGCTCCGCCTCCGCCTCCGCCAGCGAGAGCGACCCGGCGACCAGCACTCCGGCGAGCGCGATCGCCGCGCCGACGCGGAGGCCGCGCGGGTCGGCGACCACGTTCAGCAGACGCCCCATCGTCCGCCTCGCCCTCAGAACCCGGCGATCCCGTTCAGGTTCTTGACCGTCGCCTCGAACTCGGCGATCAGGTCCGCCATCACCTCGGCGACGGGCCGGACCTCGTTCATCCGGCCGACGATCTGACCGATCGGCATCGAGATCACGTCCGGGTCGCCCGAGGCGTTGATCCGGTTGTGCGCGTCGGCGACGAGGAGGTTCTGCAGCGGCATCGGCAGCGGGCTCGGTGCGCCCTCCTCCTCCCACGCCTGGGTCCACCTGGTCTTGAGCAGCCGCGCCGGCTTGCCGGTGTAGATCCGGGTGCGCACGGTGTCGGACGAGGAGGCGCGCAGGAAGGCGGTCTCCCACCCCTTGTTGGAGGAGAGCGTGCGGTACTCCTCCGTGCCGAGCCAGATCGATCCGGTCCACACGCCGTGTGCGCCGAGGGCGAGGGAGGCCGCGATCTGCCGGCCCGAGCCGATGCCGCCCGCCCCGAGCACCGGCACGTCCGGCCCGACGGCGTCGACGATGTCGGGGGTGAGCACCATGCTGGCGATCTCGCCGGTGTGGCCGCCCGCCTCGTACCCCTGGGCGACGATGATGTCGACGCCGTTGGCCACATGGCTCTGGGCGTGGCTGGGAGCACCCGCCAGCGCGGCGACCTTGAGGCCGGCGGCGTGGCACTCCTCGATCACGTCGTTGGGCGGCGTGCCGAGCGCGTTGGCGATCAGCACCGGGCGGTGCTGCAGTGCGACGTCCACGTGCGAGCGCGCCATCGAGTGGAGCCAGCCGAGCACGCCCTCCCGGCCCTCGCCCTCGGGCAGCGGCGGGACGCCGAGCTTGAGCAGCGTCTCGTCGACGAACCTCCGGTGCTCCTCGGGGATGTACGACGACAGGTCGGTCGAGGTGCCCTCGGTGGGGACCTTCATCGGCATGACCACGTCGACGCCGTACGGCTTGCCGTCGGTGTTCTCGTCCATCCAGGTCAGCGTGCGGTCCAGCTCGTCGGTGTCGTTGAACCGGACGCAGCCGAGGACGCCGAGCCCGCCGGCGCGCGACACCGCGGCGGCGACCTGCTCGGAGGGCGTGAAGGCGAAGATGGGGTAGTCGATGCCGAAGGCATCGCACAACGGGGTACGCATCAGGCGGGAGCTCCTGTGGTCTCGGACGGTTCGGTCTGGGCGGCGAGGGCCATCTCCTTGGCCTTCGGGTACTGGGCCTTCCCGGTCGCGTTGCGCGGGATCTCCTCGACGAGGGTCAGCGACCGCGGCAGCTTGTACCCGGAGAGGTGGGCGCGCAGGAAGGACCGCAGCTCCTCGAGCTCGATCGTCTCCCCCTCGCGCGGCTGGACGACGGCGGCGACCGCCTGGCCGTACCGCTCGTCGGGGATGCCGACGACCAGCACGTCGTAGACCCCCGGGTGGGCCTTGATGGCCATCTCGACCTCCTCGGGGTAGACCTTCTCCCCGCCGGTGTTGACGCAGTTCGACCCGCGGCCCAGCAGCGTCAGCCTGTTGCCCTCCTCGATCCGGGCGAAGTCGCCGGGGATCGAGTAGCGGACGCCGTCGATCTCGACGAACGTCTTGGCCGACTTCTCCGGGTCCTTGTAGTAGCCGACGGGGACGTAGCCGGCCTTCGCGGTACGGCCGATCCTGCCGACGTCCGCGACCGGGTCGAGCACCTGGTCGTCGTCGCCGAGCACCACGGTGCCGTGCGAGATGGAGACCACGGGGCCGTCGGTGGACAGCGCGCTCGCGTCCTGCAGGCCCGTGCCCTGGAAGCCGGTCTCGGAGGAGCCGACGGAGTCGGTGAAGACCGCGTTCGGGAAGGCCTTCATCCAGCGCTCCTTCACGGCCTTGGAGAAGACCGCGGCGCTGGAGGCGATGGCGAAGAGGGTCTGTCCGTCGAACCCACCCTCCTCGTAGGCCTCGATCAGGGGCCGGGCCATGGCGTCCCCGGTCATGAAGAGCATCTGGACCTTCTCGCGGTCCACGATCTCCCACGTCCTCACCGGGTCGAACTTCGGCTCGAGGATCGTGTTCTGGCCGGCGAAGAGGTGCATCAGCAGGCTCGCCTGGGCGCCACCGTGCATCAGCGGGCTGAGCGGGAGGGTGACCAGTCCCTCGTCGGCCGCGGAGGCGGACTGGTCGTACTCCTCCTTGAGCTCTCCGGTCATGAAGTCGACGCCGCCGCCGAGCACCCGCCAGAAGTCCTCGTGGCGCCACATCACGCCCTTCGGGAAACCGGTGGTGCCACCGGTGTAGATGATGTGGATGTCGTCGGGGCTGCGCGGGCCGAAGTCACGCTCGGCGCTCTGCCCGGCGACCGCGTCGGCGAGCATCACGCCGCCGAAGGGCGTGATGTCGCTGGCGTCGTCGGGCTCCATCGGGTCCGGCAGCACCACGAACGTGTGCAGCAGCTCGTGCTTCGGAGCGACCTCGGCCACCAGGTCGGCGTACACGCGGTCGAGCACGAGGCCCTTGAGGTCGGCGTTGCCGAAGATGTAGTCGAGCTCGCCGGCGACGTAGCGGTAGTTCACGTTGATCGAGACCGCGCGCAGCTTGAGGACCGCCAGCAGCGCGACGACGTGCTCGACGCTGTTCTTGGCGTAGAGGCCGACGTGGTCGCCCTTGCCGATGCCGCGGGAGGCCAGGAAGTGCGCGAGACGGTTGGACTCCGCCTCGAGCTCGGCGAAGGAGACCTTCCGGTCCCCCACCTGGACCGCGGGCTTGTCGGGCACGGCGTCGACGGCGTGTTCGAAGAGATCGGCGATGTTCAGGGCCACACCGCGACAGTAGAACACGTTTCACTTTTTCGCTAGCGTTGTTCGTATGACCAGCGCAGAGACCGCCATCAGGACCACTCCCGACTGCCTCGTCGAGCAGGACGGGCACGTCCTGATCGTCACCATGAACCGCCCCGAGCGCCGCAACGCGCTGTCCGCCGAGATGCTGCGGATCATGGAGGAGGCCTGGGACCGCGTGAACTCCGACCCGGAGATCCGGGTGTGCATCCTCACCGGCGCCGGCGGCTACTTCTGCGCGGGCCTGGACCTCAAGAAGGCGGACGAGCGTCCTCCGTCCGAGGCCTTCGAGTCCGGCACCTACGACCCGACGGTGATCAAGGGCCTGCTCAAGGGGTTCCGGCTCACCAAGCCCCTGATCGCCGCGGTCGAAGGGCCCGCGATCGCCGGTGGCACCGAGATCCTGCAGGGCACCGACATCCGGGTGGCCGGGGAGTCGGCGAAGTTCGGCGTCGCCGAGGCCCGCTGGAGCCTGTACCCGATGGGCGGGTCCGCGGTCCGCCTGCCCCGGCAGATCCCCTACACCGTCGCCGCCGAGCTGCTGCTGACCGGGCGGACGCTGAAGGCCCCGGAGGCCAAGGAGCTCGGGCTGATCGGGCACGTCGTCCCCGACGGGGAGGCCCTCACGAAGGCACGCGAGCTCGCGGAGATGGTCGCCGCGAACGGCCCGCTCGCGGTGCAGGCGATCCTCAAGACGATGCGCGACTCCGAGGGCAAGCACGAGGAGGAGTGCTGGGCCGACGACGCGACGGTCGGCGCCGCCGTCTTCTCCTCCGACGACGCCAAGGAGGGTCCGCGCGCGTTCCTGGAGAAGCGCGCGCCGGTCTTCAAGGGCCGCTGAGCCACCGGTGGTTGAGGTGCGAGCGAAGCGAGCCTCGAAACCACCCGACGCCCGGGTGCCTTGGTTTCGAGGCTCGGCGCCGGGGCGCCTCGCACCTCAACCGGCGGCGGTGGCGGCGCTCAGCCGACGCTGCGCCCGCCGGTCCAGTACGCCGCCCGCAGCGCCTTCTTGTCCGGCTTGCCGAGCGCGGTCAGCGGGAGGGCGTCGGCGATCTCGATCCGCTTCGGCACCTGCACCGACCCCTTGCGCTCCTTCACCGCCTGCTTGATCTCGGCGGTCATCGCCTCGATCGCGACCGGATCCCTCGCCGCGTCGGCGCGCAGCACCACCACGGCGGTGACCAGCTCGCCGAACTTCTCGTCGGGGGTGCCGATGACGCCGACCTGGGCGACGGCGGGGTGCTCGGCGACGACGTCCTCGACCTCGCGCGGGAACACGTTGAACCCACCGGTGACGATCATGTCCTTGGTGCGGTCGACGATGTGCCAGAAGCCGTCCTCGTCCTCCCGCGCGACGTCGCCCGTGTGCAGCCAGCCGTCGCGGAACGTCTCGGCGGTCTGCTCGGGCAGCTGCCAGTAGCCGCCGGCCAGCAGCGGGCCGGCGACGCAGATCTCCCCCGGCTCCCCCTGCTCGACCGGCTCGCCCTCGGCGTCGAGCAGCGCGGTCCGCACGAAGGCCGCCGGCCGGCCGCAGGAGGTCAGGCGGGACTCGATCGGCCGGCCCGTCGCGTCGACGTGGTCGCCCTTCGGAAAGTAGGCGATGGCCATCGGCGCCTCGGACTGCCCGTAGTACTGGGCGAAGATCGGGCCGAAGCGGGCGATCGCCTCCTTGAGGCGGACCGGGTTGATGGCCGAGGCGCCGTAGTAGACCGTCTCCAGCGAGGACAGGTCGCGGGAGTGGGAGTCGGGGTGGTCCATGAGGGCGTAGAGCATCGTCGGGACCACCATCAGCGAGGTGATCCGCTGCTCCTCGATGGTGCGCAGCACCTCGGCCGGGTCGAAGCGGGACGCGACGAACAGGGTCCCGCCCTTGATCACGACCGGCACGAAGAACGCCGCCCCCGCGTGCGAGAGCGGGGTGCACATCAGGAAGCGGGGCGCCTCCGGCCACTCCCACTCGGCCAGCTGGATCTGGGCCATCGTGTTCATCGCCCGGGCCGTGCCGACCACCCCCTTGGGCTTGCCGGTGGTGCCGCCCGTGTAGGTGATCGACACGACGTGCTCCGGCGGCAGCAGCCGGGCCTCGAGGGGCTGCGGGTCGAACCCGGCCGCGGCGGCGACCAGGTCGACGCCGACCTCTGCGAGCGCCTCGGGGACCGGCCCGATGGTCAGCACCTGCTTGAGCCCCGGGCACTTCTCCAGGAGCTCGACGGCCCGGTCCGTGAAGTACGGGTCGACGATGAGCGCGGTGATCCCGGCGTCGTTGATCACGTAGGCGTGGTCGTCGGCGCTGCCGAGCGGGTGCAGCGACGTGCGCTGGAAGCCCTGGGTCTGGCCGGCCCCGAGGATGAACAGGACCTCGGGCCGGTTCGGCGCGAGCAACGCGCTCGCGCTCCCGGTGCCGGCGCCGAGGGACTCGAAGGCCTGCACGTACTGGCTGATCCGCGCGGCCATCTCGCGGCCGGTCAGCGTGACGTCCCCCAGGTGGATCACCGGACGGTCGCGGTGGCGCTTGAGCGCCGCGACCATCAGGTGACCGTTGTGCGTGCCGGTGTAGAGCGAGTCCATGCCCCGCAGATTAGAACGTGTTCTAGTGCGCAGCAAGGCTCAGCGCGACACCACGTCGCGGGACCGCTCACCCCGCGCGACGTGACTCGGCCGGCACGGAGAGCGGGCGCACGCCGCCGAGACGCTTGCGGTAGCGCACGTGGGCCCCGTACGACGCCAGCGACTGCCACAGCGCCTGGTGCGCGGTCCACGGCAGCGGCTCGTCGCCGGTGCGCCACCGCTCGCCGAAGCCGATCCACACCGGCACCCAGGTCGCGGCGCACGCCCACGCGCCGCCGTGCTGCTCCACCAGCCGACGCCGGATCTGGAACGCCTGGCGCGGCCCGTCGATGCTGATCGGGGCGGTCGCGACCGGCCACACCCGCAGGTCCAGCTCCATCAGCGCCAGCTCGAGGTCGGGCAGCACAGCCGGGTCCACCAGCACGGTGGCCACGTTCTCGTGCGGGGCCCGCCTCATGTCGGCACGCTACCCCGCGCCCCGCGGCAGCACGAGGGGCCGATGCGCACGTCACCCAGACGTAACGACACCGACCCCCGCAGGCGCCGCGGACGGGCGCCGGTCTCCTAGGCCAGGACCTCCGCCACCTGGCGGACCTCGTCGGCACTGCGGCACGAGAGCAGCAGCGTGGTCACGCCCGTCTCCTCCCACTGCGCCACGCGCTCGCGGACCTCACCCGCGGTGCCGACGATGTGCATGTCGTCGACGAGCTCGTCGGGGATCATCGCCGTCGCCTTCTCCTTCTCGCCGTCGAGGTAGAGCTGCTGGACGTCGTCGGCCAGGTCGCCGTACCCCATCCGCTCGAAGACGTTCTTGTGGAAGTTCTGCTCCTTGGCGCCCATGCCACCCATGTAGAGCGACACCACCGGCTTCAGCGCGTCGATCACCACCTGCTTGGTCGCCGCGTCCGGCACCACCTGGAGGTGGCAGGTGGCGGCGATCTCGAAGTCGTCGCGCGTCCGCCGGGCACCCTCGCGGGCGAAGCCCTCGTCGAGCCACGGCTGGTACATCCCCGCGCTCCTCGGCGTGTAGAAGATCGGGATCCACCCGTCGGCGATCTCGGCGGTCTGCGCGACGTTCTTCGGCCCCTCGGCACCCAGCCAGATCGGGATGTCGGCGCGGAGCGGGTGCACGATCGGCTTGAGCGGCTTCCCCAGTCCGACGGCGCCGGGGCCGGCGTAGGGCAACGGGTAGTGCGGGCCGTCGTTGGTCACCGGGGCCTCGCGGGCCAGCACCTGGCGGATGATCGAGACCACCTCACGGGTGCGCGCCAGCGGGCGGGAGAACGGCTGGCCGTACCAGCCCTCGACGACCTGAGGGCCGCTGACGCCCATGCCGAGGATCATCCGGCCGCCCGACAGGTGGTCGAGGGTGAGCGCGTGCATCGCGATCGAGGTGGGCGTGCGTCCCGACATCTGGACGATCGAGGTGCCCAGGCGGAGGCGAGAGGTCTCGCGCCCCCACCAGGCCAGCGGCGTGAACGCGTCACTCCCCCAGGCCTCGGCGGTGAACACCGCGTCCCACCCGGCGTCCTCGGCGGCGGCGACGACGTCCGCGACGCCCGTCGGCGGCTGAGCGCCCCAGTAGCCGAGCTGCAGTCCGAGCTTCATCTGATCCCCTTCGATCGCGTGGCTGGCCCGTCGCACAGTAGTGGCGAATGCTTGTCGCCAATAGTAGAACGTGTTTCACTTTCGGCCATGAGCCGCACTCTCTCGGCACCGGTCACGGTGTCCTTCGACTACACCCGGTCGGTCGGGCCGGTGATCGGCCGCTTCCTCGCCGGCCTCCGGGACGGCACCTTCGTGGGTGCCCGGACGAGCGACGGCCGCGTCGTGATCCCGCCGCCGGAGTTCGACCCGGCGACGCACGCCGCCACCACCGACTTCGTGACGCTCGCTCCGACCGGGACGGTCACGTCGTGGACCTGGGTGAGCGAGCCCGTCGCCGGCCAGCCGTTCGACCGGCCCTTCGCGTTCGCCCTGGTCACGCTCGACGGAGCCACCGCCCCGATGCTGCACGCGGTCGACGTGGCCTCGCCGGAGGAGATGAGCACCGGGATGCGCGTGAGCGCCCGCTGGGCCGCCGAGCGGACCGGTGCGGTCACCGACTTCGTCTTCGAGCCCGAGGTCCCGACCGGCACCTCGCAGGTGGTCGAGCCCGCCGAGACGCCCACCGAGCCGGTCACCGAGCCGGTCACCGGCATCGTCACGCCGACCAGTCTCGACTACACCTACGCCGCCTCGCCCGAGGAGTCGGCATTCTTCCGCGGGCTCGCCGAGGGCCGCATCCTCGGCCAGCGCTGCCCCGCCTGCCGCAAGGTCTACGTGCCGCCGCGGCCCGCCTGCCCGACCGACGGCGTGCCGACCGAGGAGGAGGTCGAGCTCTCCGACACCGGCACGGTGACCACGTTCTGCATCGTCAACGTCCCGTTCCTGGGTCAGAAGATCAAGCCGCCGTACGTGTCGGCCTACGTCCTGCTCGACGGCGCCGACATCGCGATCCAGCACCTGATCCTCGAGATCCCCGTCGAGGAGATCCGGATGGGCCTGCGGGTCAGGGCCGTCTGGAAGCCGCGCGAGGAGTGGGGCACCACGATCGAGAACATCAGCCACTTCGCGCCGACCGGGGAGCCGGACGCGGAGTACGCCACCTACCAGCACCACCTCTGAGAGGCGAGGAAGAGATGCGTGACGTCGCCGTCGTCGGGTTCGCCCAGCGACAGATGCAGGACTACGACGGGTCGCCCCAGTGCGCGGAGCTGCTCGTCCCCCTCTTCGCCGAGTGCTACGAGCAGACCGGCTGGTCGAGGAAGGACATCGGCTTCTGGTGCTCCGGTTCCTCGGACTACCTGGCCGGCCGCTCCTTCTCCTTCGTGAGCGCGATCGACGCGATCGGCGTGCTGCCGCCGGTCAACGAGTCCCACGTCGAGATGGACGCCGCCTGGGCGCTCTACGAGGCGTGGCTGAAGATCCAGACCGGCGAGGTCGACACCGCCCTCGTGTTCGGCTTCGGCAAGTCCTCGGCGGGCGTCCTCCGCCGCACCCTGGCGCTGCAGCTCGATCCGTACACGATGACCCCGCTGTGGCCCGACACCGTGTCGATCGCCGCGCTCCAGGCGCGACTCGGCATCGACGCCGGCCTGTGGGACGAGGCCGCGATGGCCGAGGTGGTCGACCGGTCGCTGACCGACGCGGAGAAGAACGAGTACGCCGTGAGGTCCGGCGGATCCTCCGTCGAGGACCTGCTGGCGCGGCCGATGTACGCCGACCCGCTGCGCAAGCACGACGCGGCGCCCGTCACCGACGGCGCGGCGGCGATCGTCCTGGCCGCGGGCGACCGGGCCCGCGACGTACGCGACCGACCGGCGTGGATCGCCGGCCTGGCCCACAACGCCGACGGGCTGCACCTCGGCACGCGCGACCTGACCCGCTCGGGCTCGGCCGAGCGGGCGGCTGCCGCGGCCGGCGGAGCGGCCGGCGTCGACGTGGCCGAGCTGCACGCGCCGTTCAGCCACCAGGAGCTGATCCTCCGCACGGCGCTCGGCCTCGGCGACGAGACCCGGGTCAACCCCTCGGGCGGTGCCCTGGCCGGGAACCCGATGTTCACCGGCGGCGCCATCCGAATCGGCGAGGCGGCGCGCCGGATCTGGGACGGAACCGCGGACCGCGCGCTCGGCCACGCGACCAGCGGGCCGGCGCTCCAGCAGAACCTGGTGTGCGTGATGGAGGGACGGAACTGATGGGCAAGATGCCGGCCGCTGTGATCGGGGTGGGGCAGACCCACCACCGGGCCAAGCGCGAGGACGTGTCGATGGCCGGGCTGTGCCGCGAGGCGATGGACCGCGCCCTGGCCGACGCGGGGATGACGCTGGACGAGGTCGACGCGATCGTCGTCGGCAAGGCCCCCGACCTGTTCGAGGGCGTGATGATGCCCGAGCTGTACCTGGCCGAGGCGCTGGGCGCCGCGGGCAAGCCGCTGCTGCGGGTGCACACCGCCGGATCGGTCGGCGGCTCGACCGCGATCGTGGCCGCCTCCCTGGTGCAGGCCGGCGTGCACGAGAAGGTGCTGACGGTCGCCTTCGAGAAGCAGTCGGAGTCGAACGCGATGTGGGCGCTGTCGGTGCCGGTGCCGTTCGTGATGCCGGTGCACGCCGGCGCCGGCGGCTACTTCGCCCCCCACGTGCGCTCCTACATCCGCCGCTCGGGCGCGCCGACGCACATCGGCGCGATCGTGGCGGCCAAGGACCGCACCAACGCGCTGCGGAACCCCTACGCGCACCTGCGCGAGGAGAAGACCGTGGAGCAGGTGCTGGCCTCGCAGATGCTCTGGGACCCGATCCGCTACGAGGAGACCTGTCCGTCCTCCGACGGGGCCTGCGCCCTGGTGATCGTCGCCGAGGACGTGGCGAAGGCCTCCCCCAACCCCGCCTGGATCCACGGCACCGTGATGCGCTCGGAGCCGACCACGGCGGCCGAGCGCGACCAGGTGAACCCGCAGGCGGGGCGCGACGCCGCGGCCGCGCTGTGGAAGCAGGCGGGGATCACCAGCCCGATCGACGAGATCGACGCGGCGGAGATCTACGTGCCGTTCTCCTGGTTCGAGCCGATGTGGCTGGAGAACCTCGGCTTCGCGGCCGAGGGCGAGGGCTGGAAGCTGACCGAGGCCGGCGAGACGGCCCTCGGCGGGCGGATCCCGGTCAACTGCTCCGGTGGCGTGCTCTCCTCCAACCCGATCGGCGCCTCCGGGATGCTCCGCTTCGGCGAGGCCGCCCTCCAGGTGCGCGGCGCCGCGGGCGAGCACCAGGTCGACGGCGTACGGCGCGCGCTCGGTCACGCCTACGGCGGAGGGTCGCAGTTCTTCTCGATGTGGGTGGTCGGCGCGGAGAAGCCCACCAACTAGCACCGGTGGTTGAGGTGCGAGCGAAGCGAGCCTCGAAACCACCGCCGCCGAGACGCCTTGGTTTCGAGGCTCGGCGCCGGGGCGCCTCGCACCTCAACCGGCGGCGCAGTCCGCGACTCGGCGATCGGGCCGGTGGGCCGGGGTGCCCGTAGACTCGGGCGCGTGATCGAACTGCGCACCCCGAACCAGATCGAGCAGATGCGACCGGCGGGTCGCTTCGTCGCCTCCGTCATCTCCGCGCTGAAGGAGAAGGCGGCCGTCGGGGTGAACCTGCTCGAGCTCGACGAGCTGGCGCACCGGATGATCAAGGACGCGGGCGCGGAGTCGTGCTACATCGACTACCACCCGTCCTTCGGCGCCCGTCCGTTCGGCAAGGTGCTGTGCACCTCGGTCAACGACGCGGTGCTGCACGGCCTGCCCTTCGACTACACGCTCGCCGACGGCGACCTGCTCTCGGTCGACTTCGCGGCCGCCGTCGACGGCTGGGTCTCGGACTCGGCCCTCTCGGTGATCGTCGGCACCCCGCGCCCCGAGGACGAGGCGCTCATCGCCACCACCCAGCGGGCGCTGGACGCCGGCATCGCCGCCGCGCGCGCCGGCAACCGGCTGGGCGACATCTCGCACGCGATCGGCTCGGTCGCGGCCGAGGCTGACCTCAAGGTCAACCTGCAGTTCGGCGGCCACGGCGTCGGCCGGACCATGCACGGCGAGCCGCACGTGCCCAACGACGGGCGCGCGGGGCGCGGGCTCAAGCTCAAGCCGGGCCTCGTCATCGCCATCGAGCCCTGGTTCCTGCACACCACCGACGAGATCACCTTCGACCCGGACGGCTGGACGATCCGCTCCGCCGACGGCTCGCGCGGCGCGCACGTCGAGCACACGGTCGCCATCACCTCGGGCGACCCGATCGTGCTCACCGCCCGCGACTGAGAAGCGCCGCGGCACGACCCCCGGACACCTCGATGGCCCGGTCCCTGGTGGGACCGGGCCATCGCTGCACCCGAGACGTCGGTGGGGGTGATCAGGTCACTTGTAGTTGACCTGCATCTCCTTGATCGCGTTCAGCCAGCCGGAGCGAAGGCGCTTCGGCTCGCCGGCCAGGCTGATGCCCGGCGCGAGGTCGGCGAGCGCGTCGAAGATCAGCTTGACCTCCATCCGGGCCAGGTTGGCGCCGATGCAGTAGTGGGCACCGTGGCCGCCGAACGCGACGTGCGGGTTCGGGTCCCGCAGGATGTTGAACGTGAACGGGTCCTCGAAGACGTTCTCGTCGAAGTTGGCGGAGGCGTAGAAGAGACCGACCCGGTCGCCCTTCGCGATCGGCTGGCCACCGAGCACGGTGTCCTGCTTGGCGGTCCGCTGGAAGACCGTCACCGGCGTCGCCCAGCGGATGACCTCGTCGACCATGGTCTCCGGCCGCTCGTTCTTCCACAGCTCCCACTGCTCGGGGTTCTGGAGGAAGGCGTGCATCCCGTGGCTGATCGCGTTGCGGGTGGTCTCGTTGCCGGCCACGGTCAGCAGGATCACGAAGAAGCCGAACTCGTCGTTGGTCAGCGCGCCGTGGCCGTCGTCGCCGACGTGGATCAGCTTCGTGACGATGTCGTCGCGGGGGTCCTCGCGGCGCAGGTTCGCCAGCTGGTCGAAGTAGGCCAGGATCTCCATCGAGGCGATCGCCGGGTCGACGTCGAAGTCCGGGTCGTCGTAGGCCATCATCTGGTTGGACCACTCGAAGAGCTTCTTGCGGTCCTCCTGGGGGACGCCCAGGAAGTCGGCGATCGCCTGCAGCGGCAGCTCGGCGGCGAGGTCCTCGACGAAGTCGCCGGACCCCTGGGCCACGGCCTCCTCGACGATCTTGTAGGCCCGGTCGCGCAGGTTCTCCTTGAGGGTGGCGATCGCCCGCGGGGTGAAGCCGCGGGAGACGATGCCGCGCATCTTGGTGTGGCTCGGCGGGTCGTGGTGGATCAGCATCGCCCGCTGCACCTCGACCTGGTCACGGGTCATGTCCGGCCCGAACCGGATGATCACGCCGTTCTCCGCGGTCGACCAGTTCTCGTTGTCCTTGGAGACCTCGCGCACCTCCTGGTGGCGGCTGCAGGCCCAGTAGCCGGTGTCGAGGAAGCCGGCCCGAGCCTCGGGGACCTGCTCGACCCAGTGGATGGGCTCGTTCCTTCGCAGCGACGTGAACTCGTCGTGGGGCAGGGCGACGGCGTTGATGTCGGGATCCGTCGGGTCCCAGCCCTCCGGCAGCAGCAGATCGGTCACGTGCAGAAGCCTCTCGTCTCGGTCATCGCGGGAGCGCGATCACGTGTGGCGCGCGCCACATAGAACACGTTCTCAGCAACACTACAGACCATCCTTGCAATACGAAAGCCTTTCATTGCGAGTGGCGGGATCAAAAAGAGAACGTGTTCTAGTTCAGTGGTAGATTGCGCGGCATGGGCACCCCCGTCATCGTCGAAGCCGTCCGCACCCCCCTCGGCAAGCGCCGCGGGCACCTGGCGGGCATCCACCCCGCGAACCTCCTCGGGTTCGCGCAGTCCGAGGTCCTGCGCCGCGCCGGCGTCGACCCCGACCTGGTCGAGCAGGTGATCGGTGGCATCGTCACCCAGGCCGGCGAGCAGTCCAACGACACGGTGCGCCGCGCCTGGCTGCACGCCGGACTCGCCCAGCACACGGGAGGCACCACCCTGGATGCGCAGTGCGGATCGGGGCAGCAGGCCACCCACCTCATCAACGACCTCGTCGCCGCCGGCACGATCGACGTCGGCGTCTCCTGCGGCGTCGAGTCGATGTCGCGGATCCCGCTCGGCGCCAACGTCCCGGCCGGCCTGGGCGATCCCCGCCCGGAGGACTGGACGATCGACATGCCGAACCAGTTCGAGGCCGCGGACCGGATCGCCCGCAACCGGGGACTGAGCCGCGCGGACCTGGAGGCGTTCGGCGCCGCGTCCCAGGCCAAGGCGAAGGTCGCGGTCGAGGAGGGCCGGTTCAAGCGGGAGATCGCACCGGTCGAGGCCCCCGTGCTCGACGAGGAGGGCAAGCCGACCGGCGAGACCCGGATCGTCGACACCGACCAGGGCCTGCGCGAGACCACGGTCGAGGGGCTCGCCGGCCTGCGGACCGTGCTGGAGGGCGGGCTGCACACCGCCGGCACCTCCTCGCAGATCTCCGACGGCGCCGCCGCGCTGCTGATCATGGACGAGGAGAAGGCGCGGGCGCTCGGCCTCACCCCGCGCGCCCGGATCCGTAGCCACTGCCTGGTCGGCTCCGACCCGTACTTCCACCTCGACGGCCCGATCGACGCCACCCAGCGGATCCTGGACCGCACCGGGATGAGCATCGGCGACTTCGATCTCTTCGAGGTCAACGAGGCGTTCGCCTCCGTGGTCCTCTCCTGGGCCGGCGCTCACGCGGTCGACCTGGACAGGGTCAACGTGAACGGCGGCGCGATCGCCCTCGGTCACCCCGTCGGCGCCACCGGTGTCCGCCTCATCACCACGGCACTGCACGAGCTCGAGCGCCGCGACGCCACGACCGCGCTGGTGTCGATGTGCGCCGGCGGCGCGATGGCCACCGGCACCGTGATCGAGCGGATCTGACCCGCAGCCGGCGACGCGCGGTGGTCAGCGGCGCAGCGCCTCGGTGACCACCCGCGCGGCGTCGCGCACCGAGTACTCAGCGGCGCCCCGCGGTCGCGGGGCGCCGAGCCGAACCACGATCGTTCCGCTGTCCGGGTCGACCAGCACGACCTGGCCGCCGAAGCCGAGCGCTGCGAACATCTCCTCCGGCGCCCCCGGCACCAGCTGATCCTCGCCGGCCACGCCGGGCGGCAGCCCCGGGTTCGCTGCGTCCAGCGGCCGGCGCACGGTGCCCTCCTGGTTGAGCCACCACAGCAGGCCGTACGCCGCGTTCAGGTCCTGCGACGGCTGCCCGACCGCGGCACGCACCCAGCTGGCCGGGACCACCTGCCGGCCCTCCCAGCCCCCCCGCTGCAGGAAGAGCCGACCGAACCGCTCGAGGTCCCGGCAGGTCGACTGCATGCCGAAGAAGACCTGGTCGGCGCGGCCGCTCGCATCCGAGGTCATCCGGGTCTCGGTCATGCCGAGGGGGCCGAACAGCCGCTCCGCGGCGTACGACGCCGGGTCGCTGCCGGTCGCGCTGCGCAGCACCCGGTCCAGCGTCTGGATGGCGGCGTTGTTGTAGGCCCACACCGTGCCGGGCGGCGCGTCCTGGCCGAGCCCGACGGCGTAGGCGGTGCGGTCGTCGGCCCCGAGCAGCCCGGCGTAGTCGGTCTCGACGCTCCACTCCCGCCCGCTGTCGTTGCTGAGCAGGTCGCGGACCGTCACCCCCGCCGAGGCCGTGCCGCGCCACTGCGGGATGTACCGGGCGGCCGGGGCGTCGAGCGAGAGGTCGCCGTCTGCCTGCGCGATGCCGACCAGCGTGCTGGTCACCGACTTGGTGACCGAGTAGACCTCCTGGGGGCGGTCGGCGGAGCCGCCGCGCCAGTACCACTCCCCCGCGACGACGCCGTTGCGGGAGACGAGGAGGCAGCTGGAGCCGGCGCGGCGAGCGTCCCGCACCAGCCGACGCAGGGCGAGCGGGGCGAAGCCGAGGCGGATCGGCGCGGCCGACCGCACCGGCGCCGGACCGTCGGACGCGGCGCCCGGGGGCGCTGGCGACGTCGCCGTACCCGCCGGAGGCGGCGCCCCGGAGGTCGCCTCGCAGCCGGCGAGCGCGGCCGCCAGCGCCAGGAGCAGCCCGACGAGCAGGCCGGTGACCGGCGCGGTGACGGCCCGGGGACTCATGCGGTGCAGCGTAGGCCCCCGGGCCTCGCGCCGGCCCGGTTCGACGTCAGAGCAGGTCGTGCTCGGCCAGGAAGTCCTTGGCCACCGTGGCCGGGTCGTCCTTGTCGACCTGGACCCGGGCCAGCGCCTCGGTGAGGTTGTCGGTGGTGAGCGCCTCCGAGACGCCGTCGAGCGCCGCCACGACGTCGTCCGTCACCATCTCGGACAGGATCAGCGGAAGGATGTTCTCGGCCAGGAAGAGGTCCTTCGGGTCCTCGAGCACCACCCAGCCGGCGGTGGAGATGTTGGAGTCGGTGGAGAAGATGTTCGCCACGTCGATGTCGCCCTTCTTGAGCGCCTGGACGGTGAGCGGGCCGCCCGCGTCCAGCGGCTTGAACTCCTTGAACTCGACGCCGTAGAGGTCCTCCAGCCCGACCAGTCCCTGGTAACGCTCCTGGAACTCAGGCCCGGCCCCCACGACGAGCTCGCCCGCCACCGGTGCCAGGTCCTCGATGCTGGCCAGGTCGTACTCGTCGGCCGTCGCCTCGGTGACCGTCAGGGTGTCCTTGTCCTCGGCCTCCGACTGGGCCAGGGTCTCGCTGCCCTCGGGCAGCACCTCCTGGAGCGCGTCGTACACGTCGTCGGGCGAGGTGACGCCCTCGGGCGGCGTGCCGCCGGAGAGGTAGGCCAGCAGCGCGCCGTTGTACTCCGGGAGCAGGTTGATGTCGCCGTCCTCGAAGGCGCCCATGTAGACCTCGCGCGAGCCGATGTTGGGCTTGGTCTCCACCGCCACGCCCTTGGCCTCCAGCGCCTGGGCGTACATCTGCATCAGGAGCTCGCTCTCGGGGAAGTTCGCCGAGCCGATGACGATGGCGCCGTCGTCGGCCCCACCGGTGCTCAGCGGGTCGCCGTCGTCCCCGCCGCAGGCGGCGAGCGCGGAGCCGGCGATCAGGAGGCCCGCGAGGAGGGCGAACGGGCGGGTTCCGGTCGTTCGGATCATGGGTGGTGCCTCTCGGTTGGTGGGACGGTGACGGGTTGCTGCGGGTGGGGCTCGGTGTCGGCCTCGGCGGCCTCCGGGGACTCGGAGCCGCCGGCCGGGACCGGCCCGGCGACGGCACCGCGGACCCGGCGGCGCGCGGCGCGTCCGTCGACGCCCGGCGAGACCAGGAGGCGCTGGACGCCCCCGAGCAGCAGGTCCACCAGGACCGCCAGCACGGCGAGCACGATCGCGCCGGCCACCACCCGGGGGTAGTCGCGCAGCGCCAGGCCGTCGAAGAGGAAGCGGCCCAGGCCGCCCAGTCCGACGTAGGCGGCGATGGTGGCCGTCGAGATCACCTGGAGGGTCGCGTTGCGGATCCCTCCCATCACGATCGGCAGCGCGTTCGGGAGCTCCACGCCGAGCAGCACCTGCCGCTCGCTCATCCCGACGCCGCGCGCCGCGTCCACGACCTCCGCCGACACGGCCCGCACACCGGCGAAGGTGGACGTGAGGATCGGCGGCACCGCCAGGATGACCAGCGCGATCGTGACCGGGAGCAGGCCGATGCCGACCAGCGACAGGGCGAGCATCACCACGCCCAGGGTGGGCAGCGCGCGCCCCGCGTTGCCGAGGCTGATCACCGCGAACGAGCCCCGCCCCCAGTGCCCGATCAGCAGCCCGGCGGGGAAGGCGAGGACCAGCGCGACCACGAGCGCGAGGGCGGTGTAGCCGAGGTGCTCGAGGATCCGGTTCGGGAAGCCGGCGGGGTCGCCGAGGGACCAGTGCGCCCCGTCGAATAGGTACGAGAAGGTGTCGGCGTTCATCGCGCCGCCCCCACCCGTGCCCAGGGGGTGGCGAACCGCTGCACCAGGACGAGCGCCGCGTCCGCGACGATCGCCAGGAGCACCGAGAGGACCAGGCCGATGATGATCGGCGGCGCGTAGAAGCCCAGCTGGAAGCCGCGGGTGAAGAGCTGGCCGAGGCTCTGGATGCCCAGCAGCGCGGAGATGCTGACCATGCTGACGTTGGCCACGGTGGCGATCCGTGCGCCGGCGAGGACGACCGGGAGCGCGAGGGGCAGCTCCACGCTCAGCCAGCGGCGCAGCGGACGGTAGCCCATCGCGGTGGCGGCGGCCAGGACGTCCTCGTCGACCGAGCCCAGTCCGTCGGCGGTGGTGCGGACCAGCAGCGCCAGGCTGTAGAGCGTCAGCGCGATCAGCACGTTGACGGGGTCGAGGATGCTGGTGCCGATGAACCCCGGCAGCAGGAGCAGCAGCGCCAGCGACGGGATCGTGTAGACCACGCTGCTCAGGGTCAGCAGCGGGTGACGCGCCCAGCCGAAGCGGTGGACCAGCCAGCCCAGCGGCAGCGAGAGCACCAGCGCGATCGCCACCGGGACCAGCGCCAGCCAGACGTGGGCGACCAGCGCGTCCACGATGTCCTCGTGGTTGAGCTCGACGTAGTCGACGATGTCGCTGCCCAGGCTCATCCGGGTCCGCCGTCCCCGAGCAGCGCCACCTGGTGCTCGCGGATGTGGGTCGCGAGGTCCTCGTGCGGCACCAGGCCGTCGGCGCGGCCGCGGTCGTCGACCCGCACGGCCGCGCTCGCGGGCGAGAGGATCGCCAGGTCGGCCACCCTCCGCACGGTGTCGCCGTCCGAGAAGGTGCCGCCGAGCGGCAGGTCGCCGCCCGGACCGCGCCAGGCGACCGGGCGGCCCTCGGCGTCGACGACGAGCACCAGACCGGCGACGGCGGTCGAGATCGGGCGCACCGGCACGTCCCCCGCCGCGACGAAGGAGAGCCCGCGGTAGCCGCGGTCGCGTCCGACGAAGCCGCGCACGAAGTCGTCGGCCGGTCGGGCGAGCAGCTCCTCGGGCTCGTCGAACTGGGCGATCCGGCCGCCGTCGGCGAAGACGGCCACCCGGTCGCCGACCTTGATCGCCTCGTCGATGTCGTGGGTGACCATCACGATCGTCTTGTCCAGCGCCGCCTGGAGTCGCAGCAGCTCGGCCTGGAGCTCGGCGCGGACGACCGGGTCGACCGCCGAGAAGGGCTCGTCCATCAGCAGGATCGGCGGGTCCGCCGCCAGCGCCCGCGCCACCCCGACCCGCTGCTGCTGGCCGCCGGAGAGCTGGGCCGGGTAGCGGTCCCCCATCTGGGCGGTGAGGCCCACACGCTCCAGCAGCTCGTACGCCGCCGCGCGGGCCGTGCGGCGCGGCACCCCGGACAGCACGGGCACGGTGGCCACGTTGTCGACCACGGTCCGGTGCGGGAAGAGCCCGGCGTGCTGGATCACGTAGCCGATCGACCGGCGCAGCCTCGCCGGCGGCTGCGCCGTCACGTCGTCGCCGTCGATCAGGATCCGGCCCTCGGTGGGGTCGATCATCCGGTTGATCATCCGCAGCGACGTCGTCTTGCCGCAGCCGGAGGGGCCGACGAACACCGTGATACCGCGACTCGGGACGGTGAGCGACAGGCCGTCGACCGCGCGGGTCCCGTCCGGGTAGCGCTTGGTGACGTTCTCGAACTCGATCACCTTCGGAGCCTCCGGTCGATCGGGGTCAGCGCGGGCGGCAGGCGCCCCCTGACGGGCACCCGGTCTGACGTCCACCTTGGCACAACCCGGATTTCACGCGCGCGACTTCTCCGGGCCGTCATCGGGACGCGACGACGGCCCGGGGCCTCCCGCGCGCGGGTCAGGCCCCGTAGACCGGCTCCGGCGCGGGCGAGCCGGCGAGCAGCTTGCGCAGGGCGGGCCCGACCTCGAGCGCGTCCCAGCGCTGGCCGCGGTCCTCGGCGGCGGCGTGGCGCCAGCCGCTCTCCACGGTCAGCCGGCTGCCGTCGATCTCGACGACCCGGCCGGTCACGTCACCGGCCTCCTCGGAGGCGAGCCAGGCGACGATCGGCGAGTTGTCCTCCGGCAGCGCCATCGCGGAGGTGTCGAACGCGCCCTCGGTCATCCGCGTGCGGGCCACCGGCGCGATGGCGTTCACCGTGACGCCGTACCGGCCCATCTCCTGGGCCGCCACCAGGGTGAGCCCGGCGATCCCGGCCTTGGCCGCCGAGTAGGTGGCCTGCCCGACCGAGCCCTGGAGGCCGGCGCCGGAGGAGGTGTTGATCACCCGGGCGGCGCGCTGGCGCCCCTCCTTGGCCTCGGCCCGCCAGTAGGCGCCGGCGTGGCGCAGCGGGGCGAAGTGGCCCTTGAGGTGCACCCGGATCACCGCGTCCCACTCCTCCTCGGAGGTGTTGACCAGCATCCGGTCGCGCACGAACCCCGCGTTGTTGACGAGGATGTCGAGCCCGCCGAAGGTCTCGATCGCCTGGCGGACCATCGCCTCGGCGGCGCCGAAGTCGGCGACGTCGGCGCCGTTGACCACGGCCTCGCCGCCCATCCCCTCGATCTCGGAGACCACGTCGTGCGCGGGGGTCTCGGTGCTGTCCTCCCCGGCCAGGGTGACGCCGTAGTCGTTGACGACCACCTTCGCCCCGTGCCGCGCGAGCTCCAGCGCGTGCGCGCGGCCGATGCCCCGTCCGGCGCCGGTCACGATCGCGACGCGCCCCTCCAGCAGTCTGCTCACTTCTTCTCCTCCGGGTGGTGGGTCGTGGCCCCTTGGGCGATGTGCAGGAAGACCGGCATCTCCCCGCCGCCGTGGCAGGCGACGCGGGCGCCGGAGACGTAGGAGGCCAGGTCGCTGCCGAGGAAGGCGGCGACCCGACCGATCTCGGCGACGTCCGCCATCCGGCGGGCCGGGATGGTGGCCTCGATCGCGGCGACGGTCTCGTCGCCGCCGTAGTGGTCGGCTGTGTCGGCGGTGCGCACCAGTCCGACGTCGATGGCGTTGACGCGGACCGCCGGTCCCCACTCCTGCGCCAGGGACGTGGTCAGCGCGTCCACCCCCGCCTTCGCGGCGCCGTAGGCGGCGGTGCCGGGCGAGGGGCGTGCGGCCGAGACCGACGAGATGTTGACGATCGACCCGCCCCCCGGCTGCGCCTGCATCACCCGGTTCGCGGCCTGGCTGACCAGGAGCGCCGCCTGGAGGTTGAGGCCGATCACCTTGTCGTGGAAGCGGGGCGAGGCGTCCGCCGCCATCGCGTACGGCGCCCCGCCGGCGTTGTTCACCACCAGGTCGAGGCTGCCGAGGTCGTCGACGATCCCGCTCACCAGGACGGCGACGGAGTCGGGGTCGCGGACGTCGCAGATCCGGTGCTGGGCGCCGGCCGGCGGGTCCGCCTCCGAGCGGCCGCAGGTGACGACGGTGGCACCGGCCTCGAGCAGCACCTCGGTGATCCCGCGGCCGATGCCGCGGGCCCCCCCGGTGACCAGGGCGACGCGCCCGTCCAGGTCGATCGTGAGAGCCATGCTCGTACCCTACCAAGCAAATGCTTGGTAGGCTCCCCGCCATGAGCATCAGCAGCGAGCTGCGCGACGACGGCGTCCGCGTGATCACGATGAATGCGCCACCGGTCAACGCCCTGACCGTGCAGGGCTGGTTCGACGTCGCCGCCGCCCTCGACGCGGCCGGAGCGGACCCCGCGACGAAGGTCGTGGTGCTCCGCGCGGAGGGCAAGGGCTTCAACGCCGGCGTCGACATCAAGGAGATGCAGCACTCATCCGGCTTCGACGCGCTGATCGGCGCCAACAAGGGCTGCTACGCCGCGTTCAAGGCGGTCTACGAGTGCGCGGTGCCGGTGGTGGCGGCGGTCAACGGGTTCTGCGTCGGCGGCGGAGTCGGCCTGGTCGGCAACGCCGACATCGTGGTCGCCAGCGACGACGCCTTCTTCGGTGTCCCCGAGGTCAACCAGGGCGCCCTCGGCGCGGCCACGCACATGGCCCGCCTGGTCCCGCAGCACATGATGCGCACCCTCTACTTCACCGCGCGCACGATCCCCGCCGCCGACCTCGTGCAGTTCGGCTCGGTCCTGGAGGTCGTCCCGCGCGAGGATCTCCTCGACGCCGCCCTGCGGGTCGCCGGCGAGGTCGCCACCAAGGACACCCGGGTGATCCGCGCCGCCAAGGAGGCGCTCAACGGGATCGACCCGATCGACGTCAACAAGTCCTACCGCTGGGAGCAGGGGTTCACCTTCGAGCTGAACCTGATGGGCGTCAGCGACGAGCTGCGCGACGAGTTCGCCGGCACCAGCAAGAGCAACGGCACGAGCCAGACCGGCAGCAAGGAGAGCAAGTGAGCCGCAAGCCGCGCGACAAGCGGACGAGCATCGACGAGGTGATCGGGTCCCTCGAGAGCGGGATGACGATCGGCATCGGCGGCTGGGGTCCGCGACGCAAGCCGATGGCGCTGGTCCGGGCGCTCTACAACTCCGACCTCACCGACCTCACCGTCGTCTCCTGGGGCGGCGCCGACGTCGGCCTGCTCGCCCGGGCCGGCAAGATCCGCAGGCTGGTCTACGCGTTCGTCTCGCTCGACTCGGTCCCGCTGGAGCCGAACTTCCAGCGCGCCCGCCAGACCAAGGCCATCCCCGAGGTCGTCGAGCTCGACGAGGGCATGTTCCAGACCGGCCTGCGCGCCGCGGCCCAGCGGCTGCCGTTCCTGCCGATGCGCGCCGGGCTCGGCTCCGACGTGATGGTCAACAACCCCTGGCTGGCCACGGTGGCCAGCCCCTACCCCGACGCCGACGGCGTGCGGGAGGAGCTCGTCGCGGTGCCGGCGCTGAAGCTCGACGTCGCGCTGATCCACCTCAACCGGGCCGACGAGCACGGCAACGCGACGTACCTGGGCCCGGACCCGTACTTCGACGACCTCTTCGCGATGGCCGCCGACCGCACCTACCTCAGCGTGGAGCAGGTGGTCGACACCGCCGGGCTGACCGTGGACACGCCCGTCCAGCGGCTGCTCGTCAGCCGGATGATGGTCGACGGCGTCGTCGAGACGCCGAACGGCGCCCACTTCACCACCTGCACGCCCGACTACGAGCGGGACGAGCGGTTCCAGAAGGCGTACGCGGCCGCGGCCGGCGGGACCGACGAGGAGTGGCAGGCGTTCCACGACCGGTTCCTGGCCGGCGACGAGGCGTCCTACCAGGCAGCAGTGACCGCGTTCGCCGAGGAGGCCAAGAAGTGACCAGCACCGTGACCCGCGCCGACGTGTGCGCCGCCGCCATCGCCGACGCGTTCGCCGACGACGGCGAGATCTTCGCCAGCCCGATGGGCATGCTGCCGATGCTCGGGGTGCGGCTGGCCAAGCTCACCTCGAACCCGGACCTGGTGATCTCCGACGGCGAGTCGCTCTTCCTGGCGGGCGTGCCGCCGCTGTTCGCCAAGGGCGACGTCGTCGAGGGCTGGATCCCGTTCCGCAAGGTCTTCGACGTGGTCGCCTACGGCAAGCGCCACGTGATGATGGGCGCCACCCAGGTCGACCGCGAGGGCAACCAGAACATCTCCGCGATCGGCGACTTCGCCCAGCCCAAGCGCCAGCTCCTCGGCTCGCGCGGAGCCCCCGGCAACACGGTCAACAACCGCACCTCGTACTGGGTGCCCCGCCACTCCCCCCGCGTCTTCGTCGAGCAGGTCGACATCGTCTCCGGCGTCGGCCCGCGTCGCGCGGCGGCCGCGGGACCGGCGGCGGCCAAGTACAACGACATCCACCGGATCGTCTCCAACCTCGGCGTCTTCGACCTGACCGGCGCCGGCGGAACGATGCGGCTGCGCAGCATCCACCCCGGGGTCGCGCTCGACGAGGTGATCGAGTCGACCGGGTTCGCCCTGGAGCTGCCCGCGGAGGTGCCGACCACCCGGGAACCCACGATGGAGGAGCAGATCATCATCCGCGAGGTCCTCGACCCCAAGGGACTCCGGTTCCGCGAGGTGCCCGAGCCCGAGGCGGCTCACCAGTGATCGGCCAGCTGCTGCGGACCCCGCTCACCGACCTCGTCGGCGTGCGGCACCCGGTCGTCCAGACCGGCATGGGCTGGGTCTCGGGCCCCCGGCTGGTCTCCGGCACCGCGAACGCCGGCGGGCTGGGCATCCTCGCGTCGGCGACGATGACCTTCGAGGAGCTCGAGAAGGCGATCGTCGAGGTCAAGAACCGCACGGAGGCGCCGTTCGGGGTCAACCTGCGCGCCGACGCCGGCGACGCCGCGGCGCGCTGCGACCTCCTCATCGAGTACGGCGTCAAGGTCGCCTCGTTCGCGCTGGCACCCAAGCCGGAGCTGATCGCCAGGCTCAAGGAGCACGACGTCGTCGTGATGCCCTCGATCGGCGCGGCCAAGCACGCCAAGAAGGTCGCCGCCTGGGGCGCGGACGCGGTCATGGTCCAGGGCGGCGAGGGCGGCGGCCACACCGGCCCCGTGCCGACCACGCTGCTGCTGCCGACGGTGCTCGACGCGGTCGACATCCCGGTCGTGGCCGCGGGCGGCTTCTTCGACGGGCGCGGGCTGGCCGCGGCGCTGTCCTACGGCGCCGCCGGCGTCGGCATGGGGACCCGGTTCCTGCTCACCCGCGACAGCGCCGTGCCGGACGCCGTCAAGGAGCTCTACCTCGAGCGCGGCCTCACCGACACGGTCGTCACCGCCAAGGTCGACGGGATGCCGCACCGGATGCTGCGCACCGACCTGGTGGCGGAGCTGGAGGAGACCGGCGCGGTGCGCCGGATGGGACCGACGATGCGCCGCACCCTGGCCTTCAAGCGCGAGTCCGGGATGACCTGGCCGCAGCTGCTCAAGGACGGCCGCGCGATGCGCAAGCAGCAGGGCCGCACCCTGGGCCAGATGGCGCTGGCCGCGAACACGCCGATGATGCTCAAGGCCGGACTCGTCGAGGGCGACACGTCCGCCGGCGTACTGGCCAGCGGGCAGGTGGTCGGCGTGATCGACGACCTGCCCAGCTGCGAAGAGCTGATCGACCGGATCGTCACACGCGCCGCCGACGAGCTGCGGCGCGCCGCCGGCTGCGTGCTGTGACCGTGTTCCGGCGAGGCGCGCTCAGGGTGTCGCGCGAGGTGTGATCGGTGGGGGCAGGTAGGTGTTCTCGGCGACGCTGCTGCCCTCGACCACGCCGTAGACACGGAGCATCACGTTGAACTGGCGGCGCCGGACCGGCAGCCAGTTCGCCTCGGGCACGCCGGCGGGCTTCACCCGGGAGATGTAGACGGTGAGCGAGCCGTCGTCGTTGTAGGTCAGCCCCGGCGTGTAGCGCGCCACGAGGTACTTGTCGGCGCGGTTCGGGATCAGCTCGACGGTCTTGGGCGTGTAGGCGGTCAGCGACCAGAACCGGGACGCGTCGGGCGTGGTGCCGTTCGCGCTGCCCGGAGCCGCGAAGTCGATGACGTAGCCACCCCGGGTGGCGCCCACCAGCGGCTCCCCGGCGACGTCGTAGAACGCGTGGTAGTAGGCCGCGGTGGAGATGCCGTTGCAGTACTGGCAGAACTCCGTGATCGAGGACCGGTCCAGCACGTTCGTGCCCCAGTCGCCGATGTTGGTGAAGTGGGTCCAGTTGGTCGCACCGCGGTGGTCGAGGTAGTTGTCGATGATCGCCGCGTGGGCCGCGCGCGTCGCCGCTTCGAACTCGGCCCGGTCCTCGGGGCTGAGGCCCCGACCGTCGCCGAACGCGGCGTCGAAGGTCTCGGACAGCTCCTCGTCCGCCGCCGAGAGCGGCGGGTGGACCGAGGAGGCGACGGCGCGCTGGAGACCCCGCAGGAAGCCGATCGGCCGGTTGTTCGCGCGCCGGTCGGCGATCAGCTTGAACGGCGTCGCGTAGTCGCGCTCGGGCACGACGGCCGTGGCCTCCCGGTTGATGCGCAGCCGCCGGCGGAACGCCTCGGCCCGCGTCGTGAGGTCCGTCTGGCCGCTGTACTTGTCGGCGCGGAAGATCATGAACATGAAGTCGTAGGGCAGCACCGCGGCGCTCCCACCCGGGTGGCTCCTCGCGTCGGCGCCGGGGCCGACGAGCGTGTAGCGGGTGGCCGGCATCCGCGTGCCGGCCGCCTTCGAGGGCACCGGGGAGTCGTAGACGTTGCCGAACGCGTCGAGCAGCAGGACCGAGTACCCGACCTTGCGGGACGCCGGCACCCGGATGTGGACCGGACCCTCGCTGGTGTCGATCGGGCTGCTGGCGTAGAGCGTGTCGTCGTTGATCGCGACGACCGACTGGTAGATCGGCGAGATCCTGTCGGGACCGATGAACTTGTTCTTGGGCGCCAGGGCGAACTGGAGGTTCGTGAACCACAGCGGGTAGAACGTCTCGACGTACTGCTGCGTCGTCGAGCCGATGTCGTCGGGTGGGTCCGCTGCCTCCGCCGGGCCGCGTGGGACGCCGCTGAGGGTCACGGCGAGGGCCATCGCTACCGCCGCGGCGGACCAACGCCCGGCCGCGGACTTCCTGAAGTGAAGCATCGCGCCTCCGAGGGATGCGACTCCATCGTCACCGCCGTCGAGCGTGACCCGCGGCGCGGCGGGGTGTCAAGGTCAAGGTGGAGGATCTGGCCTACTCGTCGCGGACCCGGCCACGCAGCGCCTTGGTCCGGCCCGCGCGCTTCTTCGACTCCACGCGGCGCCGCTGGGAGGCACGCGACGGCTTCGTGGCGCGCCGGGGCGGTGGCGGCGGCGCCAACGCGTCGCGCAGCACGGTGGCGAGGCGCTCCCGGGCGGCCGCCCGGTTGCGCAGCTGGGATCGGTGCTCCGAGGCGGTGACCACGACCTGCCCCTGGGTCAGCACGTCCGCGAGGTTGCGGAGCAGCCGAGCCCGCTGCGCCTCGGTGAACGCCGTAGAGGTCGCCGGGGCGAAGAGCAGCTCGACGCGGGAGTCGGTCGTGTTGACCGACTGCCCACCGGGGCCGGGGGATCGCGAGAAGCGCTCGACCAGCTCGCCGAGCGGGATCGTGGCGCCGGAGGGAAGCCCGGGACCGGGCGGGACCACGAGGTCTCGACCGGGCGCGCTCATGGCCCGACGGTATCGCCAGCACGCGCCCCAGGGCTCACGGGATGTGGGGCAGGTCCCACGTCTGGCCGGTGGCGCTGTCGATCAGCGCGGCCCGGTCGACGCGCACGGTCAGCGGCAGCGCGTCGGAGATCGCCTTCACCACCGTCACCAGCTGGTCGCCCTGGGCGCGGGTGGCGACCGCGACGTGCGGCACCCACTCCCCCGACTCGTAGTTGCGGTGCAGCTCGGCCCCCGTGGCCGCCAGCGCGGTCGCGATCCGCCACTGGCGCAGCGCGAGGTCCGCCGTGACGGCCGGGGCGAGCGCCGCCCGCCCCCGCGGGAACGCGAGCGTGCCGTGGAAGGACATCGGCCACGGCCGGGCCGGCGGTAGGGCGGCGAGCGACTCCCGCACCCGGTCCAGGTCCCACGCGCGGAGCACCGCGTAGGAGAGGTGCGGCTGGTGGCGCCCGTGCGTGTGCGTGGCCAGCGTGGCGATCCCGGCCGACTCCAGCCGGGACCACAGCTCCCGCACCAGGCGTTCGGAGCGGTCGTCGAAGAGCAGGCAGACGGCGAGCGCCATCTCCCCAGCATCGGCCCTCCGGCCCGAGCGGTTCCAGCCGGCGCCGGCGCGGCCTAGCCTGTCTTCCGGGAGGCACCGTGGACGCGACCGTCGACACCCAGTGGCGCAAGGAGCAGAGGCGCCGGGCTCAGGCGCGGGCGAACGCGCTCCTCGAGGAGGGCGTCGACGGCGTCGCGCTGAGCTACGTCGACAACGCCGGGGTGACCCGGGTCAAGGCGGTGCCGGTCGCGCGACTCCCCCACGCGGCGGCGTGGGGCGTCGGGATGTCGCCGGTGTTCGACGTGTTCTGCGTCGACGACTCCATCACCGCCGGACGGCTGGCCGGCGGGCCCGCCGGGGACCTGCGCCTGCACCCCGACCTCGACCGGCTGGTCCGGCTCGCCGGCCAGCCCGGCTGGGCCTGGGCACCCGTGGACCGCTTCACCCAGGACGGCCGGGAGCACCCCGGCTGCCAGCGCTCGTTCGCGCGCCGCGCCGCCGACCGCGCCGCCGCGGCCGGGCTCGACGTGCGGATGGGCTTCGAGATCGAGTGGGTCGTCGGCAGCGACACCGGCGGCGGGCCGGGAGCCGACTTCGCGGCGGCGTGCCGCGGGCCGGCGTACGGGATGACGCGGATGGTGGAGCTCGGCGACTACTGCCGCGACCTGCTGACCGCCCTGGCGGAGCAGTCCGTGGAGGTGCTGCAGCTGCACCCGGAGTACGCCGCCGGCCAGTTCGAGCTCTCCGCGGCACCGTTGGCGCCGGTGGCGGCCGCGGACCAGGTGCTGCTGGTCCGGGAGACGGTCCGCGCCGTCTCGCGCCGGCACGGGATGGAGGCGACGTTCGCGCCGGTCGTGGTCGCCGGCGCGGTCGGCAACGGGCAGCACCTGCACCTCTCGCTCCGGCGCGACGGGGTGAACCTGCTCGCCGACGGCCCCGGGCGCTACGGCATCACCGCCGTCGGCGAGTCGTTCCTCGCCGGCATCCTCGGCGCCCTGCCCGCGCTGACCGCGATCCTCGCGCCCAGCGTGCCCAGCCACCTCCGCCTGGTCCCGTCGACGTGGGCGGGCGCCTACCGGTGCTGGGGTCGCGAGAACCGGGAGGCGGCCCTCCGGCTGGTCACCGGCTCCACCGGCGAGACGCGGGAGGCCGCCAACGCGGAGGTCAAGTGCCTCGACGCCAGCGCCAACCCCTACCTCGTCGTCGGCGCCGTGCTGGACGTCGGCCTGGCCGCGCTCGACGCCGGGCTGGTGCTGCCGGAGGAGGTGCCCGGCGACCCCGCGGCGCTCGCCCCCGGCGACCTGGAGCGGCTCGGGGTCGAGCGGCTGCCCCGATCCGTCGCCGAGGCGCTGGACCACCTCGACGCCTCGGAGCTGTTGACCGACGCGCTGGGCGAGTACCTCTGCGACGCGTTCACCGCCGTGCGCCGTGCGGAGGCGGCGCTCTTCGCCGACCGGACCCCCGCCGAGGTCGTGGCCGCCACCCGCTGGCGCTACTGAGGCCCGCCGAGCCATGCCCCTCGCCGACGATCTCGCCGGGCTGCCGCTCGTGGACCAGCACTGCCACCCCGTCGTCCTCGACCCCCTCGACCGGCCGGCCTTCGAGCTGCTGCTCACCGAGGCGCACGAACGCGGGCCGGAAGGCACGAGCGAGCTCGACTCGCAGGCCGGGCTCGCCGTGCGGCGCTGGTGCGCGCCGGCGCTCGGCCTGCCCCCGCACGCGGCGGCCGAGGAGTACCTCGCCCGGCGCGCCGCGCTCGGGCCGGACGAGGCCGCGCGCCGCCTGCTCGGCGCCTGCGGGGCCGTCGACCTGCTCGTCGACACCGGCCTGAGCCACCCCGGGCTGTGCTCGCCCGGCCGGCTGGGCGAGCACGCCGGCGCGCGGGTCCACGAAATCACCAGGATCGAGGCGGTCGTCGAGGAGATCGCTGCCTCCGGCGTCGACGCCTCCGGCCTTGGCGCCGCGGTCGCCGACGCCCTCGCCGCGCGGACCGCCGGATCGGTGGGCTTCAAGACGATCGCGGCCTACCGCACCGGACTCGACCTCCCGGCGAGCCCGCCGGCCGCGGCCGAGGTGCGCCGGGCCGCGGACCGGTGGCTCCACACCGGCGCCGCGGGCGGACGGTCGCGGCTCGACGAGCCCGTGCTCATCGCGCACGCCGTCCACGCCTGCCTGCGCCTCGGGCTGCCGCTGCAGGTGCACACCGGGTTCGGCGACCCCGACCTCGACCTGCACCGCGCCGACCCGTCCCTCCTCGTGCCGCTCCTGCGGGCACTCCCACCCGAGGCCGGGCCCGTCGTGCTGCTGCACTGCTACCCCTACCACCGCCAGGCCGCCTACCTCGCCCACGCCTTCCCCCGCGTCGCGCTCGACCTCGGCCTCGCGATCAACCACGTCGGCGTACGGGCTGCGGCGGTGGTGGCCGAGACGCTCGAGCTGGCGCCGTTCGGGTCCGTGCTGCACGCCACCGACGGCTTCGCGCTGCCCGAGCTGCACCACCTCGGCTCCGTGCTCTTCCGCCGCGCCCTCGCCCGGGTCCTGGAGTCCTGGCTCGCCGACGACGCCCTGACCGCCGACGACGCCCTCCGGTACGCCGGCATGATCGGCGCCGGGAACGCCCGGCGGGTCTACGGGCTGCCCGCCGAGGCGGGTAGTCCCTGACGAAAAGCACCCGAAAGCCGCGGCGGGCGGTGCTTTTCGTCAGGGACTACCGCTCACCCGGCTGGATCGTCGACAGAGTGGGCGGCTGATTCGGGGTGTGGGGCGTCCGGTGGCGCCCCACACTGATGGCGTGCTCCTCCTCCGACATCTCCGGTGCCGCCTCGCCGGCCATCGGATGTTGCCGTACGGCCCACCTCCCGGGCGACGGCATGCCGACTACCTACCCCAGGTGGAGTCGTGCGAGCGGTGCGGCGAGTCCCGGTACTCCGACGGCCGGCCGGTGGCGGCAGCCGACCGCCCGGACGTGCGCCGGTACGGGGCGGCGGCGGTGGCGCCACCCGACGACCTTCCCGCCTGACAGCGCGGATGCCTATCCGTCCGCGGCCTGCCAGATCAGGTCGTCGGGCATCGGTCCGGCCTCGAACGCCCAGGCGACCACCGCCTCTTCCAGGATCTCCTGGTCGCGCGTCCGTGCGACGTGCTTCGTGCGGCCTCCGCCCTCAGGCACCTCGAGCCGCTCGAGGCGGACGTAGCGACCGTCGCGTTCCAGCCGGAGGCGCTCGAGGCCGTCCGTCCCGATGCGATCGATCTGGACGAAGGCCTCGGCCCGATCGAGGACGTCCTCGACCAGCATCTGCAGGAGCCCCTCCGAGGGGTCCACGTCGTCCTCACCGGTCGACGTCGTGATCCGGAGGAACGCGTCGCGCCGCGCCTCGCGACCGGGATCGGGCGCTGCGGGTAGCGCTGAGCCCGGGCGGACCGGGGCGGGCCCCAGCTCCCGCGTGCGCCGCAGCATCCAGCGCGTCGACGGCAAGTCGTCGGCCAGGTGGCGCCGCCGCGCGTAACTGCGTGCGGCCTCCACGACCTCGTCCGCGAGGTCCAGGACGGCCGTGACCGGATCGTCCGGAGGGATCGGCGGTAGCGCGACCTCGGCGCTCAGCACTCCGTGCCGCTTCGACAACCGCCCCAGCCGCACCCCCGACCAGTCCGGTCTCAGGTACCGGTTCGGGGCGATGAACGTCACCGAGAGCGCGAACGGGTCCCCGAACTCGCTCTCGTCCTCCAGCTCCGACAGCCGGCGCGACAACGCCATCACGACGTCACCCCAGCGGTGGGATGTCTGGTCCGGCCCCGTGATCACGTTGAAACCGACCGTCATCACCGACGTCTCCTGTGCGTGCTGACCCTGGAGGGCGGCGTTCGCGGACCCGCCGAGTATGGGCCGCCGGAGGCGCCTGCGTGGCAGTTCGGTCGAGGTGGTCCGCTCACTCCGGAGGCGGGTAGTCCCTGACGAAAAGCACCCGAAAGCCGCGGCAGTCGGTGCTTTTCGTCAGGGACTACCCGCCTCAGCGCCGAGCGTCGATGAGGTGCCGGGTCGAGTGGGCCACGAACGGCTGGCCGCTCCGGAGTCGCGCGTCGAGCTCCCGCAGCCTGTCGTCGTACGAGGCGACCGAGAAGTCCGGCACCCACCACGGGCACTTGCGCAGCAGCCAGACGACGGCGCCGACGTCGTGGAGCTCCATCCGGCACCGCGCGGTCCGCAGCATCTCGACGTCCAGTCCCGCGGCGCGGGCGGCCTCGGCCTCCCGCGCGGGGTCGCGCAGGGAGCGGGCGTCGGGCAGGGGCCCGAGGAAGTACTCGATCAGCTCGAACGCCGATCCCGGGCCCACGTGCTGGGCGAAGTAGCGCCCACCGGGCACCAGGACCCGGTGGAGCTCGGTCCAGTCCGGACGGACCGGGTGGCGGGACGAGACCAGCTCGAACGACTCGTCGGGGAAGGGCAGACGCCCACCGTCGGTCTCCACGACCTCGACGCCGCGGGTGCCGAGCAGCTCGCGGGCGCGCGCGGCGTTCGGCGCCCATCCCTCGGTCACGACCATGCGTGGCGGAAGCACGGGGGCGTCCGCCACGACCTCGCCTCCGCCGGTGTCGATGTCCAACGCCGACCCGACGCGGCCGAGGCGCTCGCCGAGCGCACGGGCATACCCCCAGGGCGGACGCTCCTCAGTCGCCCGCCCGTCCAGCCACCCGAACCCCCAGCCCGACACGTCGGCCGCCTCGGCCTCGTCGACCAGCTCCTCGTACGTCCGCACCCGCGCATCCTGTCGCCGCGGCCGACCCACCGCCACCCGGCCGCGGCCAGCCCACCACCACAGTCAGGCGGAGACGACGACGCGCATCAGCGCGGCACCGGCTCCTGGCGCAAGGTCTGCATCGGCTCCCACGCGACGGGCAGGCGTCGCATGAGCAGTCCGTTGTCGAGGACCGCCGTGCCACGCGGGAACTCCTGCGGGTCGTCGAACAGCGAGGACGTCGCCTCGGTGACCCGGACCGGTTCGACCTTCCACGCCGAGGTGTGCATCCGGAGGCCCTCGAAGCGGCCCGCGGTATGGGTCGCGGAGTAGCCGAGCGCGCCCTGCTCGAAGAACCGGGAGGCCTCGTCCACCGTGTCGAACAGGCCGGAGCCGCCCAGGTCCGGCGCGACGGTGGCATCGACGGAGACGCTCGCGGAGCCGTCGCGGGCGGAGAAGGCGACGTGGAGGTCGTCCTCGGTCTCGGACACGTCGAAGCGGGCCAGGTGGTGCTCACCGGGGAACGCCCGGCCGCCGAGTAGCACGCCGAGCCGCGAGTCGGTGTCGCGGCGCGGGATGTAGACGCCGGTACGGCGCCCGGCCGCCGGGTCGTCCCACTCGACGGCGAAGCGGTGAGCGGCGTTCTCGCTCCGCACGCCGACCATCCCAGGCAGGCCGGCCGGCCGCATCGCCCCGAGGCGGATCAGGCAGATGCCCGCGACGGCGTGGCCGTTGTGCAGCTGCGGACGGAACGGCGCCGGGATGTGCGAGCGGGCCACCTCCGGATCGAGGCGGTAGTTCACCAGCAGCCGGCGCTGAATCTCGCCGCGCAGGGTAGGCGTCCACACGTCGCTGCTCCGTTCTGCCGTCGGCCACGAGTCGGGGCCGTGACGGTAGCGCGCGAAGCGCCGCCCCGTGCTCCGTTTTCGGCCGAGCGAGCGAACCGGGCGCATCGCGAACCGCGCCCGCACCTCGGCGCTGCCCCGTGACGATCGACGCCGAGCCGACCGGGACGAGGGCGCCCGGCAACCAGGCGGGCGACCAACCTCACGGGGCGGGTAGTCCCTGACGAAAAGCACCCGGAACCCGCGGGTCGCGGTGCTTTTCGTCAGGGACTACCCCCTTCACAACACTCAGCCGGCCGCCGAGCGCTGGTAGACGATCTCCCGCCCCATCACCCGGTAGCCGAGCACCTCGTTCACGCCGATCATGTGGTCGTTGGACTCGGCGTTCCACGTGTCGATCGTCGCCAGCTGCGGTTCGGCGTCGCGCAGCCACCGCATCATGTCGGCCTTCAGCAGCAGCCCGAGGCGGTGGCCACGGTGGGCGCGGGTGACCGAGGTGTCGTGCTGGTCGCCACGCTCGGGGTGGTCGGCCTCCACCGCCACCACCGTCTGGCCGGCGAGCTCGCCGGACGGCACGTGCCGGGCGACCACGCGGTACATCCGCTCGTTGCGGCCGGCGCTCGCCGCCTCGTAGGCCCGCATCCGGGCGTCGGTGAAGACCTCGTCCTCGTAGTCGAGGTGGTCCAGGGGTGCGTCGTTGATCGCCGACGCCATCTCCGCGAGGGCGGGCAGCACGTCGTCGGGGGTCGGGACGTCCCACCGCTCGAGCGCGTACTCCCCGGCGTACGGCAGCGCGGCGTCGTACCGGCTGTCGAGCTCCGGCCAGTCGATGTCGGCCAGGAGCTGGCGGCGGTTGATGTTCGACTGCTTGGCCACGAACCCGTGCCGGGCGGCGAACGCGGCGGCCGCCGGGCTCTCCCATGCATCGGCGCCGAGGCTGGAGCGCCCCAGGTCGTGCGCGGCGCCGACCATCGCCTCCAGGATCTCCGAGCCGTGGCCGGACCGCCGGTGGTCGGGATGCACCGCGACGCCCAACCACGCGGCGTCGAGGTTGTCGTAGTCGCTCACGCTGACCGCTCCCCCACCCACGACCGTGCCGTCGACGCGGGCCAGGTACGGCGTCGACGGCTCCCCGTCCCAGCCGTGCCGGAACCGCGCGGCGCCGATCGCGGCCGTCACCGGGTGCTCCCACGGCGCGTCGACCGCCGCGACCGCGTTGGTCAGCGCGGCCCACGCCTGGAGGTCGGCCGCGTCATCGGGGCCGAAGGATGTGATCTCCATAACACCCCAGGATGCCCCCTGGGGGATATCGGCGCCAACGATTATCGTGGTGCTCGTGAGCACCGCCCAAGGTCAGACCACCCCCCAGGGTCAGAGCACCGCGGCGACGCCGGCTCCGCGCCGACGCCACCTGATGGACCCGAACGCGCCGCGGAAGAAGCCCGACCCCGAGGCGATGAAGCGCCTCGAGACCGTCCAGCGCCGGGTCATCTCGGCCGTCGTCCTCACGACCGTCGGGCACATGGTCGCCGGCTTCATCATCGCCGCCGACCACGTCAACGCCGACCGGCTGGACGCGCAGATCGGCCTCAACGTGATCGCCGCGGCGTTCGGCGTCGGCGGCATCGCCGGGACGCTGGTGCTGAACCGGCGCTCCCCGTGGTCCTGGTGGCTGCTGCTCGGCGTGATCCCGAGCATCTTCGGCATCTGGTGGATCTGCTTCTGACCCACCGGGCTCCGACGGGCCGACCTGCGCCCGCCGGAGCGACACGCCGGGGCGCGCAACCTCGCGCCCGGGTCGGGCGTCACCCGGATGTGTTCTACACCTACGCCGGAATCCTCTGGTCCGCGATCTTCATGGTGGCGCTCCTCGGCGTCATCCGACACCAGTGGCGGTCGCACCGGCGACGAACACGCGGGCCGCGGCCCTCACACCCCTGAGCCGGTCGCGACACCCGATCCCGTCGGCAGCCGGATCCGGAACCGGCACCCCGTCCCGGGGTCCAGGTTCTCCACGGTGACCGCGCCGCGGTGCGCCTCGACGATGCCGCGCACGATCGCGAGGCCCAGGCCGGCGCGCCCCACGGACGGCTCCCCCGGCGTCCGCGCCGCGGAGCCCTGCCACCCCACCTCGAAGACCCGCTCCATGTCGGCGACGGGGATGCCGCCGCACTCGTCGGTCACGCTGAGCTCGACGGCGCCGGGCAGCGGCTCGGCCACGACGCGGACCGTGCCGTCGTCCGGCGTGTGCCGGATCGCGTTCATCACCAGGTTCGAGATCGCCCGCGACAGGGCCGCGGCATCCGCGGTCACCTTGATCCCGTCCGCCACGTGGCCGCCGAGGCGCACGTTGCGGGTCCGCGCCACCGGGTCGGCGCTGGCGATCGCCTCGCTGACCAGGTCCCGCAGCAGCACCGACTCCAGCACCGGCTGCCCGACGCCGGCGTGGATCTTGGAGAGCTCGAAGAGGTCGTCGACCATCAGCGTCATCCGGTCCACGTCGCGCCGGATCTGGGCCAGGTAGCGGTCGGGGTCGACCGCCAGCCCGTCCTCCAGTGCCTCGGTCATCGCCCGCAGCCCGGCCAGCGGGGTGCGCAGGTCGTGGGAGACCCACGACACCAGCTCGCGGCGGGACTGGTCGAGCCGCCGCTCGCGCTCCCGCGAGGCGGCCAGCTCGCCCTGGGTCTCCGCGAGCGCCTCGGTCAGCTCGCGGAACTCGCTCGGGCCGCGCGGCGGGTCGATCTCGCCGTCCACGTCGCCCAGGCGCCGGACGTTGGTGCGCACCGCCCCCACCCAGCGCGCGACGAAGGACCCGAGGGCCAGCACGGCGAGCAGGGAGACCACGGCGGCGGCGGAGCCGACGTACATGGCGACGGTGAGGTCGTGGCCGGAGATGAACATCCGCTGGGTGACGGCGACCAGGCCGGCGTACGGCGCGGCGACCGCGACCAGCGCGATGACGGCCAGCTGCCAGCGCAGCGAGCGGTCCCGCAGCAGCCAGCTGGCCAGCAGCCCGAGCAGGCCGACGCCGGCGGCACATACCACCGAGATGAGCAGGATCTCCGCCTGCACCGCGGGCGTCACCGGGCGACCTCCGCGGGCGCGGTGGCGCCGTCGGCGGGCTCCCACAGGTAGCCCGCGCCCCAGACGGTCAGGAGCCGGCGGGGCTCCGCGGGGTCGTCCTCGACCTTCTCGCGCAGCCGCCGCACGTGCACCGTCACGGTCGACCGGTCGCCGATCGACCAGCCCCAGACGTTCTCGAGCAGGTCGTCGCGGGACAGGGTGACGCCCGGGTGCGCGACCAGGTAGCGCAGCAGGTCGTACTCGCGGGAGGTCAGTACCAGCCGCTCCCCCGAGCGGAGCACCTGTCGGCGCGGGTGGTCGACCACCAGGTCGCCGTCGCGCAGCACGTCCGGCAGCGCGGGCTCGCGCCCCGACGTACGCCGCAGCACCGACTCCACCCGCAGCGCGAGCTCACGCGGGCTGAACGGCTTGCTGACGTAGTCGTCCGCGCCCAGCTCCAGGCCGGTCACCCGGTCCACCTCGCCGCCCAGCGCGGTGAGCATGATGATCGGCACCTCGCGGGTGCTGCGGATGCGGCGGCAGACCTCGAGTCCGTCGATCCCGGGCAGCATCAGGTCCAGCACGACCAGGTCGGCCGGGCGGCGGGCCATCGCGACGATCGCCTCCTCGCCGTCGGCGGCCTCGGCCACCTCGTGCTGGTTCGCCCGCAGGTAGGTCGCCACCACCTCACGGACGGTCGGGTCGTCATCCACGACGAGGACGCTTGCCACGGTCACCTCCGGTTCTCTCTCGCGAGCGTACGACGAGCGCGGCCGCCACCGCGGCGACCACCACCAACGCGGCCAGGCCGCCCCATCCGGCCCAGTAGTCGCGGTCGAGCAGCGTCGGGTTGTCGGCGCGCCGGCCCCACCCGCCCAGCACCGGGATCGCCATCACCGTGAGCGTGCCGAGGACCAGTCCGGCGACCACGGCGGGCCCACGCGCCCAGGACGGCAGGAGCCGCGAACCGAGCCAGGCCGCGGCGATCACGAGCGGCGCCAGCAGGAGGTCGTGGGCGACCACGCCGCCCGCCAGCCAGAGCGCGGTCGAGACGAGGTCGCCCAGGCTCGATCGCGTGAGCAGCAGCCAGCCGCCGTACGCCGCCAGCAGGACGCCCGCGCCGCCGACCACGAGCCGGGTCATGCGAGCACCTCCATCCGGGTGACCCACTTGGTCTGGAGCACGCCCGGCCGGTTCGGCGCGATGATCCGGGCCGGGAACCCGTGGTCGATGTCCAGTGGCTCGCCGTTGAGGCCGAGCGCGAGCAGCGTGTCCGGGTGGTCGGCGAAGTTGCCCGGCAGCACCGAGGAGGAGCTGGCCCCGCGGGTCTGGAGCGACTCCACCCGGACGCCGGCACCGCGCGGCGCCTGCACCAGGTCCAGCAGCGTGCGCACCGGCACGCCGGTCCAGGTCCCGGAGGCGCTCCAGCCCTCCACGCAGGCGATCGGGAGGGTGCGGGTCCGCTGCTCGAGCGCGGCCAGCTCGGCCCGCGTCAGGGTGATCGAGCGCTCGCCCCGGACGACCTCGAGACGGTAGCCGTCGCCGACGGCCTCGGCGGTGACGCCCGCGGCGGACGCCGTCCGGTTGATCGGGACGCCCTGCGGCCCCTCGCCGGTGCGGACCGCGAAGATCGAGACCTTGCGCAGCAGCGGCACCGAGGCGCCGGCGGTGAGCAGCACCGCGCCGGCCGCCGCGCCCCAGGTGCCCCGCAGGAGCGTGCGCCGCGAGACCGGGCCCGGAGCGGTGGCGTTCGGCCGGTCCAGGCCGGTGTCGTCCACGGGCGAGCCGAGCGCGCCGCGGATCACCGGCAGCTTCACCGCGACGTGCAGCAGGAGCGCCCCGATCGCGACCCACGCCACCGCGTAGTGCGTGCGCCGGAACGAGAAGTCCCACGGGTACCACTGCGTGACGTTGGCCAGCCCGGAGGCGAGCTGGAAGATCGCGGCGGCGACGAGGACGCCGATCGAGCCCCGCAGCAGCGCGGTCATCACGAGCGCCCGCGGGATCCGGGGCGGCCGCTCGAACAGCTTCGGGTAGACGCTCCACAGCTTGACCAGCAGCAGCGGCACCGCGGCCGTCCCCGCCGCCACGTGCACCGCCTGGCTCACCCGGTAGCCCCACACCGGGCCGGTCGGGAACGGCACCGACGGGTCGGGCAGCTGCGCGTAGTGGCTGATCAGCCCAGTCAAGAACGCGATTCCGAAGCAGATCCCGAGCCACATACCGACCCGCGCGGCGACCGCCGCGCTGCGCAGCCGCGAGGTGAACCGGTCCTCCAGCGGCGTCCCCGCCCCACCGGCCGTCCCGGGCTCGGCGGACTGCTCCGTGGGCCGGGCCGACTCCCGGTCCGTGTCGTGCGCGCTCATCGGCTCTCCCCCTTGTGCAGCACGGCGCACCAGCGCGCCCCGACGCGGTGCAGCGGGTCGAGCACGAGCCCGACGCGCGCCGCGAGGTCGGCGATGTCGTCCACGCCGACGACGGCCCACCGGAACGGGCGGCTGCGCCGCCCCTCGCAGTCCAGCACCGCCCACACCGCGCGCGAGGCCACCCCCGGCTCGGCGACCTCGACGACGATCCGCCCCTCACCGGCGAGCAGCTCGCCCACCCGGCCGAGCAGGGCGAGGGGATCCCCGCCGATGCCGATGTTGCCGTCGGCCAGCAGCGCCGTGTGCCAGCGCCCCTCCGCGGGCAGCACCCCGAAGACGTCCCGGCGCAGCGCGCTGGCGCCCCGCCGGTTCGTCTGGTCCACGGCCTCCGGCACCACGTCGATCCCCAGCACCACCTGCCCCCGCTCCGCGAGCGCGGCCGCCATCCGGCCCGGCCCGCAGCCGATGTCCAGCGTCGGGCCGCAGCACAGGTCGAGGATCGCCCGGTCCTCGTCGTCGGCCGCGGCCGACCACCGCCCGGTCGGCACCTCCGCCGGGTCGGGGTGCAGGCCGAGGACGTAGCAGGCGCCGCCCCGCAGCGCCTGCGAGAAGGTGGCCGTGAACGAGGAGTCCGCGCTCATCGGGCACCCCCGGCGGTGGTCCGCGCCGCCCGGTCGTGCCAGGCCCGCCCGAACAGCGTGCCGGGCGCCTCCTCGGCGACGGCGTCGGCGTCCGCGACCCGGTCGACGTCGCGCAGCGTGCGGGTGGTGGCCACGCGCAGCCCGCGACCGACCAGCGCGGCCCGGGTCAGCGCACCGGTCCGCGACGTCGACATCGGTACGCCGGCGAGGACCGCCGCGGCCGACGGGTCGTGCAGCCCGAGCAGCCACCAGCCGCCGTCCGTGGCCTGGCCGAGCACCGCATCCGCGTCCGCCAGCCCGTCCGCGGCGGCCGCGAGGTCCCCCGCGGTCGCCTGCGGCGTGTCCATGCCGACCTGGAGCAGCGGCCCCGGTGTGGCCGCGTGGGCGGCCGCGAGCCGATCGGCGAAGGTGGCGCCCACCTGGGGCCCGACCCGCCACCCGTCGAGGGCGCGGCGCAGCTCGTCGGCCCGCCGCGCCCCGGCCAGGTCGCCGGCCAGCGCCAGGTGGCACCGGTCCGGGCCGACCGCCTCGGCGCAGGCGCCGAGCGTGTCCAGGAGCGCGAGCGCCGCCAGCTCGGCGGCGTCCTCCTCGGCCGCCGCGCCGCCGCCCAGGTCCGCGGCGAGGCGGGTCTTCACCCGTCCCGGGACGGGTGCCTTCGCGACCACCAGCACGCGCGGGGTCACGAGAGCACCCGGTAGAAGTCGCGGGCCGTGCGCACGGTGCCGACCACCGAGCCCGACACCTTGGAACGGGTGCCCTCGGCGCGCGGCAGGTAGCGGACGTCGTACTCGGCGAAGGTCCAGCCGGCCGCGACCGCCGAGCGCATCAGCTCGACGGGGTAGCCGAACCGCCGGTCGCGGACGTCGAGTGCGACCAGGGCGTCGCGACGGCAGACCCGCATCGCGGGGAGGTCGTGCAGGGGGAACCCGGTGCGCCGCCGCAGCCAGCGGACGACGAGCGAGTTCCCGGCCCGCGCATGCCACGGCCAGGTCCCCCGCCGAACCGGCCGGCGGCGTCCGGCCGCCATGTCCGCGGCGCCCGAGGCCACCGCGTCGACCAGGGGCAGCAGCTCGGTCGGGTCGAACGACCCGTCGCCGTCCATGAACGCCACCAGGTCGCCGTCGGCCGCGGCCAGCCCGGCCGCGACGGCGGCGCCGTAGCCCGGCTCGGCCTCGCTCACCACCGTCGCTCCGAGGCGGGCCGCCACGTCGGCCGTGCCGTCACCCGACCCGTTGTCCACGACGATGACGCGGAGGTCCGACGGCACCCGCGGGAGCAGCTCCTGCAGCGCGGGAGCCTCGTCGCGGCACGGGAGGATGAGGTCGGCTCGCGGGCCACCGGTCGTCATGGTTCCCACGCTAGGCACGTTCACGCCCCGAAAGCGCCTGCGACTGCTTACGAACCCGTGACGTCCCGTCGCGGTCAGGGCACGGCTCACCCACGCTCCCTACGCTCACCAGGGTGAGCAGCTGGCGCCGGACCGCACCGTGGATCGCGCTGGGCGCCGCGTTGCTCCTGCTCGCGGCGGCCATCGCCTACCAGGCCGTGACCGGCGTGGACGTCCACGCGCGCAACGCCAAGTACCCGCTCAGCCAGACCCTGCCGCCCTGGCACGGCTACCTCGACCCGCGGACCGGGCCGGGGACGGTGCCCGCCCTCGCCCTCGCGCTGGCGGGCGTGATGGTCGGGGGCAGGCTGGCGGCGACCCTGCCGTTCGGGCGGCTCGTCGCCCTGTCCTACGTCGTCTCGCTGGGGTGGCTGCTGGCCCTGGTCACGGTCGACGGGACGCGCGGGCTGACCCGCGTCCTCGGCCACACCTCGGAGTACCTGCGCACGGCGCGCCGCACCGACGACGTACCCGCGATGCTCGCCGAGTACGTCGACCGGATCCCCCACGACGCGCCGGACAACTGGCCCGTCCACCTCGCCGGCCACCCACCCGGCGCGGTCCTGTTCTTCATCCTGCTGGTCCGGATCGGCCTCGGCGGCGACCTCGCGGCGGGCCTCGTGGTCACGGTCGTCGCAGCATCGATCGCCCCCGCCGTGCTGCTGACGCTGCGCGCCCTCGACGCGACGCTGACCGCCCGGCGAGCGGCCCCGTTCCTGGTGCTCACCCCGGCCGCGGTGACCATGTCGGTCTCGGCCGACGCCGTGATGGCCGCCGTCGCCGCCTGGGCGACGTTCCTTCTGGCGCTGGCGGCCACCAGGGCCGGTCCCGCCGCCCTCGGCTGGGCGGTCGGGTCCGGGCTCCTGTTCGGCTACCTGGTGATGATGTCCTACGGGCTGGTGCTGTTCGCGGCGATCGCGCTGGCGGTGCTGGTCGCGGCGCGGACGTGGCGTCCCCTGGTCCCGTGCGCGCTGGCCGCCCTCGCCGTGGTCCTCGTCTTCGCCGCCCTCGGCTTCGCCTGGTGGGAGGCGTTCCCGGTGCTGCGCGAGCGGTACTGGGACGGGGTCGCGAGCGAGCGGCCGACGAGCTACTGGATCTGGGGCAACCTCGCCGCGCTGGTCGCCACCGCCGGGCCGGTGGTGGCCGCGGGCCTCGCCCGGCTGGGGCACGCCGAGCGGCCCGCCCGGTGGTTGGTGGTCGGCGCGGTCGCCTGCATCGTCGTCGCCGACCTGTCGCTGATGAGCAAGGCGGAGGTGGAGCGGATCTGGCTGCCGTTCGTGCCGTGGCTGACCCTCGCCGTCGCCGGACTGCCCGACCGCTGGCTGCGGCCGGCGCTGGCGCTGCAGGTGGCGACGGCCCTCGTGGTGCAGCACCTGCTCAACACGTTCTGGTAGGCCGGCCGCGCGGGGCGACCGCCGACGAGCCGGCCGCGGGGGCCGTGACAACTCAGGAGGGGTGCCCTAACGTCGAAACCGTTCTCGGCGGCCGCAGGTCAGGGCCCGTGTCCGCCTGGGGCCTCATCTCGGGAGGCGACGTGACGGCGCTGGCGTACGACGGGCGCGACTACGACCTGATCGTCATCGGGGGCGGTGGCGCCGGGTTGTCCACGGCGTACCACGCCGGGAAGAACGGGCTCCGCACGCTCGTGCTCGAGCGGTTCGGTGTGCTCAACGACTCGGGCAGCTCCGCGGGTGCGTCGCGGCAGTTCCGACTGCAGTACGCGCAGCAGTACATGGCCGAGCTGTCACTCGCCTCGCAGTCGTTCTGGGCGGACCTCCAGGGATTCACCCAGAAGACCCTGATCACGCAGTGCGGCAGCCTGTGGTTCGGGGACCCCGCGCTGAGCTCGCAGGAGGGCGGCATCCAGGCCGCCGAGAAGGTGATGGACACCCTGCGGATCCCGTACACGAAGCTGGACGCCGCCCAGATCGAGGCCGCGTTCCCCTTCACGGACCTGCCGAGCGACTACGCCGGGTTCTTCCAGGCCAGCGGGGGCATCATCGACCTCAAGGCCACCGAGGAGGCCTGCTACGACGCCGCCCTCGCGACAGGGCGGGTGGACATCCACGAGTACGAGCCCGTGACCGGCATCAGCGAGCAGGCCGACGGGAGCCTGACCGTCACGACGGGACGAGGCGACTACGGCGCGGCGAAGCTCGCCGTCTGCGCGGGCGCCTACGCGAACGACGTGCTGGCCCACCTCGGCCTGTCGGCGGGGATCACCATCTGGCAGATGTCCTCCGCGTACTTCCGGAAGAGCGACCCCGACCTCAGGCTGCCCACCTGGTTCGTGTTCCAGGACCCCAGCGCATCGGCTCTCTTCTACGGCTTCCCCGAGGTGGACTGGGCGCACCCCGGCTATGCGCGGGTGGCCACGGACTTCCCCGACGCCATCCTCACCGACCCCGGCCAGCGCACCTTCGTCCCCAGCCCGACCAGCCTCGGCCTGGACTCGCGGTGGGTGGCCGAGCACATGGTCGGCCTCGACCCGACCCCCCGGTTCACCTCGACCTGCCTCATCGCGCTGGCAGAGGACAGCACGCGTGAGCTCCTCCTGGACTACACGCCGGCGTGGGGCACGCCGCACCCGAACATCGTGACGTACACGGCCGGTTGGGCGGCCAAGTACCTCCCCATCCTCGGCGACATGATCGTCCGGATGCTCGCGCAGCCGACGCAGCAGCTGACCTACGGCGACTTCACCATCCCGCTGGCGAACTTCGCCATCGCGTGGGCACCCGCCGCCGAGCCGGATCAGCGCACCACCCCCAGCCGGGCGATCAAGGAGGAACGCTGATGGCGAAGCAGTACGTGATCTTCGGAGCCGGGCCGGGAGGGCTGTACACGGCGTGGCGGCTGCTGCAGTCCGGCCACCTGAGCGCCGGTGACACCCTGCGGCTCCACGAGTGGGGTACCTACGACTTCGACGGCACCGGAGCGACCCGGCCGCCCGCGGGCAGGATCTGCTCCCACCACTACGCGGGCGAGGCGGGCGCCAGCTACATCGAGATCGGCGGGATGCGCTACATCGAGTGGGACCCCCAACGGGGGCCGGCCGGGCATCGCCTGGTCACCACGGCCATCCGCGAGGTGGACCTGGAGCAGGACGTCATCGACTTCCTCACGACCGACGACCCCCTCTTCTACCTCCGCGGGGAGCACTTCCGCAGCAGCCAGCTGGGCACCGGCAAGGGCCACGTGGAGGCGCCGTACGACACACCGGGCAACAACGTGCGGCCCGCGGACGACCTCTACAACCAGGTCTCCTCGCTCATCGAGGGTGACGCCCCGCTCTCGAACCGCAGGGCTCAGTGCGACTTCTACGCCACGGGCACGCTGCCGGCCGACTTCAACTCGTTCGTGTACTCCGGCGGGGAGACCGCCAGCAACGTCGGGTACTGGAACGTCTTCTACGACCAGGCCGGGAACGAGGGCTTCAACTACGCGGCCGACGCCGGCGGCTACAGCTCCAACGTCATCAACTGGAACGCGGCGAACGCGGCGGTCTACAACGGCGAATTCCAGCCCGGCGGGAACTTCAAGACCATCTCCGGCGGGTACTCCCGACTGTTCGTGGGGCTCTACCGGAAGGCCGTCGCGAAGGCCGCGGACGCGGGAGTCGACTTCTCGCTGCACCAGGGAGAGCGCCTGCACTCGATCTGGCTGGAGCAGGGTCAGATCCGGTACCGGCTCGCGTCCGCCCTCGATCCCTACGCGCCGACCGGGGCGGCCTCGACCGCCGACGTGGCGTTCCTGGCCATGCCTCCGCGGTCCGTCGAGCTGGTGGCGCAGGCGACCCGCTACGACGACGCGCCCGGCCGGCAGGACTTCCTCAACGCGGACCGGGTCGCGAACTACCTCGAGTCGGTGATCCTGCAGCCCTCCTACAAGGTGGCGATGTTCTTCGACCGCTGCTGGTGGCAGGAGTCCACGTACCCGCCTGACCTGGTCTCGAAGGGGCATGCTCCCAACGACGTCTTCGGGCCGACCATCACCGACCTGCCGCTGCGCCAGATCTACTACTTCCGCAACAGCGCCACCCCCGGGCAGCCGGGCGAACCCGTCTACGGCCTGCTCGCGTCGTACGACGACATGCGGTTCGTGAACTTCTGGAGGGAGCTCGAGCTCGCGGTGGACGAGCGCCGCGACCAGGCGACGTCCCGCGACCTGCAACCCCTGCTGGGCGGGGGGAAGGCGCCGCCGGAGATGGTGCGCATGCTGCTGCTCCAGCTGGCCAAGGTGCACTACGGCGACCCCGACGCGGCCGGCACGATCCCCGAGCCCCTGGAGACGGTGTTCATGGACTGGGGGCTCAACCCGTTCGGCGCCGGCTACCACGCGTGGGCGGCCCACTACGACATCTGCGACGTCATGCAGACCGTGCGGGCCCCGGGCGAGCTGGCGGGCGTCGACGGTGCGCCGGTGTACCTCGTGGGATCGGCGTTCTCCAACGACCAGGCGTGGGTCGAGGGTGCCTTCTGCACCGCCGAGTCCGTGCTGGTCGACAAGCTCGGGCTGGAGCCGCTCATCGACACGAGCGACTACCCCCTCATCTGCGGCCCCCGCTGACCTGTCCCCCACACCCACCAACCGAGGAGAGCGTCGTGTCGACCGAGCCACAGAAGTCGTCGGTGAAGCCGTACGTCGAATGGGAGCGGGGCCTGCCCGCCGGTCCTCAGTTCGGCGTCCTGTCGAGGCTCCACGGCACGTGGGTGAACTGGGCGGACGGCCCGACGGGCCTGCACACCACCCCGATGCCGTCGCCCGGCACGTCGTCGGAGACGGTCTTCGGCGTCTTCCACTTCAAGTCGCAGGCGTACACCGAGGAGCTCCGCTTCACCCAGGTCAACGCCCCGGTCCGGAACCGCGCGGGCTCGAACGAGCAGTTCAACGGCGCCGTCAAGTACGAGACGGCGATCATCGACACGGAGAGGAAGCCGGAGCTCCAGCACTTCGAGAACGGGATGTACCTCTGGCTCGGCGACAACACGATGCCGTGGTCCGCCGACAGCCCCACCCAGAACCCGCCGACGATGTTCAAGCACCGATCCGACGCGGAGTCGGTGAGGACGGACGGAGCCGAGCCGGTCCTGGGGCCGGGAGAGCTGGGTCCCCAGTTCATCCCGCCCCACACCATCTCGCGCTCCGGCGTGATCCCCCACGGGACGTCCATCCACCTGACCGGCAACGTGACCTCGTCGGACGGCCGACCGGAGATCGCCGAGCTCTGGGAGCAGCAGTACCTCTCCGTGTCGCCGACCATGGGGATCAACCTCGCGAAGGACCTCCACTCGGGATCGCGCCAGAAGCCCGACTGGACGAAGCTCCCCCGCGAGAAGCAGTCCCCTGACGGCGGGCCGCGCGAGAGCGGGGTGAACAGCGCGCGCGCCTACTTCGAGAAGATCTTCAACTACGACCACTTCGGTGCGGCGTTCCCGTACACGGTCCAACCGAACCTGAAGCTGATCGACGCCAACCAGGGCATGGTCGACGCGGGCCAGGAGTTCCTGGGGTACGACCTGATCCAGCTCGACTCCGTCCAGAGCACGGGCGTGCAGGGAGCGACGGTCAACAACGTCATGATCGAGCGCTACTGCCGGGTCGTCCGGATGCGTTTCCGCATGTGGCTGGAGAGGATCCTCGACCACGAGACGGGCCGCACCGTCGACCAGCTCCAGTACGAGCAGATCGTGGACTTCGAGTTCATGTTCGGCTCCGACGGCGCGACGACGCGGTGGCCCCACATCCAGGTCAACACGCTCCGCCGGGTGGAGGACGTCCCCGCGGAGCGGCGCCTGCCACCGATCCAGCTGCCGACGGAGGCCACCGCCGCCGGGGTCGAGCGGCCGGAGCCCCAGGTGTACGTGATGGGGCACGAGCGGGGCTGACCGTCCGCGGAGGCGTCGGGTCCTCAGGCGCGCAGCGGTGCCGACGCGAACGCCGGGATGCCCTCCTCCGGCCCGATGCCGGCGGTGAAGCCGAGCTCGCGCGCGGCACGCGCCGGGGAGGCCACCACGTGGCGCACGTCGCCCGCGCGGAACTCCCCCGTCACGACCGGCTCCGGCCCGCGACCGCCGGCCAGGAGCCCGGCCACCTCGCGGATCGTGATCGGGCGGCCCGAGCAGACGTTGAAGGCGTCGTACCAGCCGGAGTCGGCGGCGCCGACGGCGGCGATCGCGGCGAGGTTGGCGCGGGCCACGTCCTCGACGTGCACGAAGTCGCGCACCTGGGCACCGTCCTCGAACACGCGCGGCGCCTCGCCGCGCTCGAGGGCGGAGCGGAAGATCGCCGCGACCCCCGCGTAGGGGGTGTCGCGGGGCATGCCGGGGCCGTAGACGTTGTGGTAGCGCAACGCGGCGACGGCGCCGGGGGCCTGGCGCGCCCATGCCGCGGCGTAGTGCTCCTGGGCGACCTTGCTGGCGGCGTAGGAGCTGCGCGGGTCCGTCGGTGCCTCCTCGGGCACCAGCTCCCAGGCCAGAGCCCGGCCGCAGACCTCGCAGGCGGGGTCGAACTCGCCGCGTCGCAGCGCCTCCACCGGCCGGGGCCGCGGCCGTTGCCGGCCGTGCTCGGCACACGCGTACCGGCCCTCGCCGTAGACGACCATCGAGGAGGCGAGGACGAGCCGGTGCACGCCCGCCTCGTGCATCGCGGCCAGGAGCGCCGCGGTGCCCAGGTCGTTGTGGGAGGCGTAGAGCGGGAGGTCCGCGACGGTCGTTCCCGCACCGACGACGGCGGCCTGGTGGCAGACCACGTCGACGCCGTCGAGCACCGGCCCCCAGGTCGCGGCGTCCCGCACGTCGAGCCGCCGCACCCCGGTGGGCGGCTCGGCCCCGCCGTGGGCCTGCTGGATCATCAGGTCGACGCCGACCACCTCGTGGCCGGCCGCCGCCAGCGCCGAGCGGACCGCGCCGCCGATGAACCCGGCCGCGCCGGTGAGCAGCACCCTCACGGGATCTCGTAGGTCAGGTCGATGCCGTCCGCCCACGCCGAGCACCCGCAGCCGGTCGGGTCGGGCAGCCGGGCGATCGTGTCGGTGAGCAGCCCGCCGAGCCGGTCGAGGTTCGCCCGGAAGAGCGCGAACACCTCCTCCTGCCCCACCCCCTCGCCGGTGTCGGCGCCGGCGTCCATGTCGGTGACCAGGGCCAGGGACGCGTAGCAGAGGCGCAGCTCCCGGGCGAGCACCGCCTCGGGGTGACCGGTCATGTTCACCAGGGACCATCCGGCGTCGGCGAACCACCGCGACTCCGCCCGGGTGGAGAAGCGCGGCCCCTCCACCACGACCACGGTGCCGCCCGCGCTCACGGCCGGGTCCGCGGCCAGCGCCGCCGACAGGCCGGGGCAGTAGGGGTCGGCGAACGGGACGTGGACGGCGCCGGTCTCGACGAAGGTCTGCACCCGCCCCGAGGTGCGGTCGACCAGCTGGTCGGGGACGACCAGGTCCCCCGGCGCGACCGCGTCGCCGAGCCCGCCGACGGCACACGGCGCGAGCACCTGGCGCACGCCGAGCGACGCCAGCGCCCAGAGGTTGGCGCGGTAGTTGATGACGTGCGGCGGGAACTCGTGGTGCGGGCCATGCCGGGGCAGGAACGCGACGCTGCGCCCGGAGACGGAGCCGAGCGCGATCGGGGCCGACGGGGCGCCGTACGGCGTGGCGACGTCGACCTCGCGGGCGTCGTCGAGGAATCGGTAGAAGCCGGTGCCGCCGATGACGGCGACGTCGGCCTGCGGTGTGGTCACACCGCGACTCTGGCAAGAAACGCCGCGCTCCGGAACGTGATGCGACCCGGTTTCGCTCCTCGTAAGGAAATCCGGGCGCCGTCCGCACGCCGGGTGGTGGGCGATACTGGGTTTGAACCAGTGACCTCTTCCGTGTCAAGGAAGCGCGCTACCGCTGCGCCAATCGCCCGAGTATGGAGTTGTCGCCCCTCGCCCCGGCAGCGACCGGGCGAAATTGGCTCAGCCCCGCTCGGATCGGCTGATGCCGTGCCGAGCGGGGCTTTGGAGCGGACGACGAGGCTCGAACTCGCGACCTCAACCTTGGCAAGGTTGCGCTCTACCAACTGAGCTACGTCCGCATGCTGTCGCGGGCCGTGCGGCCCCTCCAGCGCCAGGTCCCTCCCCTGGCCGCTTCGGGCCCCTCGGGACCCTCCGCTCGATGAGTGGTGGGCGATACTGGGTTTGAACCAGTGACCTCTTCCGTGTCAAGGAAGCGCGCTACCGCTGCGCCAATCGCCCAAGTCTTTAGTTATTTCGAGGTGGGTACGGGATTTGAACCCGTGTACACGGATTTGCAGTCCGTTGCCTCGCCTCTCGGCCAACCCACCACGCAGATCCCAGGGCCCTGGATCCGAATTCCTCCGGAGCCAGACTGACCTGTGGTCAGCCAGTGGCCTGGCCTCTCCGAGCGGACGACGAGGCTCGAACTCGCGACCTCAACCTTGGCAAGGTTGCGCTCTACCAACTGAGCTACGTCCGCATCGCAACCGCTTCGCCTTCCGTTTCCGGCCGGCTTGCTGCTGCGTGCAGAACATTAGCGGATGGCCGGGGTCGTGCAAAAACGGGGGGTCCCTCCGGGTGTCTCCCGCCCCGTTCCGGCACCCTCCCCGCGCCCGCCGGAGCGAGCGGTCACTCGCAGGCCAGCTCGTCGCGGATGGTGGTCATCAGGTCCTGCACGTCGGACGCGAGCGCGGTGAGCGCGTCCCGGAAGCCGCCGAGCGAGCCGCTGTCCCGCAGGGCCTGGAGGTCCTCGTCCACCTTGTCGGACCTCTCCTGGATCGCGTCGCGCGTGTCCGGGTCGAGATCGTCCAGCGCGGCGCGCAGGTCGTCGAGCGCGGTGCGGACGCCGTCGAGGTCGTCGCGCGCGGCGGCCAGCTTCCCCGAGCCCAGGTCGTCGGTGACGGTCTGCACCGCGTCGCTGACGTCGTCCCGCGCGGCGCACACCGCCTCGTTGCCACCGGTCGCCGTGCCCGACTCCGACCCGGTCGCCTCGGACGACTCCGTCGTGGCCGAGGAGGCCTCCGGCGACGCCGACTCCTCGGAGTCGGAGCCGGAGTCGTCGCTGCAGCCGACGGCTCCCCCGAGCAGCAGGACGAACGTCGCCAGCACGATGCCGGCGCGAGTGGTGGGACGCTTCATCGGAACCTCCGAGACCGGCGGACGCCGCAAGACGAGCGGTACGCCGCCGACGTTACCCCCGGCGCCGCGCCGCGTCTGCGGGCGAAAGGTCCCGAAATGACTTGAGGGCCGCACGTCTCCGTGCGGCCCTCCTGCGGTGGGCGATACTGGGTTCGAACCAGTGACCTCTTCGGTGCCAACGGCAGAGCCGCGCTACCACTGCGCCAAAAGCGAGCGAGGGCCGCACGTCTCCGTGCGGCCCTCATGCGGTGGGCGATACTGGGTTCGAACCAGTGACCTCTTCGGTGTGAACGAAGCGCGCTACCACTGCGCCAATCGCCCGCTCTCGGCCATCGGTGACGACCGCGGAGCGACTCTAACCCATGCGCCGCACGGAGTTCACATCGGGGGCGCCGGCCGCGCTCCGTCGGCGTGGGCGACCCCGCCGCCGGCCTGCTCCGGCCGGCCGGCGACGGGGTGGATCAGCGGCACCTCAGGTGCCGTGCGGCCGGACCACCTGGCGCACGGCGCGTCCGGCGGCGAGCTCGTCCATCGCCGCGTTGACGTCGTCGAGCGCGACCTCGGCGGAGACCAGCCGGTCCACCGGGAGGCGGCCGGCGCGCCACAGCCCGATCATCGCCGGTACGTCGACGGCCGGCTGTGCCGAGCCCATGTAGGAGCCGAGCACCCGGCGGTTCTCCGCCACGATGCTGAGCGCCGGGAGCTGGAGCGTCGCGGACGGGTGCGGCAGCCCCATGGAGACCGTGCCGCCGCCGCGCCCGGTGACGGCGTACGCGGCCTCGAAGACCCGTGCCGACCCCACCGCCTCGAACGTCCAGTGGAACAGGTCGGGCGCCACCTCGGCGGCGAGCGCCTCGAGCTCGTCGGGGCCGCAGGCGTGGCTGGCCCCGACCTCGAGCGCGAGCTTCTGCTTCTCGGGCACCGGGTCGACCGCGACCACCGGCCAGGCGCCGGTCGCGGCGGCCCCCATGACCGCCGCGAGGCCGACGCCCCCGAGCCCGAAGACCGCGACCGACTCCCCCGGCGCGACGCCGGCCGTCCGGGTCACCGCGCCGTAGCCGGTGAGCATGGCGCAGCCGAAGAGCGCCGCGGTCCCGAGGGGCACGTCGCGGTCCACGACCACGGCCGAGGAGCGGTCGACGACCGCGTGGGTGGCGAACGCCGACACCCCCAGGTGGTGGCGGACCTCCGTGCCGTCGTGGCTCAGCCGCGACCCGCCACCGACCAGGTCGCCGGCCGCGTTCGCACCGGCCGCCGCGGCGCAGAGCGCCGGCCTGCCCGACGAGCAGAACCGGCACGACCCGCAGCTGGGCACGTAGACCAGCACCACGTGGTCGCCGACCGCGACGTCCCGGACGCCGTCGCCGACCACCTCCACCACCCCGGCGGCCTCGTGACCGAGCAGCATCGGCGTGGGCCGCAGCCGGTTGCCGTCGATCACCGAGAGGTCGGAGTGGCACACCCCGGCCGCCTCCACGCGCACCAGCAGCTCGCCCGGCCCCGGCCCGGCCAGCTCGAGCGGCCCCACCTCCAGCGGCCGGCTGTCGGCGTACGGCGCCTCGGCCGGGGCGTGCCGCAGCACGGCGCCCGTGATCCTCATCGTCCCCACCCCACCGGTCAGCCGAGGTGCCCGCGGACCGACGCGTAGCCCTGGAGCAGGTTGCGCGCGATGGTCCGGCGCTGGATCTCGTCGGTGCCCTCGTAGATCCGCAGCAGCCGGAGCTCGCGGTACCACCGCTCGACCGGCAGCTCGCGGGTGTAGCCCATGCCGCCGTGGACCTGGAGCATCCGGTCCACGATCTCGTTGGCGCGGGTGCCGCCGTAGAGCTTGGCCATCGACTGGGCCTGGCGGGAGTCGTTGCCCTGGTCGACCTGCCACGCCGCACTGAGCACCAGCCAGCGCAGCGCCTCGATGTCGACCGCGGAGTCCGCGACCATCCACTGGATCGCCTGCCGCTCCGCGATCGGCTGGCCGAACGTGACCCGGTTGCGGGCGTGCTCCATGGCCATCTCGACCAGGCGCTCGCAGGCGCCGAGGGCCCGGGCGGGGAGCAGGTAGCGGCCCTTGCCGATCCAGCGCATCGCCATCGCGAAGCCGCGCCCCTCCTCGCCGAGGATCGCCGAGTGGGGAACGCGGACGTCGTTGAAGACCAGCGACGCCGGGCCCCACTCCCCCATGGTGTCGATCGGCTCCGAGTACCAGCCCTGGTCCCGGTCGACCAGGAAGCAGGTGACCGACTCACCCGACCTCCCGGCCCGGTGCTTCTCCGGGTCGGTGACGGCGAAGACCATCGTGAAGTCGGCCTCGTGGCCGCCGGTGATGAAGGTCTTCTCGCCGTTGATCACCCACTCGTCACCGTCCCGTACGGCGGAGGTGCGGATCGCCCGGGCGTCGGACCCGGCGCCCGGCTCGGTGATCGCGAAGCACGACCGCCGATCGCCCGCGATCGTCGGCACCAGGTAGCTCGCCTGCTGCTCCTCGTTGGCGTCGAACAGGATGTTGTCCGCCTCCCCGGCGAACCGGAACGGGATGAAGGAGCGACCGAGCTCGATCTCGATCAGCGCCGCCATCGTCGCGCCGAGCCCCATCCCGCCGTACTCCTCCGGGGTCTGCACCCCGAAGAAGCCGGCCTGCTTGGCCCTGTCCTGCAGGTCGCGCATCTCCTCCGGCGTGACGCCACGCTCGTGCTTCCGCTCCCGGGACAGTGCCTCGGGCTCTAGCGGCATGATCTCCTTGGTCACGAACGCGCGCACCCACTGGCGGATCTCGCGCTCCTCGTCGGTCAGGGTCAGGTCCATCGCAGTCCTCTTCCAGGTGTTCGTCTCGGGTCCGGTCGTCCCGCCCGGTCCGCCGGGCGGGACGACCGTCGGTCAGCCGACGGGCTCGACCTCGGGGATGCCGCTCTCCGGCGGGGCGTCGCCGGCCGCGGAGTCGTCCTCCTCGATCGGGGCGTCGCCGAGGTCGGTGACCAGCACCGGGGTCAGCGCCTTGCTGGCGCCGCTGCCCTCGATCTCCACGACCTGGATGCCGGAGAGGCCGAGGTGGGACTCCTCGGAGTAGCGGAACGGACCGAAGCCCGGCCCCTCGAAGCTCCCGCCGGCCTGCTCGATCGCCGACACGATGCCCTCGCGGGAGACGTCCTCACCGGCGGCCTGGAGCGCCTGGACGAAGGTGTAGGCCTCCGCCATGCCGTAGATCTTGTAGTTGGTCAGCTCGCCCTTGCCGCCCTGCTCGTCCCAGACCTTCTCCCACAGCTGCATCCACGGGTCGTCGTCGTCGCCGATCCCAGGCATGTACTCGGTGGTGATGACGCCGCTCAGCAGCGCCGCGCCGTCCTCGACCGCGCCCTCGGAGAAGTCGGCCAGCAGCGAGCCGACCAGGTCGGGGTCGGAACCGATGTTGCTGTAGATCCACTGGGGCGCGAAGCCGAGCTTGAGCGAGACCAGCTGGGAGAGCGCGGTGTAGGAGGGCACGTTGAACCCGACGACGAGGTCCACGCCGGCGGCCTGGAGCTTCGCGATCTGCGGCGCGATGTCGGTGTTGCCCGGCGTGTAGCTGACCGTCTCGACGATCTGCTTGTCGGCGTAGGTCCGGATCCCGGCCTCGCCGTCCTCGCCCAGGTCGTCGCCCTGGAGGAACAGCCCGACCTTGGCGTCGGGGAGGTTGTCGGCGATGTACTGGCCGATGACCTTGCCCTCGATCACGTAGTCGGGCTGCCAGCCGAAGGTGTACGGGTACTCCTCGGGGGTCTCGCCCCACTGCCGGGAGCCGGAGGAGACGAAGAGGTCCGGGACCTCCTCGTCGTTGAGGAAGTCCACCACGGCGCCGTGGGTCGGCGTGCCGAGGCCGCCGACGATGCCGAACACCTCGTCCTGCAGGACCATCTCGTTGGTGACGGAGCTGGTCTTGGTGGGGTCGTAGGCGTCGTCCTTGACCTCGAACTCGATCTGGCGGCCGTTCACACCGCCGTTCGCGTTCACGAAGTCGTAGTAGGCCTGGTGGCCGGACGGGATCTCGCTGTAGCCGGGCGCCGCGACGCCGGTCAGCGGGAAGTGCCCGCCGATCTTGATCGAGTCGTCGGTGATCCCGACGGTGCTGCCGGTCGACTCGCTGGAGTCATCCCGGTCCGCGCCGGCCCCGCACGCGGAGATCGCGGCGCTGACGGCGAGGACGGTGACGACCGTCGCAGCCGGCTTCCAGCCTCCTCGGGATGTGCTGGATCGCTTCATGCTCGTGCCCTCTCGGTGGTGTTGTGGTGGGTGGTTGACGTGCGTTCGGGGTCCGGCGGCTGTGCGGAGCGCGCGGCGCGGCGGTGGCGCCAGGTGCGCAGGGAGCCGACCAGGCCGGTGGGCGCGAGCAGGATGACGAGCACCATGACCACGCCGTAGACGAGCGGGGCGAGCTCGGCGGACCGGACGTCGTCCAGGCCGAGGTCGCCGCCGAACTGGGTGACCAGCTGCGGCAGGAAGGTGAGCAGCGCGGCGCCGGCCAGCGCGCCGACCAGGCTGCCGAGGCCGCCCAGCACGATCGCGGCGACCAGCGTCAGCGACAGGGTCAGGGTGAAGCCGCTCGGCGCGGCGATCCGGACCACGAGCGCCATCAGCGCCCCGGCGAGTCCGGCGCAGGCCGCGCTGACCACGAAGGCCAGCACCCGGCTCCGGGCGAGGTTGATCCCGGCGAGCTCGGCGGCCACCTCGTCGTCGCGGACAGCCCGCCAGGTGCGGCCGACGCGGCTGCGCGACAGGTTGGCCAGCAGCACGAAGACGGCGACGAGCACCAGCCACGCGACGTAGGCGGTGTAGCGCCCGCGGGTGGGATCGGTGGCGGTGAGGAAGAAGACCGCGTCGGCGAACCAGGCCGGTACGTCGGGGACGCGGACGGTCAGGCCCTGCTCACCGCCGAGGGTGCCGTCCCAGAAGATCGCCAGGCCGGGGACGGCCACGGCGAGCGCGAGCGTCGCGCCGGCCAGGTAGGGGCCGTGCAGCCGGGCGGCGGCGATGCCGACGACCAGTCCGACCAGCACGGCGACCGCGGTGGCGGCCAGCAGGATCACCGGCAGCGGCGCCAGCGGCTCCGCGTCCTGGAGGCAGAGCGCGGCCGTGTAGGCGCCGATCGCCATGAAGGCGCCGTGGCCCAGGGAGAGCTGGCCGTTGAGGCCGGTCAGCAGGGTGAGGCCGGCCGCCGCGATGCCGAGGTAGGCCATGGCGGCGAGCTGGGTGGCCCGGAACTCGCTGACGAGGCTGAGGACGAGGATGCCGACGACGGCGGCGACCAGGCCGGCGGTCAGGTGGCGCGCCAGCACCGACTGCCGGGCGGAGGCGAGGAGGCTGCTCATCAGACCCTCCTCTGCACGGTGCTGGCGAACAGGCCGCCGGGTCGCACCAGCAGCACCGCCACCAGGACGAGCAGGGCGGCCATCGCCACCAGCTCCGACCCGAGGTACCCGCTGACGAAGCTCAGGCACAGGCCCAGCAGCAGGCCGCCGGCGACGGCGCCCATCGGGCTGTCCAGGCCGCCGAGGACCGCGGCGACGAAGCCGTAGACCACGACCGGGTCCATGTAGGAGGGGTGCACCAGGCCGCCGCCGGCGATCAGCAGGCCGGAGAGCGAGCCGACGAGGGCGGCGAGCGCCCAGCCCAGGCTGAGCATCCGGCCGACGCGGACGCCCAGGAGGCGGGAGACCTCCGCGTTGAACGCCGAGGCCCGCATCCGCAGGCCCACGTCGGTGAAGCGGAACAGCAGGAGCAGCAGCCCGAGGACCGCGAGCACGGCGAGGATGGTGAACACGCCGAAGCCGGTGAGGGCGATCGTGGTGTCACCGACCTCGAACCCGCGCACGCCGAAGGGCGCCGGGAAGGAGCGGAACTGCGACCCGAAGACGAGCGCGGCGACCGAGTGGAAGACGATGAAGAGCCCGAGCGTGAGGATCACCGGGTTGATCTCGACCGTCGAGTCCACCCGGCGCACGACCAGCCACTCGACGGCGGCGCCCAGGACGAACCCGGCGACCAGGGCCGCGGCGAAGCCGATCCAGTAGGAGTAGCCGGCGTCGATCACCGTCAGCGCGACGTAGGTCGTCAGCATCGCCATCGGGGCCTGGGCGAAGTTCACGATCCGTGTGGACCGCCAGATCATCACCAGCGCCAACGCGAAGGCGGCGTACACGAAACCGAGCGTGATCCCGCTCAGCGTCGTGGTCAGGAGCTGTTGCACCGTGGTTCCTCTCAGTTCCCGGGTCAGTTGCCCAGATAGGCGTCGCGGAGCCGTACGTCGTCGGCCAGGTCGGCGGCGGGCTCGTCGGCGACGACCCGCCCGAGACCGAGGACCAGGCCCCGGTCGGCGATGGAGAGGGCGCTCCTGGCGTTCTGCTCCGCCAGGAGCACCGTGAGCCCGTCGGTGTCCACGAGGTCCCGCACCAGGGCGAAGATCTGCGCGACCACCCGCGGCGCGAGGCCGAGCGAGGGCTCGTCGAGCAGCAGGATCTCCGGCTCGGCCAGCAGCGCCCGGCCGATCACCAGCATCTGGCGCTCGCCACCCGAAAGGGTGTGGGCGACCTGGTCGCGGCGCTCGCCGAGCACCGGGAAGAGCTCGTAGATCCGCGGCAGGTCGAACCGCCCGCGGCGGCCCCGGGGCGCGCCGAGCGCCCCGAGCCGGAGGTTCTCGCGGACCGTCAGCTCGGCGATCACGCCACGGCCCTCCGGCACGTGCGCGAGGCCGGTCCGGGTCATCTCCTCCGCGGGGGTGCGCAGGAGGTCGGTGCCGCCCAGGTGGGCGGTGCCCGCGATCGGGCGGACCAGGCCGGAGAGGGTCCGCAGCAGCGTGGTCTTGCCGGCTCCGTTGGCGCCGAGCACCGCGGTGACGCAGCCGGGCGCCACCTCGAACGAGACGCCGTCGAGGGCGCGGACCGGACCGTAGGTGGCGGTGAGGTCGGTGACCGTGAGCGCGTTCATCGGGCGCCCTCCCCGTGACCCGGCACCTCGACGCCCAGGTAGGCGGCCAGGACGGCCGGGTCGTCGCGCACCTCCGACGGCGCGCCGCGGGCGATCACCCGGCCGAAGTCGAGGACGACGAGTGCGTCGCAGACGTTCATCACCAGGTCCATGTGGTGCTCGACGAGCATCACCGACATCCGCGAGCGGAGGCTGGTGATGAGCGCGCCGAGCGACTCCATCTCCTCCTCCGAGAGGCCGCTGGCCGGCTCGTCCAGCATCAGCAGGTCCGGGTCGCCGACCAGCGCCCGCGCCAGCGCGACCCGCTTGCGGAGCGCGTAGGGCAGCGACCCGGGGTAGCGGCCGGCGTACTGGGCGATGCCGAGCTCCTCCAGCGTCGCCATCGCCCGCTCTCGGAGCCGGCGCTCGTCGCGGCTGCTGCGCGGCAGGGCCAGCAGCCCCGACCAGAACCCGGCCCGCGCGGCCCGGTCCAGCCCGACCACGACGTTGTCCAGCACGGTCATGCCGTTGAACAGCCCGAGGCCCTGCAGGGTGCGGGCGATGCCCAGGCCGGCCAGCCGGTGCGGCCGGACGCCGGTGACGTCGCGCCCCTGCCACGACAGCTCGCCCGTGTCGGGGCGGATGAACCCGCAGGCGACGTTGAACAGCGTCGTCTTGCCGGCGCCGTTCGGCCCGATGACCCCGAGCACCTGCCCGGGGGCGACCTCCAGGTCGACGTCGCTGAGCGCGGTGAGTCCACCGAACGTGACGGTGACGCCTCGCATCGCGAACACCGGATCGGCAGTTGGTGTGGGCACCGGTTCTCCTCGGTGGGCAGGCGGCTGTGGCGTGCATCACTCTGGACGAGGTGCACAAAGGGCCGACATGGACGCCCTGCACAAAATGACTCGGGCGGTTCGCATCGAGACTGGAAGACGGCTTGGCGAGACTGTGCATCGAGTGCAACCCTGTGGCGCATGTCACGCCATTCCGGGTCCGACGGACCACCGAGTCGAGTGCTGGCCCGCACCGCCCGCGCGGACGCCCTGGAGGAGCGCCTGCGCCGCGCCTGGGGCGCCCTCATCCCGTACTCCGACGAGATCGCCGACTCGATCGGCGCGCGGCTGCGCCACAACGATCCCGAGTGGTTCGAGAAGGCGGCGCCCGACCTGCTCGCGGACGTCCACCGCGACACCCGCGAGCACATCCGGCGCGGACTGCTGGCACTGTCGGGCCAGCCCGAGGGCGAGCACCGGCCGACGGACGTGTGGCGGGAGACCGGACGGCGGCGCGCGCGCCAGGGCGTCTCCCTGGAGCTGACCCTCAACGCCTACACGCTCGGCACCCGCGTCCTGTGGGAGGCGCTCGTCGAGCTCGACGACCCGGACCTCGAGATCGACGACCACCTGCTGGTGGTCGCGGGCCAGCGACTGTGGCACGACCTGGACGTCCAGAACCTCGTCGTCATCGACGCCCACCGCCGCGAGAGCGTCCGGCTGGCCCGCCGCGACCTGCACCGCCAGCAGGGCCTGCTCGACCGTCTCGTCGACGGCCGGGGCGCGGATCCCGCCGTCGCGGCCGAGGCGGCGACGCTCCTCGGCGTGACCCCCGGGGAGCCGGTGGCCTGCATCGCGGCGCCGATGGAGGACTCGCTCGACGAGCCGCTCCGGGCGGCCGACGACCGGCTCGAGCGCGCCGGCTGGGGCTCGTTCTGGCACGTGCGCCGCGGGACGCACTTCGGCATGGTGCCGATGGGCACCCTGGAGCCGGGCGCCCTGGCCGAGCTGATCAAGCCGGTGGTCGGCCGGGTCGGGGTCGCGGTCTCACCCGACGGCCTGGCCGGCTTCGGCTCGGCCTTCCAGCTGGCCACCCGCGCCGCGCAGACCATCCCGCGCGGCCAGACCGACGTGGTGCTGGTGAGCGACCGCCTCCCCGAGCTGCTGGTCAGCGGGAGCCCGGAGGTGTCCTCGCTGCTGGTCGAGGAGACCATCGGGCCGCTGCTCGGCCTCGGCGAGCACCAGTCGGAGGTCCTGCTCAGCACGCTGGCGACGTTGATCAGGTGCAACGTGTCCCCCACCAGGACCGCCGAGGAGCTCTACTGCCACCGCAACACGGTGCTCTACCGACTCCAGCAGATCGAGCAGATCACCGGTCGCGACCTGCACTCGGCGCGCGACCGGCTGCTGCTGACGCTGGCACTGGTGTCGGTGGGCCGCGGCGACGCGGTCGGCGGGACGGGCGTGCCGGCCTGAGCCCTACCCCCGGGCCCTACCCCGGTGCTACTCCGCGTCGTTCGCGGCGCCGGCCGCGTTCTCGCGCTGCACCGCCTCGACGAACCACGCCGCCACGGCCGCCGTGACCGAGCCGACCAGCGCGATCCCGACCACCATCAGGCCGGTGGCGATCAGCCGCCCCTCGACGGTCACCGGGTAGAAGTCGCCGTAGCCCACCGTGGTCACCGTCGCCATCCCCCACCACAGCGCCTCGCCGAACGTCTGGATCGGGGCGCCGGGCACGCCGCGCTCGGCATCGAGCACCGTGAGCGCACCCAGGAAGAGCGCCGCGACGGCCGTGCCGACCACGTACACGGTGACCCGGCTGACCAGGCGGTGGCCCGTGACGCGGACGAAGAGCCGCGCGAAGGCCAGCACCCGGAGCAGCCGGAGCGGCCGGAGCATCGGCACGACCACCAGCACGACGTCGTACCAGTGGTGCAGCGCGTAGGCGAGGCGCCGCTCGGCCAGCGCCACCCGGACGACGACGTCGATCGAGAACGCCGCCCACACCGACCACGAGACCTGCTGCAGGAACCCGCGCAGCCCCTCGTCCATGGAAGGGTCGAGGATCGGCCAGGCGTAGGCCACCAGGAAGGCGACCGCCAGGAAGATCAGCGGGGCGTCGGTGCGACGCTCCCAGGCCTCGACCCTGCCACCCCACCTGGTGCCGTCCGGCGCGCGCTCCGTCATGGCGGGTCACTCTAGGCAAGCCGGACCGGCCACGGGGTGGCAGGACGGGGCGACACGACGCCGCCGCCCACCCGCGGGGCGCGGGCGGGCGGCGGCGTACCTGCTCAGACCGTGCCTGCTCAGACTCCGGGAGCCGGCGGCAGGTCGTCCTCCGGCTCGGGCGCCGACGACCTGGACCGCCGTCGTGCGACCACGGCGACGATCGCCGCGGCGAGCGCCACGCCGACCAGCAGCACGAGCAGCTTCCGGCTGCCCTCGTCCTCGGGGAGGTGCTCGGAGACGTTCTCCGGCAGCGCCTCCACCACGGCGTCGGCCACCTGCCCGCTCTTCTCCGAGACGACCTCGGAGACCTGGGAGCCGCGCTCGCTCACCGCCTGCGCGGCGGCCTCGACCTTCGGGGTCACGGCCTCGACCAGCTGCTCGACCTCGTGCTGAACGTCCGTCTTCGTCATAGGAGCTCCTCCTCTGGGGATTCGACGACCCCTGTCCCCTACCCCGGTACGACGTGCGCCACACCTCGCCGAATCGCGGAATACTGGCCGGTACACAACGTTGAATGACACATGAGCACTCTCGACCTGACCGCCGCGAACTTCGAGCAGACCGTCCTCGACAACGAGATCGTCTTCGTCGACTTCTGGGCCTCCTGGTGCGGACCGTGCCGCCAGTTCGCCCCGATCTACCAGGCCGCCTCGGAGCAGTACGAGGACATCGTCTTCGGCTCCGTCGACACGGAGGCCGAGCAGGAGCTCTCGGCCGCGGCCCGGATCACGTCGATCCCCACGCTGATGGCGTTCAAGAAGGGCGCCCTGGTCTTCTCGCAGGCCGGTGCCCTTCCGGCTCCTGCCCTGGAGCAGGTGATCACCGCCGTGCGCGAGTTCGACGTCGAGGCGGCCATCGCCGCCGAGTGACCTCCGCGGCGCGAGCCTCGGACCGGCTCAGTCGCTCTCGGTGGCGAAGTCCTCGTTGTGCGTGCCGGGGCGCGGCGCCCACGGCAGCTCACGCGCGGGGCGCACGACGATCAGCCGGTCGCCGCGGGCCAGCAGCGTGACCACCGGGTCGAAGTAGCGGTACACCTTCTCGTCCCGCACCACCGCGATCACCTGGTCCGGCAGCGACTGCGGCGGTCGACCGACCTCCGAGACCAGCAGCTCACGCTCCGCGACCTCCAGACCCTCGCCGTAGGTGAGCAGGTCCTCCATCACCGAGCCCAGCTTCGGCGAGAGCGTGGACAGGCCGAGCAGCCGCCCGACGGCGTCGGAGGACGTGATCACCGAGTCCGCGCCGGACTGCTTCATCAGCGGCGCGTTCTGGTGCTCGCGCACCGAGGCCACGATCCAGGCGTCGGGATTCGCCTGGCGCACCGTGAGCGCGGCCAGCACGTTGGTCGCGTCGTCGTCGGTCGTGATGATGATCTGGTCGGCATCCGCGATCCGCGCCTGGGCGAGCACCTCGCGCCGGGTCGCGTCGCCGCTGATCACGGCGAGGCCCTGGGCGTTCGCCTCGGCGAGCGCCACCGCGTTGGGGTCGACCACCACGACCTTCTCCCGGTCCAGGCCGTTGTTGACGAGCGTCTCGATGGCGCTGCGCCCCTTGGTGCCGTAGCCGATCACCACGACGTGGTGTCCCATCTGATTCCTCCATCGGGCGATCCGGAACTGCTCTCGACCGCGCTGCGCGAGCACCTCGAGCGTGGTGCCGATCAGCAGCACCAGGAACGCGATGCGGGCCGGGGTGACCACGAACGCGTTGATCATGCGCGCGTTGTCGGTGACCGGCGCGATGTCGCCGTACCCGGTCGTGCTCAGCGTGACCGTCGTGTAGTACAGCGCGTCGCTGAGCGACACGGAGCCCATCGGGTTGGCCGCCGTCGCGTCGCCGGCGTCCCGGTAGCCGTCGCGGTCCAGGTAGACCAGCAGGACGGTGCCGACCAGGATCGCCATCGCGGCGAGCAGGCGGCGACCGAGCTCCCACCACGGCGAGCGGACCGTCTCCGGCAGCACCACCCGGCCGAGGGCCATGCCGCTCGCGGACGCCTCACTCTCTTCCTCGGTCACGGGCGCGAATCTAGTCCACCTCCGGCGCCGGACGTCGCAGGAGGCGACTCATCAGCTCCCGGCGCGCCCTGCTCGTGGCCTGCTGCGGGAAGACCGTGTCGAACGCGGCGTTGACCGCGGCCCCGATCAGCACGGCCAGCGCGACCAGGTAGAGCCACAGCAGGACGGCGATCGGCGCGGCCAGCGGACCGTAGATCGAACGCGAGTCGGCGGCGGTGACGGTCAGGAACCAGCGCAGGGCGTAGGAGCCCACGATCCAGGCCACCAGAGAGAACGTCGCGCCGGGCAGGTTGAACCGCCACTTCGTCCGGACCGGGACCGAGACGTGGTAGAGCGTCGCCAGGTAGCAGATGCAGAGCACCACGACCGTCGGCCAGTAGAAGTGCATCAGGAAGTCGGCGCGGCTCGGGAGCCACTCGCGGACGAGCTTCGGGCCGGCGACCACGAGCGGGATCGTGATGCCGCCGGTGACCATCGCGAGCACGTAGAGGACGAAGGACAGGGCCCGGGTGCGCACGATCCCGCGCTGGCCGCCGAGCCCGTGCATGATCGTGATGGTGTCGACGAAGACGTTGAGCGCCCGCGAGCCCGACCAGAGCGCGAGCACGAAGCCGAGCGAGATGACGTCGAAGCGGCCGCCCTCGAGCACGTCGTCCAGCGTCGGCTCGATCACGCGGCGCACCGCCCGGTCGGTGAGGAACGTCGAGAAGAGGTCGACCACCGACTCCTGCACCTCCGCGACCTGCGTGGCGCTGAACTGGTCGGAGACGTAGCCGACCGCGCCGGCGAGGGCGAAGATCAGCGGCGGCACCGAGAGCACCGCGAAGAAGGCCCCCTCCGCGGCCAGGCCCGTCACCCGGTAGCGCAGGCAGGAGCCGACGGTGGTGACGAGCAGCCGCCAGGCCAGCTCGGCCTGGCGGTCGAGCAGTCGCCGCCAGGCCGGCCCGGGGCCCGGGCCGGCGCTGGCGGCGGCGTTGGGGTCGGCGTCCGCCGGACCCTCGGGGTCGCTCAGACCAGCTCCAGGCCCGGGTACAGCGGGTGCTTGTCCAGCATCTCGGCCGAGGCCGCCCGGGTCCGGTCCGCGACACCGTCGCCGAGCAGGTACGACGCCTTCGACGGCGCGCCGGCCTTGGTGGTGCCCGCCTCGGTGTCGGAGAGCACGCCCACGATCAGCTCGGCGACGCGGTCGAACTCGTCGTGGCCGAAGCCGCGGGTGGTGAGCGCCGGCGTGCCCAGCCGGATCCCGGAGGTGTACCACGCGCCGTTGGGGTCGGACGGGATGGAGTTGCGGTTGGTGACCACGCCGGCCTCCAGCAGCGCGGACTCCGCCTGGCGGCCGGTGAGGCCGAAGGAGGTGACGTCGAGCAGCACCAGGTGGTTGTCGGTGCCGCCCGTGACCAGGCCGGCCCCGCGCTTGAGGAAGCCCTCGGCGAGCGACTGGGCGTTGTCGGCGACCCGCTGGGCGTAGTCGGCGAACGAGGGCTGGCGCGCCTCGGCCAGCGCGACGGCCTTGGCGGCCATCACGTGCGAGAGCGGGCCGCCCAGCACCATCGGGCAGCCGCGGTCCACCGAGGAGGCGTACTCCTCCTGCGCCAGCACCAGGCCGCCGCGCGGGCCGCGCAGGGACTTGTGCGTCGTGGTGGTCGTGATGTGGGCGTAGGGAACGGGGTTCTCCTCGCCGGTGAAGACCTTGCCGGCGACGAGGCCGGCGAAGTGCGCCATGTCGACCATCAGGGTGGCGCCGACCTCGTCGGCGATCTCGCGCATCTTCGCGAAGTTCACCCGCCGCGGGTAGGCGGAGTAGCCGGCGACCAGCACCAGCGGCTTGAACTCCTTGGCCTTCGCGCGGACGGCGTCGTAGTCCAGCAGCCCGGTCTCCGGGTCGGTGCCGTACTGCTGCTGGTGGAACATCTTGCCGCTGATGTTGGGGCGGAACCCGTGCGTGAGGTGGCCGCCGGCGTCCAGCGACATGCCGAGCAGGCGCTGGTTGCCCAGCTCGTGGCGCAGGGCCTCCCAGTCGGCCTCGGAGAGGTCGTTGACGTTCTTGGCGCCGTACTTCTCGAGCCAGGGGCCCTCCACACGGTGGGCCAGGATCGACCAGAAGGCGACCAGGTTGGCGTCGATGCCCGAGTGCGGCTGCGCGTAGGCGTAGGGCGCGCCGAAGAGCTCGCGGGCGTGCTCCGCGGCGAGCGCCTCGACGGTGTCGACGTTCTGGCAGCCGGCGTAGAAACGGTGGCCGACCGTCCCCTCGGCGTACTTGTCGGAGAACCAGGTGCCCATCGTCAGCAGCACGGCCGGGGACGCGTAGTTCTCCGAGGCGATCAGCTTGAGCGAGGCGCGCTGGTCGGCCAGCTCCTGGCGGGTGGCCGCGGCGACCCGCGGCTCGACGCCCTCGATCACCTGCAGCGCCTGCTGGTAGGCGCTCGAGACGAGGGCGGCGGAGGCGGAATCAGAGGGGGTCACGGCGGCGTTGTCGCTCATGGCGCACAGCGTATCCGCGGCCCGGCCGACCGGGCACCACGGCCGGCCGGCGCGGACGATGGCGTCGTAGCCGATGTGACCTCCGTCGCACTCCGGCGCGGATCAGGCGTAACGCGGCCGAGATTTGTCTTGATAATTGAGACGGCTGTCCACAACATGAGATCAGGCGTTGTGGGCCCGGCGTCCGCAGGGTGAGACTCGTTGACATGGTCTCCGCTGCAACGCACGCCTTCCTCGTGGTACGTCGCCACGTGGACCTCGGGCGCACCCGCAGCGCGATGTGTTGGCCCCGCTGATCCCACAGCAGACCTCCCCCACATCCGCGCGCCCCGACGAGGCCGGCGCGCCCCTCAGCGAAGGACCGAACCCCGGCATGTCCGACCTGCGTTTCCAGGCCAAGAAGGCACAGGCCACCGAGATCCCCCGCCCCCGTCGCGCCGAGGGCCAGTGGGCGCTCGGCTACACCGAGCCGCTCAACAAGAACGAGCAGTCGAAGAAGGACGACGACCCGCTCAACGTCCGGGCCCGGATCGTGCACATCTACTCCAAGCGCGGCTTCGACTCGATCGACCCGGCCGACCTGCGCGGCCGGTTCCGCTGGATGGGTCTCTACACCCAGCGCAAGCCCGGGATCGACGGCGGCAAGACCGGCTCGCTCCCCGAGGAGGAGCTGGACGACCGCTACTTCATGCTGCGGGTCCGCTCCGACGGCAAGCTGCTCAGCGCGGACGCCGTCCGCGCGCTCGGCAGCATCGGCGTCGACTACGCCCGGGACACCGCGGACGTCACCGACCGCGAGAACATCCAGTACCACTGGATCCGGATCGAGGACGTCCCGGCGATCTGGGACCGGCTCGACGAGGTCGGCATGCACTCGCTGGAGGCGTGCGGCGACTCGCCGCGGCCGTTCCTCGGCTCGCCCGTAGCCGGCGTCGCCGCCGACGAGATCATCGACGGCACCCCGGCGCTGGAGGAGATCGAGCGCCGCTACATCGGCAACCCCGAGTTCTCGAACTTCCCGCGGAAGTTCAAGACGGCGCTCACCGGGCACCCCAGCCACGACGTCTCCCCCGAGACCAACGACGTCGCCTTCGTCGGCACCGTGCACCCCGAGCACGGTCCGGGCTTCGACGTCTGGGTCGGCGGCGGGCTGTCGACCAACCCGATGCTGGCCCAGAAGCTCGGCGTGTGGGTGCCGCTGGCCGACGTCCCCGACGTGTGGTCCGCCGTCGCCGGCATCTTCCGCGACTACGGCTACCGCCGCCTGCGCTCGCGCGCCCGGCTCAAGTTCCTGGTCGCCGACTGGGGCGTGGAGAAATTCCGCGAGGTGCTCGAGAACGAGTACCTCGGCCGCACGCTGGTCAGCCTCGACTCCCCCGGCTCCCCGGTCGGGCACCGCGACCACATCGGCGTGCACCAGCAGAAGGACGGCAACGTCTACATCGGCGTGGCCCCGACCGCGGGCCGCGTCTCCGGCAGCATCCTGGTGGCGCTCGCCGACCTGATGGACCGGCACGGCGTCGCCGGCGCCCGCCTGACGCCGTACCAGAAGATCGTGCTGATCGGCGTCGCGCCCGAGCGCGTCGACGCGCTGCTCGACGGGCTGGACGCGATCGGGCTGTCGGGCCGGCCGTCCCAGTGGCGCCGCAACACCATGGCGTGCACCGGGATCGAGTTCTGCAAGCTGGCGATCGTCGACACCAAGAACCGCGCCCGCGACCTCGTCGCGGAGCTTGAGCGCCGCTTCCCCGAGCTGGACGTCCCGATCTCGGTCAACGTCAACGGCTGCCCGAACGCCTGCGCCCGCACGCAGGTCGCCGACATCGGCCTCAAGGGTCAGCTCGTGCTCGACGAGGACGGCAACCAGGTCGAGGGCTTCCAGGTGCACCTGGGCGGAGCGACCGGGCTGCACGCCAACTTCGGCCGCAAGCTGCGGGCGCACAAGGTGACGAGCGCCGGTCTCGACGACTACGTCACCAGCGTCGTCACCAACTTCCTCACCGACCGGGCCGAGGGCGAGACCTTCACCACCTGGGCCGCCCGCGCGGACGACGACCTGCTGCGCGGCGACAAGACATTGGAGCCGATCGGATGAGCGCCGGAGGCGCCGGCGAGCGGGCCGTCCCGTTCCACTGCCCCTACTGCGGGGAGACCGACCTCTTCCCCGCGGAGAAGGGCTGGGAGTGCCGGGCCTGCCTGCGCGCCTTCACGGTGACGATGCTCGGCATGGTCCGGCCGGGTGGTGCCCGATGACCACGCGCACCACCGCCCTGGCCCGCGACTTCCGCGGCGCCCACACCGACGGTCGCTCGCCCGAGGAGCTGCGCGAGATCGTCTCGCACTGGGGTGCCGAGCTCGAGCTGGCCCCGGCCGAGGTGATCATCGAGTGGGCCGCCGCCACGTTCGGCGAGCGGTTCTGCATCACCTCCTCGATGGGGGACGCCGTGCTCGCGCACCTCGCGGCGAAGGTCGTGCCGGGGGTCGACGTGGTCTTCCTCGACACCGGCTACCACTTCGTCGAGACGATCGGCACCCGCGACGCGGTCGCGGCCACGATGGACGTCAACCTGCTCACGATCACGCCCGTCCAGAGCGTCGCCGAGCAGGACGCCGAGCTCGGCAAGGACCTCTACCGCACCGACCCCGACCTGTGCTGCGCCCTGCGCAAGGTCAAGCCGCTCGCCGAGGCGCTCTCGGGCTACGACGCCTGGGCCACCGGACTGCGCCGCGCGGAGACCCAGAACCGGGTGATCGCGCCGGTGATCGGCTGGGACGCCAAGAAGGGGAAGGTCAAGGTCTCCCCCATCGCTCGGTGGAGCGACGAGCAGGTCGAGCGCTACATCGCCGAGAACGGCGTCCTGGTCAACCCGCTGGTCTACGACGGCTACCCGTCCATCGGCTGCGCACCGTGCACGCGGCGCGTGGCGCCCGGCGAGGACCCGCGCAGCGGGCGCTGGGCCGGCACCGGCAAGACCGAGTGCGGGATCCACTCCTGACCGAGCCCGCCACCCACCCGCAGCACCGATCGCAGCACCGTCCGATGAAGCACCGGAAACAGCACCGCACCGAGAAGCACAGCACCGAGTAGTTCTGGAAGTCCGAGAGGAGGAGCGAGAGATGACCGCTCCCGCCCTGGTTGCCCTCGCCCATGGCAGCCGTGACCCCCGCTCCGCTGCCACCATCTCCGCGCTGGTCGCGGAGGCCAAGGCCCAGCGCCCCGACCTGCGGATCGAGAAGGCGTTCCTGGAGAAGTCCAAGCCAGGGTTCCAGACGGTCGTCGACCGGCTGGTCCGCGCCGGCTACGACGAGATCGTCGTCGTACCGCTCCTGCTCGTCGAGGCGTTCCACGCCCGCGTCGACGTGCCGGCGATGATCGCCGAGGCCACCGAGCGCCACCCCGGCCTCAAGATCCAGGCCACCGCCGTGCTCGGCCTCGAGGCCTGTTTCCTGGAGGTCCTCGACCAGCGGCTGCGGAGCGCGCTCAAGGAGGCGCGCGTCCGCGAGCTCGACGCCCTCGTGCTCGCGGCCGCCGGCACCTCCGACCCGCTCGCCAACCAGGCCGTCGCCCGGCTGGCCCGCGTGTGGGGCGCCCACCACAAGCTGCCGGTGACCGCGGCGTACGCCACGAGCGCACCGCCGGCCACCGGGGAGGCGGTGCGCGCCTTCCGCGGAGAGGGCCGGCGCCACATCGCCGTCGCCTCGCTGTTCCTCGCCCCCGGCACGCTGGTCGACAGGGCCACCGAACTGGCGCTCGAGGCCGGCGCCGTGGCCGTCTCCGAGCCGCTCGGCGCCCACCCCGAGGTGGCGCGCATCATCCTGGCCCGGTACGCCGTCGGCGCGGTCGAGCTCGTCCCCGTCTGAGGCGCGAGTCGGCACAAACTGACGGTGAGTTTGTGCCGACTCGGCGGTGAGTCTGTGCCGACTCGGGGGTGCGCTCGTCCCTGCCCGAGCGGGACGGGTCAACCGACGAGCGTCTCCAGCAGGCGCTCCAGCGTCCGGCCGGGGTCCGTGGTCACGCCTCCGTGCACCGGGCCCGGCTGCAGCACCGTGCTGCGGGGCGCCTTGAGCAGGCCGAAGCGCGTGCCCTGGTCGTCCTTCGCCAGGCGCGTGCCGTAGGCGGTCGCGCGCTGGCCGACGCCGAACGCGGCGTGCGCGTCGCCGCGGCACACCGACTCCACCGCCGCCAACGCGGAGCGGACCGCGGCCACGTCGATCCCCGGTGCGAACGCCGCCAGGCGCGCCTCGTCGACCAGCGACAGCGAGCCGAGGAAGCCACGGTCCGGGCAGTAGAGCACCACGCCGACATTGACGAACTCCTCGCGCTCCACACGCGGCACGCACCGCAGCGCGACGTACTGGTACGGCGCGGCCTCCGTGCTCACCGGGTCACCTCCGGCAGCCACGCGCGGTCGCCGCCCACCCGGGCGTGCAGGAAGTCGACGTACCGGGCGCGCACGGCCGCGGCGTCCTCCGCGCCGGGGACCGGCTCGAGCCACTCGTCGGGGATCTCGCCGACGATCCCGGCCAGGGCGTCGCGGTCCAGCAGCGCGGCGAGCTCCGCGTCCTGCTCGCGTGCGGTGCCGGCGAAGCGGGCGAAGATGTGCTCGCTCACGTCGAACGGCTGACGGGCGAACCGCTGGGGGTCGCCGGGGCCGCCCGGCCAGGAGTAGTGGAAGTACAGCGACGCCCCGTGGTCGATGGCGTAGAGGACCCCGCGCCACACCAGCAGGTTCGGGTTGCGCCAGCTGCGGTCGACGTTCGCGGTGAGCGCGTCCAGCCACAGCACGCGACCGGCCACGGCGGGGTCGGGGTCGACCGAGGAGTCGAAGCCGAAGGACCCCGGCAGGAAGTCGATGCCCAGGTTGAGGCCGGCGCTCGCCTTGAGGAGGTCCTGGACCTCCTCGTCGGCCTCGTAGCGGGCCAGGGCCGGATCGAGGTCCAGCACCACCTGGTCGGGCGTCGGGATCCCGAGGCGCCGGGCCAGCCCGGCCACGATCACCTCGGCGACCAGCACGCGCAGGCCCTGCCCGGCCCCGCGGAACTTGCACACGTAGGTCCCGAGGTCGTCGCCCTCCACGATGCCGGGGAGGCTGCCCCCCTCGCGCAGGGGCGTGACGTACCGCGTGACCATGACGGTCGGCATCACAGGTGGAGCTTCTCCTTGATCAGGCGTCGCCGCTGCTCGGCGACGTCGAAGTCGGCGACGGGCCACCGCAGGTCCAGGCCGAGCAGCGCCTCGCGCAGCAGGTGGGCGACCGCGAGGTTGCGGTACCACTTCCGGTCCGCTGGGATCACGTGCCACGGCGCGTGCTGGGTGTGGGTGCGCTCCAGTGCGATCTCGTAGGCACGCTGGTACTCCGGCCAGAGCCGCCGGTCGTCGATGTCGCCCGGGCTGAACTTCCAGTGCTTCTCCGGGTTGTCCAGGCGCTGCAGGAGCCGGCGCTTCTGCTGCTCCGGGCTGATGTGCAGCATGCACTTGATGAGCACCGTGCCGCGCTCGATCTGCTCCCGCTCCCAGGCGTTGATGGCGTCGTAGCGGCGCTCGATCTCGTCCGGCGCCGCCAGTCCCCGCACCCGTGCGGCCAGCACGTCCTCGTACTGGGAGCGATCGAACACCCCGACGTACCCGGGCTCGGGCAGCGCGTTGGTGATCCGCCACAGGAAGTCGTGGGCGAGCTCCTCGTCGGTCGGCGCCTTGAAGGACGTGATCCGCACGCCCTGGGGGTCCACCAGCCCGACCGTCGAGCGCAGCGTGCCGCCCTTGCCGGAGGTGTCCATCCCCTGCAGGACCAGCAGCACGCTGCGTTCCCCGCCGGCCTGGCCGTGGGCGAAGAGCCGCTCCTGCAGCTCGGCGAGCTCCGCGCCCAGCTTGGCCAGCGCCTTCGTCCCGGACTTCTTGCCGCCCGCGAAGCCCGGCGTCCCGTCGGCCCGGTACGACGTCAGGTCGACCTCGCCTCCGGGCACCCGCAGCGCCGCGCCGAACTTCATGGCGCGAAGCCTACTGCCGGTCGGGCCGCGTCCGACGGCACGCCCCGGCGCCCGGCACGACCGGCGTGCCCGGCCCCGAGGTCGTGCTCAGTGCGCCAGGCCGCCGCGCCGGTTGACCAGCGGCGGCAGCGAGGACCACGGGAAGTCGATCCACAGGTCGGTCGACTTCCAGGAGTACTCCGGCTTGATCACCGAGCGCGGCTTCTCGTAGACCACCGCGGTGCGGGTCTCGGCGACGTGGTCGGCGCAGAAGTCGCGGACCGCCTCGAGCGTGCGCCCGCTGTCGGCCACGTCGTCGGCGATGAGCACCTTCATGCCGGTCAGGTCGATCGCCGCCGGCGTCGGCGGCAGCATCATCGGGACGTCCAGCCGCTGGTCCACCCCGGTGTAGAACTCGACGTTGACGGCCGAGAGGTTCTTCACGTCGAGGGCGTAGGCGAGGCCCATCGCGAGACCGAGGCCGCCGCGGGCGATGGCCAGCACGATGTCGGGCTCGAAGCCGTCGTCGACGACCTGGCGTGCGAGGTCCCGCACTGCCTCCCCGAAGGCCTCGTAGGTCAGGACCTCCCGCTCCGGCGCGGCCTCGCTCATCTCAGTGCTCATCCGCCCATTCTGTGGCACCGAGCTCCTCGCGCACCACCGCGAAGGCGACGCCCGCGGAATATCCCTTCCGCGCGAGCATGCCCGTCAGTCGCCGCATCGCGACCGTCTCGTCGAGGCCGCGCATGGACCTCATCTTCTTGCGGACCAGCACGCGGGCGGACTCCGACTCGGCTCCCGGATCGACCTCGTCGAGCACGCCGCGCAGCGTCTCCTCGTCGATGCCCTTGCGGCGCAGCTCCTGCGCCAGCGCCGGGCGCGCCAACCCTCGGGTCCGCCGCCGGCTGTCGACCCAGGCGCGGGCGAACGCCTCGTCGTCGATCAGGCCGACCTCGGTGAAGCGGTCGAGCAGACGCTCGGCGATCTCCTCGGGGACGTTGCGCCGTGCCAGGCGCGCAGCCAGCTCGTGGCGGCTGCGCGCCTGACCCGTCAGCTGGTCGAGCAGGATCTTGCGGGCGATGGCCTCGTGGTCGGGCTCGGGGTCGACGTCTCGCTGCGCGTCGCCGACCCCGGGCCCCGCGCCGACGCCCTTGCCGTCACCGCTGCCCAGCATCAGAAGCTGTCGACGCCGATCGGCTCGTCGGACAGGTCGTCGACCTGCGGGGTGACGCCGAGCTTCTCCAGGATCTTCTTCTCCAGCTCGTTGGCCAGGTCAGGGTTGTCCTTGAGGAAGTTGCGGGCGTTCTCCTTGCCCTGGCCGAGCTGGTCGCCCTCGTAGGTGTACCAAGCGCCCGCCTTACGGACCAGGCCCGCCTCGACGCCCACGTCGATCAGGCCGCCCTCGCGGCTGATGCCCTGGCCGTACATGATGTCGAACTCCGCCTGCTTGAACGGCGGGGCCACCTTGTTCTTGACGACCTTGACCCGGGTCCGGTTGCCGACCATGTCGGTGCCGTCCTTGAGGGTCTCGATCCGGCGCACGTCGAGGCGGACCGAGGCGTAGAACTTCAGCGCCCGACCACCGGTGGTGGTCTCCGGCGAGCCGAACATGACGCCGATCTTCTCGCGCAGCTGGTTGATGAAGATCGCGGTCGTCTTGGACTGGTTGAGCGCACCGGTCATCTTCCGGAGCGCCTGGCTCATCAGGCGGGCCTGGAGACCCACGTGGCTGTCGCCCATCTCGCCCTCGATCTCGGCCCGCGGCACCAGCGCGGCCACGGAGTCGATGACGATCAGGTCGAGCGCGCCGGAGCGGACCAGCATGTCCGCGATCTCCAGCGCCTGCTCACCCGAGTCGGGTTGCGAGACCAGCAGGGCGTCGGTGTCGACGCCGAGCGCCTTCGCGTACTCCGGGTCGAGCGCGTGCTCGGCGTCGATGAACGCCACGATGCCGCCGGCGCGCTGGGCGTTGGCCACCGCGTGCAGGGCGACCGTCGTCTTACCGGAGGACTCCGGACCGTAGATCTCCACGACCCGGCCGCGCGGCAGGCCACCGAGGCCCAGCGCGACGTCGAGCGAGATCGCACCGGTCGGGATCACGTCGAGCGGGGCCCGGGTCTCGTCGCCCAGGCGCATCACCGAGCCCTTGCCGTAGGACTTCTCGATGTTGAGAAGGGCGGCGTCGAGCGCCTTCATACGGTCGTCAGCGGCCATGGCTGATCTCCTTGTGCTGGATTGCTGCGCGGAAGTCTTCGTCGCGTTCTTGGCGGTTTTGCGTGTCATCTCGGGCGGTGACGCTAGACCAGACCTCCGACACTTCGTCCCTCCCCCCGCCGTCCTGGGGAGGGACGCCGTGTGCTGCGTGGCGATCCCCAGGGACCGAGCCTGCGGAGGGCGGACGACGTGACGCCGGTGCTCGTCTCGCCGCTCGCTCACCGACTACGCTAGGCGAACGGGTGTTCGAACGCAGGATTTCCTCGGCGTGTCGCTCATTCGCCGCCGACGGCGGCGTCGAGGGCGGCCTCCTCGGCCGGCACGGCGTGCCGCTCCGCGTGGGCACGGACGGCGGCGCCGATCACGCCCAGGGCGAGCGCCAGGGTCACCAGCGCCAGCGTCGGGTAGCCGGCCAGGTCCACGATCAGCCCGGCGAGCGCGCCGGCGCCGGCCGCGGTCATGCCCATCACCAGGTCCGACGTGCCCTGCACGGCGGTGCGCGCCTCCAGCGGCGCGTGCTCGGCGACCAGGGTCGACGCGGAGACCATCGCGAACGACCAGCCCACGCCGAGCAGGAAGAGCCCCGCCGAGACCTGCCACGACATGCCGCTGGGCGAGGAGGCGCAGAGCAGCAGCGCCGCGATCAGCACCCCGCCCCCGGCGCCCAGCACGGGCGGCCGGCCCACGCGGTCGGCGAGGACGCCGACCAGCGGCGAGAAGGCGAACATGCCCAGCACGTGGCCGCTGATCACCAGGCCGATGATCTCCAGCTCGGCACCGCCGTGCTCCATGTGCAGCGGCGTCATCACCATCACCCCGACCATGGCCGCGTGCGCCATCGCCAGGCCGGCGATGGCGTAGCCCAGCACCGGGCGCGCGGCCACCGCCGCTCGGGCGGCCCGCCACGACGACGTACCGACCGGGGGGACGGTCGCGCCGGCGGCCGGCACCGCGCGCTCGGTCTCGGCCAGCCGCTGGGCCAGCTGCAGCGGGTCGGGGCGCAGGCCGACGGTCACCACGATCGCCGCCAGCAGCATGCCCATCGCGGCGATGGCGAACGGGCCGGCCAGCTCCGGGATGCCGACGGTCCGGGCGAAGGCGCCCGCCGGGCCGGTCAGGTTCGGGCCGGCGACGGCACCGATCGTGGTCGCCCAGACCACCAGCGACAGCGACCGGGCGCGGTCGTGGTCGGTGGCCAGGTCGGTGGCGGCGTACCGCGCGGCGCTGTTGGCCGCCGTCGCCGCGCCCAGCAGGACCGCACCACCCAGGAGCACGACCATCGACTCCACCACGCCGGCCAGGACCACCAGCGCGCCGCCGCTGGCGCCGAGCAGGTAGCCGGTGGCCAGGCCGAAGCGTCGGCCGCGGCGCCCCATCAGCCCGGCCAGCAGGAACGAGATCACCGCCGCGCCCAGCACCTGCGACGTCTGCGCGAGCCCGGAGAGCGCCTCGGAGCCCGACAGGTCGCGGGCGAGCAGCGAGGCCGTCGCGATGCCGATGGTGATGCCGATGGCGCCGACCGCCTGGGTCAGCACCAGGACGCGCACCGTCCGGCGCTGGGCCCACGCGCGGTCATGGGAGTGGCTCAACGGTCGCGCTCCGGAAGCCCGAGCGTCTCGTGGACCGCGCGCCACACCTCCTTGGGCGTCACGCCGGCGTCGAGCGCCTCGCGCGCCGTCCGGTGCTCCAGCGAGCCCATCACGACCTGGTCGGCCCATGCCGAGGCGTACCCCGCCCCGAGGTGCTCTTCCATCCGCGACCAGAACTCCGTGTGCCTCACGGGTCCATCATCCCCGACGCCTCCGAACCCCGGCGATCGGATTCCGGTCAGCACTCCGGGCCTTCCTGCCACAGCGGGGCGGCCCGAGGCGGGTAGTCCCTGACGAAAAGCACCTGAATCCCCGTCCGCGGGGTGCTTTTGGTCAGGGACTACCCCGCTCTTGGCGGTCAGCCCTCCCGGCCTTCCTGCCACACCCGGGTCACGAGCGGCACGCCAGGGCGGTACGCGAGGTGGACGTGGGTCGGTGCGTCGAGCAGGGCGAGGTCGGCGCGCGCGCCGACGGCGATCCGCCCCACGTCGTCGCGGTCCAGCGCGAGGGCGCCGGTCGCGGTCGCGGCGTGCACGGCCTCCTCGGGGGTCATCCCCATCTCCCGCACCGCCATCGCGATGCAGAACGGCAGCGAGCTGGTGTAGCAGGAGCCCGGGTTGCAGTCGCTGGCCAGCGCGACCCGCACACCGGCGTCGAGGAGCCGGCGGGCGTCCGGGTAGGGCTGGCGGGTGGAGAACTCCACGCCCGGCAGCAGGGTGGCCACCGTGCCCGAGTCGGCGAGCGCCGCCACGTCCTCGTCCGAGAGGAACGTGCAGTGGTCGACCGCGGCCAGGCCCAGCTCGCAGGCCAGGCGGACCCCCTCGCCGTACGTCAGCTGGTTGGCGTGCAGCCGCCCCCGGAGGCCGGCCGCGGCGCCGGCCGCCAGGATCCGCCGCGCCTGGTCGGCGTCGAAGGCGCCGGTCTCGCAGAAGACGTCGATCCAGCGCGCGTGCGGTGCGGCCGCCTCGAGCATCGGACCGGTGACCAGGTCGACGTAGCCGGCCGGGTCGTCGGCGTACTCGGCGGGGACCACGTGGGCGCCGAGGAACGTGGTCTCCGGCGTGGCCTCGCGGGCGATCCGCAGTCCGCGGGCCTCGTCCTCCACGCTCAGGCCGTAGCCGGACTTGATCTCCACCGTCGTCGAGCCCTGGCGCCGCATCTCGTCGACCAGCCGGGCCACGTTGGCGCGGAGGTCGTCGTCGCTCGCACCGCGGGTCGCCGCCACCGTGGTGCGGATGCCGCCGGCGGCGTACCGCTCCCCCGCCATCCGGGCGCGGAACTCCAGCGCCCGGTCGCCGGCGAAGACGAGGTGGCTGTGGCTGTCCACGAAGCCGGGGATCACGGCGCGGCCGCCGGCGTCGATCCGGGTGTCGGCGTCGGGGGCGTCCGAAGCGCGGCCCACCCACGCGATCCGCCCGCCCTCCCAGACGACCGCCGCGTCGGCGAGCGTCGCCAGCGGACCGGCACCGGTGCCGTCGAGCGTCGGGTCGTTCGTGGCCAGCTCACCGATCCCGGTCAGCAGCGTCGCGGTCATCTGGGTGCTCACTTCCCCGTCGTGGTCCACAGTCGTCCGATGGCGCGGCCGAGGTCCGCGCCCACCTGTGGGTGGTCGCCCTCGAAGACGACCCGCCCGTCCACCATCACCCGCCGGACGTCGGCCGGCGCGGCGGCGTACACGGCCGTGTGCTGGTCGGCTCCGCTGCCCGCGGTCCGCGGGCTCTCCGGGTCGATCGTGACCAGGTCCGCCGGCTCGCCCACCGCGATCCGACCCGCGCCGAAGCCGAGCAGCTGGTCGGCGGTGAACCGTCCGCGCCGGATCGAGGCGAGGCGCTCGTGGCCCTCCAGGGCACGCATCTCGTCGAACGGGTCGATGATCGCCTGGCTGTCGCTGCCGAGGCTGAGCCGCACGCCGGCGTCGTGCAGCGCCCGGGCGGGGCCGATCCCGTCGCCGAGGTCGCGCTCGGTGGTCGGGCAGAAGCTGACCTCGGTGTCGGTCTCGGCGAGCAGCCCGACGTCGTCGGCGGTCAGGTGCGTGGCGTGCACCGCGGTGGTCTCCGGGCCGAGCGCGCCGGCCTCGGCGAGCAGGCGGACCGGGGTCATCCCGTACGCCGCCAGGCAGGCCTCGTTCTCGGCGGGCTGCTCCGAGACGTGGATGTGCAGCTGCCGGCCCTGCGTCGCCTTCGCGACCGTGGCGAGCTGGTCCCGCGGGACCGCGCGCACGGAGTGGATGGCGCCGCCGACCCGGTCGTGCTCGATGTCGGCCACGCGCGCCGCCCACCGGTCGGCGTCCCCGTCGTCGAAGCGCCGCTGCAGCGGTCCCAGGGGCTGGCCGATGCCGCCGGCCAGGTAGCAGGTGTCGATCAGGCGGAGCCGGATGCCGGCCTCGGCCGCCGCGGCGACGACCGCGTGCCCCAGGGCGTTCGGGTCGTCGTACGGGGTGCCGTCGGGCTGGTGGTGGACGTAGTGGAACTCGCTCACCGAGGTGTAGCCGGCCGCCACCATCTCGGCGAACGTGGCGCGGGCCAGGTCGAAGTAGGTGTCCGGGTCGAGCCGGTTGGCCACCTCGTACATCCGGTCGCGCCACGTCCAGAAGCTGCCCTGGCCGACCTGGACGCGGCCGCGGAGGGCGCGGTGGAAGGCGTGGCTGTGGGTGTTGGTGAAGCCGGGGAGGGTGAGGCCGGGGATGGGGGTGGCGGAATCACCGGTCGACCGGTGATTCCCGCGCTTGACAGGCGTTGCAACGCCCGTCAAGCGCGGGAACTGCCCGTCCGGCGTGACCGGAGTGACGGCAGTGAAGACGCCGTCCTCGACCTCGACGAGCACGTCGTCGCACATCGCGCCGTCGACCCACGCCCGCTCCAGCAGGTACGCCGTCACGCCGCCCCCTCCTCGACCGGCCCGGGGCCGGGACCGGTGACCAGCCCGGTCAGCGCCGTCGCCAGCGCCTCGACGCCGGCCAGGCAGTCGTCCATCCCGGCCGACTCGTCCGGCGCGTGCGAGACCCCGGTGGGGTTGCGCACGAAGAGCATGGCGGTCGGGATGCCGGCCTCCTGCAGCACGCCGGCGTCGTGGCCGGCGATGCTGGGCAGCACCGGGACCGATCCACCGAGCAGCCCGTCGACCCGCCCCCGCAGTACCGGGTCGAAGGTGACTGCTCCGGTGACCGACTCGGGGGTCACGGCCAGCGAGGTGCCGTCGCGCTCGGCGCGGGCCCCCGCCTGCCGCTCGATCTCGGCCACGAGCCCGGCCATGCCCTCCGGCGAGTCCGCGCGCGCGTCGAGCCAGCCGGTGACCCGTGACGGCACCACGTTCGTGCCGTTGGGCGCGACCTCGACGCGGCCGAACGTGGCCCGCTGCCCCGACAGCCGGGCCTGCTTGTTCGCCGCCAGCGCCGTCATCGCGTAGGCGAGCATCGGGTCGGCGCGGTCCTCCATCCGGGCGGCGCCGGCGTGGTCCGCGCGGCCGGTGAAGTCGAAGCGCCACCGGCCGTGCGGCCAGATCCCGCTCGCGGTCCCCACCGCCGCGTCGCGATCCACCAGCCCACGTCCCTGCTCCACGTGGAGCTCGACGTAGGCCCCCACACCCCCCAGCCAGGCCGAGGGGTCCCCACCCTCGACCACGTCACCCAGGCGGACGCCGTCGGCGTCCGTGAGCGAGCGGGCGTCGTCCCAGGACGCCGCTCCCACCGCCAGCCGCGAGCCGAGGCAGGCGCGGCCGAACCGCGACCCCTCCTCCTCGGCGAAGACGCCGATCCCCAGCGGCCGGTCCGGCCTCACCCCGGCCGCGACCATCCGGTCGTACGCCGCCAGCGCGGACACCACTCCCAGCGGGCCGTCGAACGCGCCGCCGTCGAGGACGCTGTCCAGGTGGCTGCCGGTCAGCACCGCGGGGCCCTCGACGCCGGCCGGCCGCCACCAGGCGACCACGTTGCCGAAGCGGTCATCCTCGACCGACAGCCCGCGCCGCGTCGCCTCCTCGACGAACCAGGCGCGCAGCTCGCCCTCGGCGCTGTGCCAGGGCTGGCGGAAGTAGCCCCCGCTGGCCGCCGACCGTCCGATCGGCAGCAGCGAGGACCACATCTCCTCGAAGTCCGGAACGGTCATCGCGGAACCCGCACGCCGCGCTCGGCGGCGACCTCCTCGGCCCGCTCGTAGCCCGCGTCGACGTGGCGGATGACGCCCATGCCCGGGTCGTTGGTGAGCACGCGCTCGATCTTCTGCGCGGCGAGCTCGGTGCCGTCGGCGACGATCACCTGGCCCGCGTGGATCGAGCGGCCGATGCCGACCCCGCCGCCGTGGTGCAGCGACACCCAGGTGGCGCCGGAGGCGGTGTTGACCAGGGCGTTGAGCAGCGGCCAGTCGGCGATCGCGTCGGAGCCGTCGGCCATCGCCTCGGTCTCGCGGTAGGGCGAGGCGACCGACCCGCAGTCGAGGTGGTCGCGACCGATCACGATCGGGGCCTTGAGCTCACCGTTGGCGACCATCTCATTGAACTTCAGGCCGGCCTTGTGCCGCTCGCCGTACCCCAGCCAGCAGATCCGGGCGGGCAGGCCCTGGAACTCGACGCGCTCCTCGGCCATGGTGATCCAGCGGCGCAGCTTCTCGTTCTCCGGGAAGAGCTCGAGGATCGCCTTGTCGGTGGCGGCGATGTCGGCCGGGTCGCCCGACAGCGCGGCCCAGCGGAACGGGCCCTTGCCCTCGCAGAAGAGCGGCCGGATGTAGGCGGGCACGAAGCCGGGGAAGTCGAAGGCCCGGTCGAAGCCGCCCTTGCGCGCCTCGTCGCGGATCGAGTTGCCGTAGTCGAAGACCTCGGCGCCGCGGTCCATGAAGCCGACCATCGCGGCGACGTGCGCGGCCATCGAGGCCTGCGCCTCCTTGGTGAAGCCGACCGGGTCGGCCTCGCGGCGCTGCTGCCACTCCTCGAACGGCACGCCGACGGGGAGGTAGAACAGCGGGTCGTGGGCGGAGGTCTGGTCGGTGACGATGTCGATCGGCGCCTCCATCTCCAGCAGCTGCGGGAGGATCTCGGCGGCGTTGCCGAGCACGCCGATCGAGAGCGCGCGGCGCTCGTCGCGGGCCTGCACCGCCAGCTCGAGGGCGTGCTCGAGGGAGTCGGCCTCCACGTCGAGGTAGCGGGTCTCCAGGCGGCGCTGGATGCGGTGCGGGTCGCACTCGATGCAGATCGCGACGCCGTCGTTCATGGTGACCGCGAGCGGCTGGGCGCCGCCCATGCCGCCGAGGCCGGCGGTCACGGTGATGGTGCCGGCCAGGGTGCCACCGAAGCGCTTGTCGGCGACCGCGGCGAAGGTCTCGTAGGTGCCCTGCAGAATGCCCTGGGTGCCGATGTAGATCCACGAGCCGGCCGTCATCTGGCCGTACATGGTCAGCCCGAGGTCCTCCAGCCGCCGGAACTCCTCCCAGTTGGCCCAGTCGCCGACCAGGTTGGAGTTGGCGATCAGCACGCGCGGGGCCCACTCGTTGGTCCGCATCACGCCGACCGGCTTGCCGCTCTGGACCAGCAGCGTCTCGTCGGGCTCGAGGTCGCGCAGGGCGCGGACGATCGCGTCGTACGCCTCCCACGAGCGCGCAGCGCGGCCGGTGCCGCCGTACACGACGAGGTCGGCGGGGTTCTCCGCGTTGTCGGGGTCGAGGTTGTTCATCAGCATCCGCAGCGCGGCCTCGGTCTGCCACGACTTCGCGGTCAGCTCGGTGCCGGTGGCGGCGTGGATGGGCAGGCGCGGGTTGTCCTGCTGGGTCAGGTCGGTCATGCGAGTTCTCCGATCACGTTCTCGGCGGCCCGGAGCACCGCGCCGTCGCGGACGAGGTCGACACAGGTGGCGATCTCGGGGGCCAGGAAGCGGTCCGTGCCCGGGCCCTCGATGCCGTGCTCCCGGAGCAGGGAGACGACGGCGCCGGTGGCCGGGGACGGGTCGAGCGGGGCGCGCAGGTCGAGCGCGCGGGCGGCGGTGAGCACCTCGACGGCGATCACCCGGGTGAGGCCGTCGATCGAGCGGCGCAGCTTGCGGGCGGCCGACCAGCCCATCGACACGTGGTCCTCCTGCATCGCGCTGGAGGGGATCGAGTCGACCGAGGCCGGGACCGCGAGGCGCTTGAGCTCGGAGACGATCGCGGCCTGCGTGTACTGGGCGATCATGTGGCCCGAGTCGACGCCCGGGTCGTCGGCGAGGAACGGCGGCAGGCCGTGGTTGCGGGCCTTGTCCAGGAACCGGTCGGTACGGCGCTCGCTGATGCTGGCGATGTCGGCGGCCGCGATCGCGAGGAAGTCGAGCACGTAGGCGACGGGGGCGCCGTGGAAGTTGCCGTTGGACTCGACGCGGTCGCCGACCACGACGGGGTTGTCGACGGCGCTGGCGAGCTCGACGCGGGCGACGCTGGCGGCGTGGGCCATGGTGTCGCGGGCGGCGCCGTGCACCTGCGGGGTGCAGCGCAGGGAGTAGGCGTCCTGGACCCGGTTGCAGTCGGGGCCGCGGTGCGAGGCGACCACGCCGGAGTCGGCCAGCAGCGCGACCAGGTTGGCGGCGGAGGAGGCCTGGCCGGGGTGCGGGCGGATCGCCTGCAGCTCGGCGGCGAAGACGCGGTCGGTGCCGAGCTGGCCCTCGACGCTCATCGCGGCGGCGATGTCAGCGGTGCGCATCAGGCGGCCGAGGTCGTCCAGGGCCATCACCAGCATGCCGAGCATGCCGTCGGTGCCGTTGATGAGGGCCAGGCCCTCCTTCGCGGCCAGCTCGACGGGCGTGAGGCCGGCGGCGGCCAGTGCCTCGGCGGCCGGCATCAGCGTCCCCGCGGCGTCGCGGACGTCGCCCTCGCCGAGCAGCGCCAGCGCGCAGTGCGAGAGCGGGGCCAGGTCGCCGGAGCAGCCCAGCGAGCCGTACTCGTGGACGACCGGGGTGATCCGGTGCGTGAGCAGGTCGGCGAGGAGCTGGGCGGTCGCCGGCCGGACGCCGGTGTGGCCGGTGGCCAGGGTGGAGAGCCGCAGCAGCATCAGCGCGCGGGTCACCTCGGCCTCGACCTCGGGGCCGGAGCCGGCCGCGTGCGAGCGGACCAGCGAGCGCTGGAGCTGGGCGCGGAGCTCGTTGGGGATGTGACGGGTGGCCAGGGCGCCGAAGCCGGTGGAGATGCCGTACGCCGGCGTCGGGGCGGACGCGAGGTCCTCGACGACGCCGCGGGCGTGCTCGATGGCCTTCTGCGCTTCCTCGGTGAGTCGCACGCCGGCCCCGTCACGGGCCACGGCGATCACGTCGGCGAACGACACCGGTCCGGTGCCGACCTCGATGAACTGCTGCATGCCTCCATCAAACGCCCACCGGGTGGCCCGGACCAGCCACCCGTGGCACCCTAGTGTCTCGGATACGAGACATTCCGGGTCGTGTGCCTGAGGCCCCGCCAGGCCGGGGTCTCAGGCACACGACCCACCCCCGACGCAGGAGGACCGATGAGCAACGTGCCGGCGGCCACGCGAGCCCTCCGGGTGCTGCGCTTCCTGGCCGCCCAGCCCGAGCCGGTCCCCGTCGACCGGATCGCCCGCGAGGTCGGCATCCCCCGCTCGACGACCTACCACCTGCTGACCGCCATGGCCGACGAGGGCTTCGTGGTGCACCTGCCCGACGAGCGCCGGTACGGCGTGGGCGTGGCCGCGTTCGAGGTCGGCTCCGGCTACGTGCGCCAGGAGCCGCTGCAGCGGGTCGCGCGCCGCCCGCTGGCCGCCCTGGTGGACCGGGTCGGGCAGTCGGCGCACCTGGCCGTGCCCCACGGCCGCGACGTGCTCTACGTGATCGAGGAGCGGGCGCCCGGCCGCCCGCCGCTGGTCACCGACGTCGGCGTACGCCTGCCGGCGCACCTGACCGCGAGCGGCCGCGCCATCCTGGCGGACCTGCCGGCGGCCCAGGTGCGGGCGCTCTACCCGGACCGGTCGGCCTTCATCGACCGGCACGGGCTCGGGCCGGACGGCCCGCGGGCGCTGCGCAGCCTGCTCACCGACACCCGGGCCCGGGGCTACGCGACCGAGGCGGGCGAGATCACGCCCGGCTTCGCGTCGGTCGCGGTGGCGGTGCACGACCACAACGGGCACCCGGTGGCCGCGATCGCCGTCACCTACCCCGACTCCCCCGGGACCGGTCGGCCCGAGGGCGCCGCGGGCGCCGCGGGCGCCGCGGGCCCGGCCCAGGAGATCAGGGAGACCGCGGAGGCCGTGACCAGGACGGCCCGCGCCATCACCGCACGGCTGCGCGGCGCCGCCCGCCCGCGCTGAGCGGTGGCTTCAGGCCGCCATGCCGCTCACGTCGGCGGTCCCGAACGCCACGTTGAACTGGTCGCACCAGATCACCACCGACGTCAGCCCGGCCAGGTCGGCGCCCTTCGGGATCTCGTAGTTCTGCGAGCCCTGGTTGCCCTTCAGCTCCCCGAGCCGCACGTAGTCGCCGTCGTCGTAGATGCCCCAGGAGCCGAAGCACCCGTTGCAGTCACCGCCGCTGGGCTGGTCGGTGATCCACACGTGCAGGTCCGGGCCGTTGGAGGTGTCGAGGTCCTCCAGCCGCAGGTAGCGGCTGCCGTCGTCGCGGCGGTAGACGACCGCGGTCCCCGACGTGCCGTGCTCGGCGTCGATGAACTTCCCGCGGGCCAGCTCCACCCGGGTCGGCCCGGTGGGCGTCTCCTCGGATCCGTCGGCCGACGGGGCCGGCGACGGGATGCTGGTGTCACCGATGCCGCCGGTCGCGGTGCTGACCACCTCGGCCGCGTCGTCGGCCTCCTCGACGGTCTCGTCGATGAAGAGCAGCCAGGGCTGGAAGAGCAGCATCCCCGCCACCAGGACCACCAGTGCGACCCCGCCGAGGGTCCACCACACCGTCCGCTTCCGACTCATCCGTCCTCCGTTCGCGGATCGTCCGCCCCAGCCGTCGTGCCCAGCCATCATGCCCCGCGCCGGCCCACCGGTGGGGAGCCGCCTCAGGTCAGCAGCAGGCGGTCCAGACGGCGGCGCACCACGGCCAGCCCGATCGCGCCCATCACCAGCAGGTAGACCACCGAGACCAGCGAGGCGGCCGACGGGGTACCGAGGGTGAGCTCGCGACAGAGCACGACGCCGCGGTAGAGCGGGGTGCACTCGACGATCCAGCGCACCGGGCCGGCGAACGTGTCGACCGGGAAGAAGGTCGCCGAGAAGAGGAACAGCGGCAGCTGCACCAGCGTGATCTTGTCGAAGTCCTGGAACGTGCGCATCCAGGTGGTGGCGGCCATGCAGACCGCGCTGAACGCGAACCCGATCAGCACCGCGGCCGGCAGCGCGAGCAGCGCCCACCACGACTCGATCAACCCCATCGCGAGCATCACCAGCAGGAACGCGGCGGCGTACACACTCCCCCGCAGCTGGCCCCACGCGATCTCCCCGCGGGCCACGTCGCGGGTGGTCATCGGGGTGGCCAGGATCTGGTCGTAGAGCTTCAGGTACCGCAGCTTGAAGAACACGTTGTACGTCGAGTCCAGCAGCGCCCCGTTGAAGGCCGAGGCCGCCAGCATCCCGGGCGCCACGAAGGCCGCGTAGGACACCTCGCGGCCGCCGACGGTGAACCCCTCGACGAGCGCGCCGACCCCGATGCCGATGGAGAACAGGTAGAAGACGGGCTCCAGGAAGCCGGTGAGGAAGAGCTTCCAGGCGCGGCGGTAGCAGAGGAAGTTGCGCAGCACGAGCAGCCGGACCGCCGCCCATCGGGTCAGCGGTGCGGGTGCGGCGGCCGGGCCCGCGAGGGCGGTCACGTGATCATCCGTTTCGTGAGGCCCGAGACCGACCACCGCCAGCCGATCGCGGCGAGCACCAGCAGCACGCCGGCGTTGACCGCGGCGACCCACCAGGTGACGTTGTCGAGGGCGAACATCCGGGACAGGTTGACCCCGTGCCACAGCGGCGTCAGCCGGGCCGCCCAGGCGCCGACCTCGCCCAGGTTGGAGACCGGGAAGAAGGCACCGGAGAAGAGGAAGAGCGGGAAGACGCCGAGCCGGAACAGCACCCCGAAGGCCTGGTCGTTGGTGACCCGGGTGGAGAAGCCGTAGACCAGCGTCGCGAACGCCGTGCCGCACAGCACCTGCGCGCCGAACGCCAGGAGCGGGCCCCACCAGGTCGCGAAGACCCCGAACGGCACCATCACCAGGGTGTAGAGACCGCAGGTCGCCGCCAGGTGCAGCACCACGGAGGAGAGGTGGGCGCCGACCACGTGACGCGGCTCCAGCGGCGTGGCCAGCATCGACTCGTAGATCCGCTGCCACTTGATCATGCCCATCACCGGGTAGGTGGTCTCGGAGACCGCGGTCTGCATCGCGTGCGCCGCGATCAGGCCGGGGACCACGAAGGCCAGGTACGACGTCGCGCCCTCGAGCCGGGCGGGGTCGGCCTCGATGAAGCCGCCGAGCAGCACACCCATCGCGATCACGTACAGGAACGGCGAGAGGAACGAGGAGACCAGGACGCCGCGCCAGGTGCGCCGCCACAGCGTCGCCCAGTAGTCGGCCTGCCGGCCGATCCCCTGCCACAGGCCGAGCGACGTGCGGGGCGCGAGGACCGGGTGCTCGAGCGTGCCGTCCATCAGACCCCTCAGTCCACCAGGGTGCGGCCGGTGAGCCGGAGGAAGACGTCCTCCAGCGTGGAGCGTCGGACCAGGGTCGCCAGCGGGACGAGCCCCCGCTCGTGCACCCGGGTGACGACCTCCTCGCCGTCGTGCGCGTAGACGAGCAGACGGTCGGGCAGCACCTCGACGCGCTCCCCGAGGTCCTCGACCTTCGCGGCGAGCGCGTCGTGCTCTCCGACGCCGAACCGGAGCTCGGCGACCTCACGCGTCGAGTGCTCCCGGATCAGGTCCTGCGGGGCGCCCTGGGCCACGATCAGCCCCTTGTCCATCACCACCAGCCGATCGGCCAGCTGCTCGGCCTCGTCCATGTAGTGGGTCGTGAGGACGAGCGTCACCCCGGACTGCTTGAGCCGGAACAGCTGGTCCCACAGCAGGTGCCGCGCCTGCGGGTCGAGACCGGTCGTCGGCTCGTCGAGCAGCAGCAGCTCGGGGCGGTTGACCAGGGACCGGGCGATGGTGAGCCGCCGCTTCATGCCGCCCGAGAGCTCCTCGACCATCGCGTGCGCGCGGTCGGTCAGCTTCGCGAACTCGAGCAGCTCCCCGACCCGCTCCCGGATGACGGCCTTGGGCAGGCCGAAGTAGCGGCCGTAGACGTAGAGGTTGTCGGCGACGTCGATCTCGATGTCGAGGTTGTCCTCCTGCGGGCAGACGCCGAGCCGCCCGCGGATGGCGGGGCCGTCGACCGCGGGGTCCATGCCGAGGATCCGCAGCTCGCCGCCGCTGACCGGCGAGACCGCCGCGATCATCCGCATCGTGGAGGACTTGCCCGCGCCGTTCGGGCCGAGGAACGCGAAGACCTCGCCGCGGCGGACGTCGAGATCGATGCCCCGGACCGCCTCGAAGCCGCCGAACGACTTGCGCAGGCCGCGCGCCCAGATCATCGACCCGGTCGCGGGATCCGCCGTCTCCGCGGCGCTCGTCGAGGGCTGGGGCTGCTGCACCCGATCGATCCTAGGAGGCCCCTCCGACGGTGGGCGACCGGGTTATCGGCGGGTCCCGGCCGCGGCCCGGTCGCCGCGCGGCAGCCGGTCGCGCCACCACGCCAGCACCTCCGCGCCGTCGCCCTCCGGGTCGAGGCCGTAGGCGCGGGTCATCGCCGCGCCGACGGCGGCCAGCACCTCGGGGCGCTCGTCGGACGGCGCCTCCTGCGCGCGCCGAGCCAGCTCGGCGCCCTCGGCCCAGGCCGTGCGGTCGGTCGGCAGCGGCAGGCCGGACAGCTGGCGGGCGCTGACCTTGATCGAACCCGGGGTGAGCCCCGTGCCGAGGTAACGGGCGGCTGCGTCCGCGACGACCGGCGGGGCCAGCGTGAGGGCGAGCACCCGCCACAGGACTCCGGGCTCCGGACCCCTGGGTACGACGGTGAGCACCGGCACGGACGGCAGCCAGCCGCCCGCCGCGTCGGCGACGGCCTCGATCACCCGCCCCTGGGCGGCGACCAGCACCTTGGGCACCAGCCGCGCCTCCGCCCACCGTGCCAACGCCGGGTCCGGCCCGGCGCGGAGGGCGGCGAGGTCGACCAGCGGGGCGTCGTACGGGTTGCGGGCGAAGCGGGTCGGCACGCTCCCCCAGCGCGGCTCGGCCGGGTCGATCAGGCCGCTGGTCACCAGCGGCGCGTGGTCGGGTGGCGGCGCGGCCACCTCGCCGGGGCGGGCGTCGCGGACGTAGGGACGCAGCCCGTAGTACTGGTCGCGGAAGTCGGCCGTGCAGGCGGCGACGTCACCGAGCACCCCGGCAGCGGTGGGCAGGTCCACCGCGGGGATGCCGAACGAGGGCGCCGCGAGCGCGCCCCACCCGTCGGGCCCGACACCGCCGGTCGCCCCGGCCCGGACGACCGGCACGCAGGTGAGCACCGGGGTCCCCTCGAACACCGGCCGCTCGTGGCACCAGAAGTCGACGACCGCGCCGCGCTCGGCGACCCCGGCGCGGACCGGGCCGGCGTCGCGGGCGGCCAGCACCGACAGCGGCTGCACCAGGGCGACGATCCCGCCGGGACGCACCAGGGAGAGCGACCGGTGCAGGAAGGCCGCGCTGGTGTCGGTGTAGGCGCCCAGGCCACCCGTCTGTCCCGCCGTACGGCGGCGCAGCTGGCCGAGGAACGGCGGGTTGCCGACGACGGCGTCGAACGCCTCCCCCGCCCAGGACTCCAGCCCGTCGGCCACCCGCACCCGCGCGGCGATCTCCTCGGCCGGCACCGTCGGGTCCAGCGCCGCGAGCCGGGCGCGGGCCAGGCGGACGGCCTCGGGGTCCAGGTCGGAGCCGTGCACCGCGCGCACGTCGCCGAGGCGCCGCGCGGCCGCGACCAGGAAGTGGCCGGTGCCGCACGCCGGGTCCAGCACGCGCCGGGTCTCCGGCGTCAGGGCGCGGTCGAGGATCCAGGCGACCAGCGCGGGCGGCGTGTAGAACGCGCCCCGGGCGCGGCGGTCGCCGCGGGCGTCGCCGAGGGCGGCCTCGTAGGCCGCGGCGGCGGCCTCCGCGCTCTCCCGGTCCGGTTCCTGCGACACGCCTCGGGAGCGTAGTTGCCGGGGCGCGGCGAGCGGGTGCGACCCGCCCGCTCCGCAGACGCGGGTCCTGGGCACTACGACCTGCCGTCCAGCTGGATTTGGGCCGGCCGAATGGTGTCATGCCTGATACCGTTGCAGCATGGCGATGACCCTGCGGCTGACCGCTGACGAGACGGAGGCGCTGCGCCGCCGCGCTCAGATGGAGTCACGGTCGATGCAGGAGGTGGCCCGGCAGGCCGTGCGCGAGTACGTCGAGAACCACAGCCGCGCCGAACTCCTGGACCAGATTCTCGATGACGAGCTGCCGCGCTACGCGGAGGCACTGGAGCGCCTCGGTCAGTGATCTACCTGACCCTGACCGAGTTGCTCCACGTCGCAGAGCGAACACTCGGCCCGGAGGTGCCGGTCCGCGATCCCGGGCTCCTGGAGTCCGCCCTGGCGCGTCCGCAGGCGTCCGTGTTCGGCGCCGATGCCTATCCGAGCGTCGAGGACAAGACAGCAGCGCTGTTGCACTCGCTGGCGCGCAACCATGCCCTGGTCGACGGCAACAAGCGCCTGTCGCTGGCGGCCACGATCGCCTTTCTGGGGCTCAACGGCCTCCGGCTCACGCTGACCAACGATCAGGCGTACGACGTGATCATCGAGGTGGCCTCAGGACAACTGGACGACGTCGGTGACATCGCCGAGCGGGTCCGGAACGGGACCGAGCCGAGGCGCCGCTAGACAGCTCGGCAACCGTGCGTCCCGCCTCGTGCGAAGGCGCTCCCCTGGTGCATCGCGAGCCGCTCCCGTCCCGGTACGTACCTCCGGACAGGTCGTGCGGGAGGCGGCGTCGCCGATCGTGGTGCGGACCTGGCGGTCATGTCTGACGTTCGACTTCTTGGGTGAGGACGCGCGGGCGGCGGCGGGCGTGGGTCGTGTGCCCGAGAGCCCGCTATACCGCTGGCTGGGGCACACGACTCGAGACGGGCTGGGGTGCGGATGGGTCGTGTGCCCGGGAACCCCGTATTCCGATGTGTTGTGTCTCGGGACATCGCGGACACATATGTCTCAAGACATCGCGGACACTTTCCTACCGCGGGGGTTGGCTGACTGGTAGCCCGCTCGTGATTTCAGGTCGAA